>NZ_CP136241.1:4028492-4338376 GCF_046529725.1 Methanosarcina hadiensis | reverse complement strand
AGGATTGTTGCCCATAACTTTCTCCCACTGTTTCTGAGTAACAGGATATTTACCAAGGTAAAAAGTATTTTTAATGGTCACTTCATGGGCAGGAACTTCGTCATCATACCTATCCTTCTCGTCAGAAGGTGATCCCATCATAAATTTGCCGGCAGGAATGAGTACGAACTCCATACCTGTAGAAGGGCTAGTGAAGATTTTTGGACTATCAATTTCTTCAAAGTTCATAAGGGACTCTATAGTTTCACTTTTTGAAACGGCAGCATTCGATTTATCAATTTGATTTTTGCTTCGGGAATTTTCAGAACTTATACTTATCCTCTTAAGATGCTGTACTGCATCACTATGATTCTCAGGTTGAAGTTCACCTTTCAAACCTGTAGAAGGGCTAGTGAAGATTTTTGGGATATCAGTTTCTTCGGAGTTCACAAGGAACCCTTTATTTTCACTTTTTGAAACGGCAGGAGTCGAGTTATCAACTTTATTCTTATTTCGGGAACTTTCAGAACTTTTACTTATTCCCTTAAGGTGCTCTACTGCATCACTATAATTTTCAGGGCGAAGCTCACCTTTCAATAGCGAATCGAGCAGATTATATATGGTTTCATCAACCGATTCTAGAGAAGGAGGTATATCATAGGCTTTTCTCAGGATTGTCTGAGACTCGTCAAGTATGAGGGGATGAAGTATTCTAACATATTCACTGAGGAGTTTGCTTTTCTTAGAATTGTATTCGTTTTCCCTGATTTTTTGAGGATTTCTTCCAATGAAAATTGTCCCTTCTATGCTCCCTTCCTTCTTTGGAGATTGGTACCCATCAAATTTTGTCTTTTCAAAAGCGTAATTGTACAAATCGTCTATGGATATGTGACCGTTGCTCTTCTTATCAGCGTAACCTTTCTCCAATCCTTCTATCAAATAGTGAGTAAAAACTCCATGCCCGAATTTCTCTTCTTCTCTTGCAGCAGAAGAACCTGTCAACCCGGTTGAAGTGAGAATAATGGTTCCTGAACCGGAATATTTTTTCAAGGCTTCCATCACATCGGTATCCCTTATTCCAGCAACCCCGCTATAACAGCAATCAAGAACTATAATAACCGATTTCTGAGACGGATATCTCATGCATCTATTGATGTAATCAAAGTTTAGTGACGTTGCCAGAATGTAATCTTCATTAGTATCTTTGAATAACAAACGCAGCCCATTGTCCAGATGTTTTTTCCCATGACCGGAAAAATAAATGAAAATAAGGTCTCCATGATTTGCGTTTTTCAGTATTCTTTCAATTTTGATCCTTGCATCTAAGAAGGTATCATCTATTGAGTCTTCAACATTGTCAAACCCACAAATATCTTTGTTCAGCAGGACCTCCTTCATTTTGATAGCATCAGCTACTGCAAACTTCAGCTCTTTATCTGAATTTGGATAATTATTTCCAATAACAAGCCCGACTCTTTTGTCAGTCATGATACTAACACATGGAAATTTAGTCCCTAGAAATCTTGAAACGATTCAGACCTTCGCAGATTGATAGCTGCGGATTTTCTTCAAAAAATTGAGATAATTTTGCGAGAGGCAGATTTGAAATTTTGATCGTGCTTCCGTCAGGGCATTTTAGTTCAATTTCGGCAGTTGGCCTATACTCAAGCCACGCCTTCATTGCATCGAGAATTACATCAGCGAAAACTTTTCCTGTTATGCCGAAAGCTGCGAGTGTACTGAAAAAGGAAATAAGATCGGACCGATCTCCTTCAGAACTCTGAAATTTTAAAGGCTCTATTTTACCATCAGACATAGCCTTGTAAATAGAATCATATAATTGCCAGCATTGTTCTTGCCAGTATTCTGAAGAATCGCCAACACCTTCAGACTTCAGCACGATAGAGAAATCAAATTTATCAAGAACTTCCTGCATTTTGTCACCAACGATTCCACAATCAAAAATCAGATTTTCTTTCGGAGATATATGGTTTACTATTTTACACTTTAAAGAAGTAATATTTACAAAAAACAATACTTTCCAGAAAACTTTTGGAGAGCTAGAGAATCAAAACATTAATTGAAAAAAGAAGAAAAAAATAAGAGAAAAAACTTATAATTCCTTCACGAGGCGGAACCCGAGGTTGGCTAAACGTTTGTCAGGCTCGCGGCTGAAGCGGGCAGCCGAGCGGCAGAAATCGGAGTCACAGTACCAGCTTCCCCCACGGGAGACGCGATTGGAGCTGTTTCCGCCTTCCCATGCACTGCCGTCAGAAGGGGAACCGTTATAGCCAGCATGCCAGCTGTCCTGAACCAGTTCCCATACATTTCCGTGCATATCATAGAGCCCCCAGGGATTCGGTTTCTTTCCGGCAACAGGATGAGTTTTGCGGCCTGCGTTCATAACGTACCATGCATAGTCACCAAGCTTTAGCTCATCGTCGCCGAAAAAGTGTCTGCTCTGTGTACCAGCCCTGCAGGCATATTCCCATTCGGCTTCCGAAGGCAAACGGTATTTATCGGTGTTTTCCATTGCATTCAGTTTGTGAATAAACTCCTGGATTTCTTCCCAGGAAACCATCTCAACAGGCCGGGCTCCGTCTTTGAAGTTTGAAGGGCTGGTCCCCATTATTTTCTTCCATTGCTTTTGCGTAACCGGATATTTTCCCATAAAAAAGGGATTTTTAATCGCAACCCTGTGGACAGGAGATTCTGAGTCTGACCTGCCTTTTTCTTTGGAAGGTGACCCCATATCAAATTCCCCAGCCGGAATCAGGATGAGTTTCATACCTGTAGACGGGCTGGTAAAAGTCTCGAAAATATCCTGACTATCAGGCTCTACTGCACCGGACGAAACCCTAATTGAGTCTTCTATTGAGTCTTCAACCGGGCCTTCATTTTCTCCCCTTTTCAGATAGTATCGAAGCGTATTGATGTGATCTATAATACTGATTCTACTCCCCACAGATTTGCCTCCTGCAGTTTATATCTCTCCATCAGTTCCCACATATATTCATTGTTTATCAATAATTAACAAAGACAATTATAGAGATACCATAATATTAATGTGCTCTGTTTATAGGTCTCTTAGTCATTTCTCTTAGTCATTTATACTTATTGAGCGTAGAATCCAGACCTGTTATTTCATTTAAGCTACTCGATGAGTTTGTGACCCTGTACTGGCAATTTCTAATTAGATTCAAAATCTCCTACTTAAAACCAATAGGTGGACAAACTGTTTTAAAATGCATATAGCAAGATTTATTCTCCCGGCTATTCTTTGATATCATATTTGTTTGCCCTGTAGCTATTGCCCTGTAACTATTATTTTCAAAGTCGGAATTAAATTAAACCTGATGTCTTTTCACCCATACCTGAGAAGACATAAACCTGTGTTTTTCGAAACAATTTAATGCATTTCGAAAAAAACAGATATAACCAAAAGTAAAATATGAGATGATTTATCTTAGGGAAAACCCAAACTAAATCCCTGAACAAAACATAACCAAGACCCAAAAACCCTGAAGCCCTAAAACCATGGACAGTAGAACAACCCGTTATTTGAAATCCTGTTTTCAGAAGTATTATAAGACCGCTGAAATAGGTCTCCCTGACCATCTGCCTAACAGAGAATGGGCTTTCATCTTCTACGACGATATGCCGGAAAAAATGATGCACAGGCACAAGGCTTTCGGCTCGCCCGGAGAGGCTCTAGACTACCTTTACGGCATGGCCCCTGCGCATGTTTACAATTCTACTGCATATTACGAATACCCGGATGCGCGGAAAATGAATGAGAAAAACTGGCTTGGGGCAGAGCTCATTTTTGACCTGGACGCAGACCACCTGCCCAATGCCCCGAGAAATTATGCGGATATGCTCGAGCTTGTGAAGAAGGAGACATTTAAGCTTATGGACTTCCTTTTGGATGATTTCGGGTTTTCAGAGCAGGAGACCGAGCTTGTATTTTCCGGAGGGAGAGGATACCACTTCCATATTACCAGCCCGAAGGTCCGGAATCTCGGGAGCTCAGAAAGAAGGGAAATAGTAAATTATGTTAGCGGCAGGGATATTGATTTCAAATATTTTTTCAGGGAAGTTGCAATGGACGGGGATTTCGGGACAGGCTCAAAGGCATTTAAAGGGATCAAAAACCTGCCTGTAAAGTGCACGCTTGTGGGATATGATTCGGGATGGGGAAAGAGGATTGCACTTTACCTTACCGATTACATGAAAGCAGAGTGCGGGAAAAAATACAAAAAAGACATGTTTCCCGAGCTTCGAAGGCATGACGTTGGGGATACCACAATTAAAAAGCTTATAAATATTACCAACAGTGAAAACGGCTTGAAGGATATTCTGGAGAAAGGAAGGCTGGACTTCGGCGTAAGAAACTTTAAGGAGATTGCCGCATATTTTATGCAGGAATCAATGGGAAATTTCCTGCACAGGTTCGGAGCCAGTGTTGATGAACCTGTAACTGCCGACATCAAAAGGCTTATCCGCTTGCCCGGGTCCCTTCACGGCGGGTCCGGGATGCTGGTTAAAAAGCTTACTTTGCCCGAACTGGAAAGTTTTGATCCGCTTAACGATGCAGTAGTCTTTGGTAACAAACCGATAAAGATAACCGTTTCAAAGCCTTTCTCAGTGCAGTTGAAGGCCGAGGATTTAAGAATAGAGGAAGGCATACAGGAAGTTCCTGAATATGCAGCCGTATATCTGATTTGTAGAGGTGTTGCAGAGTATGGACATAGAAGAAATCAGCCAGGCGTTGTACAAAGAAAAAAACCAGACCTTAAAGACAATTCCGGCTGATTTTTACCTGGAAGCCGAAAAATATATCCGGGAACTCGAGAAAGAGATAGGTAAGATAAACAATCCCCGTTCTCCGGAGTCAAAAATGCTCAATGACGAGCATGAAAGGGCACTTTCTGACCTTGAGACCATCTTTATGAAAAGGATAGGAAAGGTCATTACCAGGGCAACGATCCAGTCTCATGCCGATAAGCCTATTTCGAAGGATATTGAAAAGCTGCTCCCTGCGGAGAAAATGCTTTACGACCTTGTGCTTCAGGGAATCGAAGCTGCAAAGATAGAGCTTCTGGGCCCTATTCTTTATCCTGATTCGGGGAAGGTTGCTGTCTGGCCCAGGATAGGGGAAGCAAGAAAGGCATCTGCTGCTATTCTTGTAGAAGCAAACACAGGCAGTGAGGTAACCGTGACTGCAGAAGGGAAGGGGACAGATTCGGGCAAAAAAAATATAAACGAAGAATATGTTGTTGTTCGAATACTGAAGGATCTGCCAACTTTCACGGGTGCAGACGGCAGGAATTATACAGTCAATGCTGAAGATGTTGTTGTTTTGCCGCAACTGAATGCAACAGGGCTAATAAAGCGGAATGCAGCAAAACTGATTGCTGCAGGGGACAAAAAATCGGGAGAAAAGAATTCCTAAAAGAATTGATTTCTTGAGACATACAGCTTATTTTAGCCGGAAAAACAGTTGGGGTCACCGCATCAAAATGTCTGCAAACAGTAGATTCGTGAATAATAAAAAAGGCGCCTCAGGTAATAGCATTAGTATTTATATGTGTAGCTATATCTGTGTAGCTTAACCTTGTTAGCGTGCTCTGACCCTGTCCTCGATAGAGAACACTAACCGTTGATCAGGACAAAAAAGGTCAAGATTATTTCAAACTCATCAATCAAAGGCTTCCCAAATAATAGCTTCCCAGGAAATAAAACGCCATACGTAACGCCATACGTATATTTAACAGGTATACTAATGATGCTTTTCCGCAAAAGTCGGAATATGCATGCCCAATACCAATAATCAACAAAAAAGGTGTAAAGAATGAAGATTCCAAAAAGATTCAGAACTTACTGCCCGTTCTGTAAGACCCACCAGGAACATGTAGCAGAGAGGGTCAAGAAGGGTCAGGCTTCATCATTGACTCATATTGCAAGGCAGAAGGAAAGACAGCAAGGTATAGGAAACAGTGGAAAGTTCTCCAAGGTGCCCGGAGGCGACAAACCAACAAAACGCATCTGGCTCAGATACCGCTGCACAGTATGCAAGAAAGCCCACCAGAGACCCTGCTTCAGGGCAAAGAAGTTCGAGTTCAAGGAGTAAGATGAAATGGTAGACTATACCCAGAGGCCAAAGAGCAGGTTCCTGCGCGTAAAGTGCAACGACTGCGAAAACGAACAGATCATATTCGGAAGCGCAAGCCGCAAGATTACCTGCGTTGTCTGTGGAAGAACCCTTGCCGAACCAACCGGTGGAAAATCTACAATTACCACTCACATCCTGGAAGTGCTTGAATAACCGGACCGGTAAAAGCACTGGACAGGAGTACAGAGAGTAATAAAACACAAAAATCGAGAAGTGGTACGAATGGGAAACGATAACTGGCCCGAAGTCGGAGAGTTTGTTGTCTGTACGGTGAAGAATGTAACTGATTTCGGAGCCTACGTCGAGCTTGAGGAATTCGGAGGTCGGGAAGGTTTTATCCACATCTCCGAAATTAAAGCAGGCTGGGTCAAATACGTCAGGGATTACGTCAGGGAAGGACAGAAAATTGTCTGCAAGGTTCTGAACGTGGACCCTTCCCGCGGCCACATAGACCTTTCATTGAAAGACGTGAACGAGCACCAGCGGCGGGCTAAAATCCAGGAATGGAAGAATGAGCAGAAAGCCGCCAAGTGGCTCCAGTTCGTGGCCGAAGAAACAAAGACCGACGAAAGCGGCTTGCAGGCTCTGCACGAGAGACTCGTTGAAGAGTTCGGAAGCGCATACTCAGCCTTCGAAGAAGCAGCTATCGAAGGGGAGAAAGCCTTTAAAGGACTCAAAGTCAACAAGAAGTATTTAAAGAGCATAATTAAGATCGCAGGAGAAAATATCAAGCTGCCCTTCGTGGACATCGCAGGATATGTTGATCTGACCTGTAATCTTCCAGATGGCATAGAGGTCATAAAACAGTCTCTCAGCGCTGCAAATTCCATCAGTGATGTGGATGGAAAAGATGTCAGGCTCGAAATAACTTACACAGGGGCTCCAAGATACAGAATCAAGGTAATAGCTCCTGATTATAAGAAAGCCGAATCAGTCCTTAAGAAATCCGCCCAGACGGCAATAGACACTATTTCCAAACTCGGCGGACACGGGGTCTTTAAACGGCACATCGAATCGACAAAGGCGTGATGCCCTTTGGGACAAAAGATCCGCAAATGCAAAAATTGCGGCAGGTACACTTTAAGGGAAAAATGTCCGGTTTGCGGGGGAGATACTTTACCCGCTATCCCGGCTCGCTTTTCTCCTCAGGACCCTTATGGTAAGTACCGCAGACTGGCAAAGAAAGGATAAGGATTTTTATGCAACAAAGTACACTTGTCCGCCTGAAAGAAAACCTTGCACTCAAAAACCCAATAATGATAGTAGGACTTCCCGGAGTAGGGCTTGTGGGCAAGCTGGTAGCAGAACATCTCGTAGACGAACTCAAAGCCGAAAAGATTATGGAAGTTTATTCCCCTCATTTTCCGCCGCAGGTTCTTGTCAATAAAGACTGTACTGTCCGCCCGGTGAGCAATACCATTTATCAGGGTAAAGCAAACGATACTGACGTTCTTTTTCTTGTAGGAGACCACCAGAGCACCACTGCACAGGGGCATTACGAACTCTGTTCTCTCTACCTTGACATTGCAGAGGAGCTGAAAGTCCCGAGAATATACACCCTGGGGGGCTACCCGACAGGTAAGCTTGCCTATGAAGATACTGTCCTTGGGGTTGCTAACAGCACTGAACTGATAGAAGAGATTAAGAAATACGGAGTAGAGTTCAGGGAGTCAGAGCCGAGCGGAGGAATCGTAGGAGCATCCGGCCTGCTTGTAGCTTTCAGCGGGATGAGAGGAATAGAAGCAGCCTGCCTTATGGGAATGACACCCGGATACCTTATGGACCCTAAAAGCGCCCAGTCTCTTTTGAAACTGCTGTGCAATATTTTCGGAATCGAGGTAAATACGGATTCCCTTAAGAAAAAAGCCGAGGAAATGGAAAATATCCTCGAAAAGTTGAAAGAAAAAGAAGAACAGCAGAACTTCCCGGAAGTCAAACCCACGGAAGAAGACCTGCGTTACATAGGGTAACATAAATTAAAGAATCTCCAGATTAATAATATAGGTATCAAGAACCCGGATAGATATTCAGCAAGGAGCCTGATAGTAAAAACTTCTGGAGAAAAGTTCTGAAATGAAAGTCAATGCAGACCTCCATCTTCACTCAAAGTACTCGATGGCATGTTCCGCAAAAATGGAACTGCCCACGATTGCAAGTGAAGCATCAAAAAAAGGGATGGAGCTTATCGGTACAGGGGACTGCACCCATCCGAAGTGGCTTGAAGATATTAAGAAAGCAGCCATTTCAGACGAAGAAATCCGGATAGATAATATATTTTTTATTCCGACAACCGAAATCGAAGATATTGACCGTGTGCACCATCTCCTTATTTTACCTTCGATTTCAAAAGCTGAAGAGCTGGCGGAGAAAATTGCTCCTTTCGGAAACCTTGAAGCGGACGGAAGGCCCACTGTTAAGCTGGACGGCTGTGAGATTGCCGAGATTGCAAAAGATCTTGAAGCTCTTATAGGCCCCTGCCACGCTTTTACTCCCTGGACTGCCCTTTATGGCTACCATGACAGCCTGGAAAGCTGCTATGGGAGTATGACGGATTACGTTTCTTTTGTTGAACTCGGCCTGAGTGCAGACAGTAATTATGCAGACAGGATTGAAGAATTACATAGGCTGACTTTTCTAACAAATTCCGATGCCCATTCCCCATCTACCAATAAACTGGCAAGGGAATTTACACAGTTCAATATTCCGGATCTTACCTTTGACGGCATCAAAAAAGCCATTCTGAGGGAACAGGGATACGGAACTACATTAAATGTAGGCTTATTCCCTGAAGAAGGGAAATACAACCGATCTGCCTGCATTAAATGTTTTACTCAATATACTCTGCCCGAAGCCGAAGCTATCAAATGGCGTTGTTCAGTATGCGGAGGCGTTATAAAAAAAGGAGTGACCGACAGGATCAACGAGCTTGCGGATTTTGAGGAACCAAGGCATCCTGACTACCGCCCTCCTTACCTTCACCTTATGCCTCTTGCCGAAATTATACAGATGGCACTCGGTCACGCAAGTGTCCAGACCAAAGGCGTAAAAACAGCCTGGGAAACACTGATAGGACATTTCGGAAACGAAGTTGAAGCCCTTATCTATGCAGAACCTGAAGCCCTGAAAATAGTGGACGAAAAGATAGTAAACGCAATTCTAGCCTTCAGGAAAGATGATGTTATAATCCACCCTGGCGGAGGCGGCCAGTACGGCTGGCTTGAACTGCCCGAACACCTGAAAATTGACAGGGCCGAACCCACCGGAAAATCCGGCGAAGAAAAGAAAGAAAAGAAAAGGACTTCAAAGGCGGCAAAGAAAGAGAAAGAAAAGCCCGGTTCCCAGATATCTTTATCTGACCTGGGACTAAAAAGAACCGGGGAGACTCTGAAGACTGATGCGGAGAATGCTGCAGGGGCAGCAGAAACAAAAAAATCAGAGGAAGGAAATACAGAAAAAACAGCAGGCCAGAAGTCCCTTTTTGATTTTTAACATGGAATTTTAATACAGGACTCGCTGAGAATAAAATATATAAGATAGAAGGTATATTCAAGTATCTCTGCACCAAAAACACCGGACAATGCCCGGAAACTTCCTCATTGCGAAAAAACTTTTTAATCAGAATGCCCAGGTCGTCTAGCGGTATGGCGACGGTCTCGAAAACCGTTCCCTTTGGGATCGCAGGTTCGAATCCTGCCCTGGGCGTAAATTCCCAATAAAAAGCCCGTCTAAATCTGTTTTTTGAGAAGCATTAAATTACTTAATTATTTTTTACCGGCAAGGTATGGTTGCCGAATAACTAATTCTTGCCAGCTCCTTTTACAGGCATTTTGAGCGTTAAAAATAATAAATATGACCTGATAATAAGGTAAAAAAGATTTCAAAACAAGGGGAGAGATATATGAGTTCCAAAGATAACCTTAAAGCTGCATTTACCGGCGAATCGATGGCAAACAGAACGTACCTGGCATTTGCGAAAAAAGCTGACGAAGAGGGATATCATCAGATAGCCAAACTCTTCAGGGCAGCTGCTGCTGCGGAAACAGTCCACGCTATGAACCACCTTCAGCGCATGGGCGGGATCGGAACTACAATGGACAACCTGAAAGACGCCATTGACGGGGAAACATACGAATTCACGAAAATGTACCCCGAATTTATAGAAGAAGCAAAAGCAGAAGGGGATAAGAGGGCTCTCTGGAGCTTTGAAGTGGCAAATAAAGTCGAAAAAGTCCACGCCATGCTTTACGAAAAAGCACTTGAAGAAATCGGTAACAACAAAGAAGTCGATTATTATGTCTGCGAGGTCTGCGGGCATACCATAGAAGGCGAACCTGAAGGCAACTGCCCGATCTGTGGGGCTTCTGCATCCAAGTTCAAGAAAATCGACTGAAAAACGTCACCAGATGACAATTTTTCTGACGATTGGCAGGAATAGAGAGCTAACAAATAAGAGGCTCTCTGCTGCTTTTTGTTTATATATCCTCACTTCTGGATTAAACCTTTTTGTACTAATCTGTTGGAAACAAATAGAAATAATTGAGAAGTATTTTACTTGAAAACATTGCTTCCTGCCGTTAACTATTTAATAGAGAAAAGATATGTCAGTATCCTTGTTAATCAACATTAAGGGGCTGTGGCCTAGCCCGGCATGGCGATGGGCTCCAGCGGATAAATGATGAACAACGGGTCTACCGAGTCTTTCCCGACGGGGCAGGACAATGAGGAACCGTTGGAGCACTGATAGATGCTCACCAGAGAACTGTTAAAGCAGTTGTTCGGAGATACCCGTCGATCGTGAGTTCGAATCTCACCAGCCCCACGTTTTTTCTTTTCTTTAAATTTTATTACATCTTCTTTAACACTTTTCTCGTTTTCTATTCCTGAACTGTAAATTTAGACAAATGAATAAGAAAAACCAATAGTCCTGAAAATAATTACTTTCAGCCAGCTCCCCTAACAGTTATTACCTTCGAAGTACAATCTTCTTCTAAGATCCGATTTTTTTATATATCCATTAAAACAACCGAGGTTCTCCTTTGAGGCGAGAAAAAGAAAAAATCGCAGTCCTTGTCAGAGCTACCCCGGAAAAGGGCAAAAGAAACGGGGAAGGGCACGCTGTTGGAGTTACCGGCATCAACAAAGATGGGGAGCTTCTCAGGCTTTACCCTCTGAGGTTCAGGTATGGAGAAGGGCTGGTGGATTTCAGGAGAAATGACCTGCTTGAAGTCACGGTTACGAGACCCGAAAACGACCCGAGATGGGAGAGCAGGAAAGTCCTTGATTATGTTAACCTTGGCCGGCCTGCAAAGGACAGGGAAATAAAAGAGCTTATTCTGCCGCTTGTAACTTCCATAGAAAAGCTGAACATCGAAGGGGCAAGCCTTGGAGTAATAAAGCCCGGACTTCTGGATATAGAGGTTAAGATAAACAGCCTTGAAGCCTTTGAGCGGCAGCAGTATTTTGACATAATGGGAGATTTTCTGGAAAAAGGGGAAAAAGCCGGAATGCCTGTCGAGATAAAATACACTTTCAGGTGCAAGGGAGAAGAAGCCTGCAGAGGGCATAAAATTATCCTGCTCGATTGGGAATTCAATGAAACCGTACGGAACATTATAAGGAAAGAAAAGGAACTTCTGGCTGTGAAAAAGAGGATAAGAGAACAGCTCTTCGAACACTTAAGAGAAAAGGAACTTTACTTTATCATGGGGACTCATTTCACGTACGGGACATGGCTCATCACAGGGATTTTCAGCCCTGAAAAAGAAACCGGAAGTCAGAAAAGCATTTTTGATTTCAAGCAAAAGAAAACAGTTTCTGAAATGAATAGGGAGCAGCCCGCATTAAACAGATAAAACCTGTAGAGACATCACTGGAACAGGTTAGCAGGTCAGAAAAATAATTAGAAAAGTTAATTAGAGAAATTAATTAGAAAAGTTAATAAGCAGAAACCAGCCGCTGCATTATCCGAAAAAAACTTATCCTTCAAGCTCTTTTTCCAGAAAAGCTTCCAGCCGGTCCATGCCTTCTGCAATATTTTCCAGACTGTTCGCATAAGAAAAGCGCAGATAGCCTTCTGCCCCGTTCCCGAAATCTATGCCCGGGGTTACAGCCACTCCTGCCTCATTAAGGATCCTGCGGCTCAGTTCAAGGGAATCGCTTCCGTATTTTCGGGCATCTGCAAGGACATAAAAAGCACCCATCGGCTCCTTGCGCACATCAAGACCCATCCCGATAAGCCTTTTTAGCATGTACTGGCGGCGCACATTATAAATCTGGACCATCTCAGCAACATGTTCCTGCGGGCCTTTCAGGGCTGCAATGCCTGCTTCCTGCACGAAAGAATTGGCGCAGATAAAGAAGTTCTGGTGAATTTTCTGAAGCGCGCGTACACATTCGGGAGGGCAGATAATATAGCCGAGCCTCCAGCCTGTCATTGCGTACAGTTTGGAAAAGCCGTTAAGGACAAAAGCATTCTTTGTATATTCAAGAATAGTATGCTCTTCTCCACTGTAGATTAGGCCCTGGTAGATTTCATCCGAAATAATAGGAATACCTTTTTCCTCAGCTATCGCTGCAAGGCCCTGCAGGCTTTCAGGAGACATAACATGCCCGCCCGGATTTGAAGGGCTGTTGATGAGAATGGCTTTTGTATAGGGGCTCAAACATTGCCTTACTGTTTCCGGCTCAAGGGCAAAACCATTTGCCTCGTTCGTATAAACAAAAACAGGAGTCCCGCCCAGATGCTTTACAAAATTCGGATAGCAGGCGTAATGAGGGTTTGACATAATTACTTCGTCTTTCTTTTCAAGAAGAGCCATAAAGACTATCAGGAGAGCCGGGCTTGTCCCGGAGGTGACAATAACCTGGCTGGGGTCCAGGTCGACTCCAAACTTACGATAATAAGACTCAACTATTGCTTCCCTGAGCTCAGGCAGCCCCTGGCTGTGAGTATACTTTGTAAGTCCGCGGCCAATTGCAGCACAGGCGGCTTCACAGATATGGGGGGCTGTAGGGAAATCAGGCTCTCCTACCTCAAGATGGATTATATGCCTTCCCTGGGCTTCCAGAGCCTTGGCACTTTCCAGGACTTCCATCACATAGAAAGGAGGGATATCTTCGGATTTTTTTGATATAATGCATTCGGAGTTTATCGAGAACATAAAGGACCTTCTGAAAATGATCACTATAAAAGCCACAAGCTAGAAACAAATACTGTAACTGATTATGTACCTGAAAGTGCGTATGCTTTCAAGATTTAAAAATCCTGTGGGGAAAATAAAAAGTCAGAACTGGAGACGTAAAAGAAGATTTAATTCCCGGGTAAGATTGAAAAGAAAAAAATAAGCTCTGGCCGGAAGAGTTCTGAGGAAACTCAATCTTCAGGCATGATTTTTTCAACAGCCTTTATTTCCGGCCCATCCCAGCCCTGACCTTTAAGAGTTTTTGCAAAGTCACGCTGAGAGTTCTGGAATTTGACAACGTTTTCAGGGATAATATTAAGGAATTCGTAATCACCATAAGCCCCAGTGAAGAAGGAAGCGACTGTTTCTTCAAAATTCTCCTCAATCCTCTGCGGGTACCAGAAACCGTATTGAGAGAGCAGAACAAAGTTTGGATCAGGCACTGGAGTTTCTCCCGAATAGGTATAAAGGCCTATGAAAACCTCTTCTCCGGACTTGGCGAGAACCAGCCTTTTCTCAAAATCCGGTTTCTGAAGTTTAAGAAACCATTCCCCTTTTAAAAGATCTTCAGTCTCTTTAATTATTCCGTGAGCTTTCAGAATCCCTTCAGCTACCTGCTGGATTTCAAGAAGCATACTCTTACGCTCTTCCTCAGGCATATTCAAACAGGAGATGCAGAATTCTTCGGAAAGGACTCCTGATGGGACATCAGGCTCTTTTTTCTGTGACTCCCGTTTCTCATCCTTTGTCTCATAATTTTCCCCGGGGTTTTCCTCATTACTCAGATTCTCTTTTCTTGTAGGCATTGTTTTAGTCTCAGGATATTCTACCATGGTTAGCACCCCCTTTAATGTATATAGGATGGAGATGCCCATAAGCATTGGGATTGCCCTGAGATTCTGACTTCAATTAAAACTAGTTTTCAATTCCAGCTCATAATCCCGGACAGCAGGTTTCGATTCCAGCTTACAGCCCTGACGGCAGTGCTCAGGAACTATTCACTTCCTGGCTTTTAACCAGTGATGCCTCCCTGCTCTCATCATGAGAGGCCTCTTTTAAATCTTCAGAAGAAAGCCATCTGACTCCAAGATACACAAATGGAGTGTCAAGAAGAGCGAAAATTATCTTAATAGCCCAGAGCGGTAAAATCATATAAAAGACTGATACTGCTCCAATATCCGGAGTTACACGATAAAAAGCAATAAATATGAAAACTATGGAGTCAAGCAGCTGGGAGACAATTGTTGAGAGGTTATTTCTGAGCCATAAATATCTTCCATTTGTTTTTTTCTTCCAGAAATTGAAAGCCAGGATGTCATGATACTGGCTTATAAGAAAAGCGGTAATACTTGCCAGGATCATTCTCATGGAATTTGAAAAAACATAATTATAAGCTTCATTGTGTGGGTACAGAGGAGAAGGAGGCAGGCCCGTGCTTACAAATACGAAAAATATAGCAATACAGAGTGAAAGAAAGCCTGCATGTACGAAAACTTTTGTTGCCTCTTTTCCCCTGACCTCTTCAACTATATCCGTAATAAGAAAAGTAGGCGGATACCCGAAAAGACCTACCGAGGTTACAATTCCGAAGATTTCGATTAGCTTGCTCCCGAGAAGGTTTCCGAGAAGCAAGCAGCTGACAAATATCGTTAGCAAAAGCTGTGTTTTGTAATCTATGGGTTTCATAGGTCATCAGGGTTTAATATGTGTTTGGGGTTGGTTACAGGCTGGAAATATTGCAGTTATTATAGGCTATATGCTTTAATTTACATAACTGTATTAAGAGAGTCCTGAGAGAGCCCCCTAAATATTGATTATAAAGTAACGGCTACAGGCAAAAATTACCTGAAACGCTCTGCCCTTTTGAAAAGGTTTTGAGGCGACCGGTCTACTTCATCGCATATGATTTTATGGGGAATGGAAGAGGGCAGGATGGAGCATGCCTGGCTGTCCGTGCCTCTCAGCCCCCAGGTCTCATCCGTGAGCAGGAAATAGGAATTTTCGGGCCTGATACCTTTCGATTTCAGGGAAGAGAGAATCTCCGGGTTTGAGAGATCCCCCCGGATTTCTTCAGCTGCTTTTACCTGAGTGCCGGGACCTCCTTTTTTTATGGAATAAAAACGGTCATCAGAAAGGATCCTTTCCATCGTGCGGATTACAAGCCTGTAGCAGGTTTTTTTATTTGAAGACATTTCCGGCACTTTCTCAAGATAAAAAACATTGCTTTTATTACCTGCAATATCCGAGAGAATATCTTCGCGTCTTGAAAAAGATTCCACATTGCACGTGACTGTGCTCGAGAAGAAAACGGGAAACTTTTTGGAGAGGCTGTCTGCGGCTGCCTGATACATTTTCTCGCGCGGAATGTACTCGAAGCTGATTCTGGACTCCGGAAACTCCTCTTCCACCTCTCCAGTCTTTCCCTGAAAGGCTTTTACGGCTTCAGTCGAATCATTATAGATAATAATTTCCTTATCGCCTTCGGAAAAAACTCTGACAAGGGATATGGCAAAGTCAAGGGCAGCAAGTTCGCAATCAAGATTATTATGAGGATCTCCACGAACTTTAGTTGTTGACTGGTGGATCTGTATGCTGTCCCGTAGCACCACACAGCCGATGTAAGAGTCTTTGTTTTCATTATAAGATGAGTCGCAGTAGACTTCAAGCATCTTTACTTTCACCTTTTGGTATGGAGAATCTAAAGTGAGATAAGTTTGACGATTATAACAGGTAAACTATAGACTAAGAGTTATAGATGAGAAAATCACAGTTGTAGATACGAACTAAGCTCTAAAAAATACTGCTTTAATGAAAGAAAAAGTTTTCCAGCTTCAATTAGGATAATAAGGAATAATAAGGGAAAAGGAAGAAAAGAGAAAAAGAGGAAAGGAAGAAAAGGGAAAAAGGAGAAAAGGAAGAAAAGGGAAAAAAGAGGAAAAGGAGAAAAGAAAAAGAGAAGAGGAAAAAGAAAAAGATGAAAAAGGAGGTAAATACAATCAGATAATGATTGCAGCTGTCCTTTCGTCCTTTTCCTCATCGAAGTCTGTCACAAGGGCTTCTGTAGTAAGCACCATGCCTGCAATTGATGCAGCGTTCTGAAGCCCGCTCCTTACCACTTTTGTCGGGTCAATTACGCCTGCTTCAAAGAGGTCTTCAAACACATCTTTTTTTGCATTATATCCGAAGTGTTCGCTCGATTCAGCCTTTATGGTTGCTACAACTTCAGCGCCTTCTTTGCCTGCATTTGTTGCGATCTGACGGACGGGGTCCTCTATAGCTCTCTGGACAATCTTTACTCCGACCTGCCTGTCCCCGTCAAGGTTAAGAGAATCAAGGACTGCAGCTGCACGGAAAAGGCTTATTCCTCCTCCTGTGACCACACCTTCCTCAACTGCAGCTTTTGTTGCATTCAGGGCGTCATCAATTCTCATCTTCTTTTCCTTGAGCTCGGTTTCTGTTGCAGCTCCCACTTTAATTACTGCAACACCGCCTCCCAGCTTTGCCATGCGCTTTTTAAGTTCGGTCTTCCTGTAATCGGCTTCAGCAATGTTGATCTGGGCTTCAATGATCCTTACTCTCTCATCGATATCTGCTTTATCGCCCCTTCCTTCAACAATAATGGTTTTATGATTATCAACCGTAACTTTCCTGGCACTTCCGAGCATATAGTCGCTGAATTCTTCAAGTTTCATGCCCTTTTCTTCGCTGATAACCTGCCCGCCGGTCAGGACAGCAATATCCTCGAGCATTTCCTTTCTCTCATTTCCAAATCCTGGAGCTTTTACAGCGCAAACCCTGAGAGCTCCGCGGATAATGTTCAGGATAAGGGCAGCCTGGGCGTCCCCATCGACATCTTCAGCAATAATCAGGAGGGATCTGCCTTCAGAAGCAACTTTCTCAAGCACAGGGACGATCTGCTTCATGCTGTTGATTTTTTTGTCCGTAATCAGAATATAGGGATCTTCAAATTCACAGATCATTTTTTCAGTATCAAGAGCCATGTAGGGAGAAACGAATCCGCGGTCGAACTGCATACCCTCAACCACATCAAGGCTGGTTTCCATGGTTTTTGAATCTTCGACGGTGATCACACCATTGTAGCCGACTCTCTCCATAGCATCGGCAATCAGGTTTCCTATCTCTTCGTCATTGTTTGCAGAGATAGTGGCTACCTGAATAATTTTGTCCTTGCCCTTTACCTCGACACTCTTGCCCTTGAGATACCCTACAACTTTTTCCGTGGCAATCTCAATTCCTTTCTTGACTTCTATAGGGTTTGCTCCGGCACTGATGTTCTTTAAACCTTCCCTGATCATGCTCTGGGCAAGAAGGGTAGCTGTTGTTGTCCCGTCCCCTGTGTTGTCCTGGGTCTTGGAAGCAACTTCCTTGACAAGTTTGGCTCCCATATTCTCAAATTTGTCATGGAGCTCTATTTCTTTTGCAATGGTGACACCGTCGTTTGTGACCACGGGTTTTGTAGCCTTATCCAGAACTACGTAACGGCCCTTGGGCCCCAGGGTGATCTTAACGGTATTTGCGACTTTATCCACACCGCTTAAGAGTGCTTTTCTTGCACTTTCATCAAACATTATCTGCTTTGAAGCCATCTGTTTCACCTGAACTAAGATTAAATATTCTTACCGAACTAAGTCATGATTTATCAAATCATTATTTGCCTGACATTCACTCGGCTCATGATTTACTGATATTTGTGGCTGCCTGATGTAATATTTCAGAAAAGGTCTCATTCAATGTTATTCTTCAACAACTGTTGCCAGAATATCTTTAAAGTCGACAAAAACATATTTTTCGTCATCGATCTCGATCTCATCAGCCTGATATCCCCCGTAAATCACGTGATCCCCTTTCTTCAGAGGGAGTTCTTTCCCGTCTTCAAAGGTTCCCACGGCAATAACAATTCCTTCTTTCTTTTCCTGCCGTGCGGATTCCGGGATATAAATCCCGCCTCTGGTCACTTCTTCTTTCTTCTGGTGCTTGAGTAACACTCGTTCGCCAATAGGTTTGACAATCATTTTTTGTTCCTCCTATATGTAAGCGACTTAATATTAGCTGAAGGTTAACTGGCTGTAATAAGCCAGTATGAATTGGTGATTATATCGAGCTGAGTAACGCCCAACTATCTGCATATAATGCAAAACTTATATTTAAAAATTGCCCGCAAATCTAAGAAAATATATCAATAAAAAGTCTTTAATTGAAGCAGAATAGATATGATATCTACAAATCCAAATAAAATTTATATATATGAATCTCTAAAATGATACGCAGATGGTTCAGCAAATTATCCTCAGAAACCTTGAAAAACCCAGAATCAAAAGCCTTGAGGAAGACCTTTTATGGTTCTGTGACAGCTTTGGCTTTTCCTCTGGCAGGGACACGGAAAACACAGCCAACAGGATAATTTTCAGCGTGCTTGAAAAGCTTTCAAATGATAGGGAAAGTTCATCCGAAGCTCTGGCTGAAGATCTGGATATGAAAATCTCAAGAATCAACCATCATCTCCGGAACCTCAATGAGTCCGGGCTCCTGTACAGGAAAAAACGCCTGATTTATCTGAGAGGAGGCAGCCTTAAAGCTGCAGTAAGGGAGATGAGGAAGGATTCGGAAAGGATACTGGACGAGCTGGAAAGCATAGCCGAAGAGATAGACCTGATGATGGGCCTTAAAAACAGGTAAAAAGAATACTGAGATTGACTGAAAAAGTGAAAACCCGTAAACAACTGAAAGATGGATAATAACTGAAGCAGTGAATTGAAACCGGAAAAGAATTAATAATTACCTTCTTTATATTCAGCAATGAATAAAGTCTCCATAGTTCCCTGTTCTGATTATTCCAGCGCAAAAGAAGCAATAGCCAGAGCTCTGGACCTTCTCGGCGGACTTGAAAATGTAATCGGTCCGGGAGACCGTGTACTACTCAAGCCAAATATTCTTGCAGCAAGCCCGCCTGAGGCTGCCACAACCACCCATCCTGCTGTGGTCTCAGCGATGTGTGAATTCGTGCTCAATGCAGGAGGAAAGCCGGTAGTCGGAGACGGAGCAGGGATCTCAAGACCTGGAACGACTGCAAAAGCCCTGAAAGTCTCTGGGATAGAAGAAGCTGCTTTAAAAGCAGGAGCAAGGGTTGTGAACTTTGAGACTGAGGGTTTCACCCTTATAGAAGTACCGGAACCCCTTCAGTTCAAGAAACTGTATGTTGCAAACCCTGTCCTTGAAGCCGATGTCGTAATATCTCTTCCGAAACTGAAAACTCATGAGCTCACTTATTATACTGGCGCGGTCAAGAACTTCTTCGGAACCCTTCCCCTTAAGTGCCGGAAAGAGACTCACCTTCTTGGAAAAAGGGACCTTTTTGGCGAAGCTGTTGCGGATATATATTCAATAATCAAGCCTGATTTTGCGGTAATGGATGGAATTATCGGCATGGAAGGAAATGGCCCTTCCCATGGAGAGCCCGTAAAATCCGGAGTAATTCTTGCAAGCCGGGACTGTGTTTCCCTGGATATTGTTGCAGCAGAAATGATAGGCTTTGATCCTCTTAAGATTCCCACAACTGCGGGCGCCCTCAAAAAAGGATTTGGGAACCAGTGTCCTGTAGTGGTCGGAACGCCGTTAAAGGAAGTCAGAAAAAAATTCAAGCCTTCAAGCGGAGGAGTCAGTATGGCTCCGCCTTTCCTTACGCGCAACCTTGGGAAATATTATACCATTTATCCCAGGATTAACCAGATGAAATGTACTCACTGTTCAGCATGCTACAACAATTGCTCTCCTCATGCTGTAGAGCGTCTGGAAGACGGCAGTTTCAGGATCAACGAGAAAAAATGTATTTTATGTTACTGCTGCCGTGAACTCTGCCCCAATAATGCGGTTGAAATTAAAAAATCGTTACTGGCAACTCTTTTGACGGCAAAGGAAAATTTGTTTCAAAAAACATAACCAGTAGAATTATAAAATTAGAAAGGAGAAAAATACGAGCGCGAGGTATGATCCAGGGAGACGTTATATGTCTCCATTACATACCTCCCTGAAACACACAATACCGCCCTTATGGCCTTATCAGTGATATTTTTTCTCCCTTCTCTCTGCTATCGTGCGTTCTCTTTCAAGCCGCTCTTTCTTCTCCTGATCTGTCTCTGTCTTTTCCATCCTTGCAAATCTTTCTTTATCCTGTTCAGCCATTTTCTCTTCTGCGGTTTTCAGCTGTGTTTCCTCTCTCCTGCCTTCCATCTGTGTGGTCCTTCCCGGTTCGGTCTCACGCGGAACTCCAGTGGAAACCTCCGGCCGCTCGGCAGTTGTTACCTGCCAGTAGGGCTGATATCCGTAGTATTTATAGGTTCTCAAAAGCTCTTCACGTGTCAAAGGCCACCTATCCTTATCAAAGCCTTCTGCATTTTCCAGAACATCCTTGGGAATATTAAGAACAAATGCGTGTTCATGGACCCTCAAAGATAGGGACTGCCAGGGAATAGCAAATAGTTTGTCGCCCATGCCCAGGAATCCGCCAAAGGACAGTACAGCATATCCCACTCTTCCGTGTTCAAGGTCAATCATTATTTCTTCAAGTTTACCCAGGTCGTCTCCAGCCTGATTGATTATTTTATCACCTTTCATAGTGCCTGCTGACAGGAATTCGGGATTTTCCCTGCTTGCTGTCCCTTCCGTGCTGGATACCCTTTCGGACCCCATCTCCCCAGGCAGGCCTGTTCGTTCAGTCGCTTCTCTCTGCCAGTAAGGCTCATATCCATAGTAATCGTAGGTTCTTGAAAGCCACTCGCGGGAAGTTACAGGCCAGTTGTCCTTATCGAAACCTTCTGCTTTTTCAAGGGTTTCTTTAGGAACATCAAGGACGAAAGCATGGTCATGAACTCTCAATGAAAAAGCTTTCCAGGGAATAGCAAATAGTTTGTCGCCCAGACCCAGGAATCCGCCAAAAGACAATACGGTATATGCTATTCTTCCGTCATTGAGGTCAACCATTAGCTCTTCAATCTTTCCGAGGTCCTCTCCAGCTGTATTGATAACCTTATCTCCTTTTATAGTACTTGCCGACAAAAATTCAGGGCCTTCTCTTGCTGCAAATTCAGAGCCCTCTCTAGCTGCCATAGCCCCCATGCCTCCTGTCGGGCCCACTCTTGCAGATTCGGCAGGTCTCCTTTTTTCTGCGTCTACTCTTTCCCTCTCCAGCCTTGAAAGCCTTTCCTGTTCGGTCTCTACTTTTCTCTCAGCCTCCATCCGCTCTCTTTCAAGCCGGGAAAGCCTCTCCTGCTCAGTCTCCATTTTTCTTTCAGTTTCCGTTCTCTCTCTTTCAAGCCGTGCAAGCCTCTCTTTCTCGGATTCTTCACGTCTCTCCGCTTCCATCCTCTCTCTTTCAAGCCTCGCTAATCTTTCTTTTTCGGTCTCTTCCTGCCTTCCTACTCTTTCACGCTCACTCTGCAGCTGTGCAAGTCTCTCCTTTCGGGTCTGCTCCTGCCCCTGTAAAACCTTCACCTCATTCTCAAGCCTGGATACTTTTTCGGATTCCTCCAGTCTTATGGCTTCCTGCAGCTCGTTTTCTAACCCTCCCAGCTTTTCTCTCTCAATCTGTGCCTGCCTTTCCAGTTCCATCTGTTCTTTTTCCAGACGTGCAAGCCTCTCTCTCTCAGTTTCAGCCTGCCTCTCCCTATCCATTCTTTCCTGTTCTAGCCGGGCTACCTTTTCTTCCTGTGTCTCTCTCAGTCCCTCAAGCCTTTCTCTCTCTTGCCTGGCCTTTATCTCTTCTTCTGTGTCTACCAGTCCCTGCCTTTCCCTTTCCATCCTGGCCATTCTTTTCTCTTCAGTTACGCCCATTGCTCCTGCCGTAGCTCCTGCCCCTACCACTGCTGCCTGCCAGTGAGGTTCGTATCCATAGTAACTGTAGGTTCCGGACAGCTCTTCACGAGTCAAAGGCCAGTTGCCTTTATCAAAACCTTCTGCCTTATCAAAGGTTTCTTTAGGAACGTTAAGTACGAAAGCATGATCACGAACTCTCAGAGTAAGGGCCTGCCAGGGAATAGCAAACAATTTGGTACCTATTCCAAGTATCCCGCCATGAGAAACTACGGCATATGCTACTTTTCCGTCCTGGAGATCGATCATTAATTCGTCAATCTTCCCGATATGGTCCCCGTCCGTATTGACAACTTTATCTCCTTTTATAGTGTCTGCGGACAAAAACTGAGGGTTATCTCTGTCTGATGCTCTTGACCTGGATACGCGTTCTGCTTCTGTCCTGCCCTGCATTTCAGCTCGTTCTTCCATTCCTGTCTGCCAGTAAGGCTGGTATCCGTAGTAAGTGTAAGTAGTAGAAAGCCATTCACGGTCAGTCGCAGGCCAGTTGTCCTTATCAAACCCTTCCGCATTCTCAAGAGTTTCTTTAGGAACATCGAGTAAGAAAGCGTGTTCGTGCAGTCTCAGTCTGAGAGCCTGCCAGGGTATGGCAAACAGTTTATCCCCCATACCCAGGAATCCGCCAAAAGACAATACTGCATATGCAATTCGTCCGTCATCGACGTCAATCATTAATTCTTCAATCTTTCCAAGGTCCTCTCCAGCTGTGTTGACGACCTTATCCCCTTTTATAGTGCTTGCTGACAAAAAATCCGGATTATCCCTGGTTGCCATAGTTCCAACTCCCTAAATTTAGAAAATAGATATTTAAAGCCTGCATCCCCGGACACGACTTCAAAATATTTCCTCCAATAGTTTTTCTCAACCACCTGATTTACGTAGGGTTGACACCCTTCTCTGAACTCGAAATCAAGAGAGATTAAATATTACCTGGACGATTCTCAATCGCTTCTCTTTCTTGCTGCCAGTAAGGCTGGTATCCGTAATAGCTATACATACTTGAAAGCCATTCACGGTTAGTTACAGGCCAGTTATCCTTATCAAAACCTTCCGCTTTCTCAAGGACCTCTTTAGGAACATCAAGGACAAATGCATGCTCACGCACTCTCAATGAAAGGGCACTCCAGGGAATAGCAAATAATTTATTGCCCAACCCCAGGAATCCACCAAAAGAGAGTACAGCATATGCTATTCTTCCGTCACTGAGGTCAATCATCAATTCTTCAATTTTCCCAAGATCCTCCCCGGCTGTATTGATGACTTTATCCCCTTTTATAGTGCTTGCTGACAAAAACTCTGGATTATCCCTATGTGGCATAGTTCCGACTCCATAGATTAAGGAGATTTTTAAAAGTATGTGTCCCCCAAGACACAAAATTAAAATCTCTCCCCCAATGATTATTATTTTTTTGATGTTACTTAAAACTACCGGAGTCATTAAAAATAATATTTCATGTTATCATGAAGCGAATATATGAATAAAATTTAGTAAGAAATCTGAGAAAAGAAGTTATTTTTCGCCAGATACTTTCCTTTACATTCAGAGATAGAAAATCGAAGAAAAAACCTTGAATATACCAGAGAATGAGTTATTATTAATCAAAGATTCGATAAAAGGAGAAACAAAAAAGGCAAGTGTAATAAAAGTATTTACTAAGTTTAAGGGTCAAATTTTCGTTTACCTCGGGTATTTTCTCAGTATATCCCGGATCTCAAAGAGAATTCATGAATAAAACAAAAAAACCAGGCAGATGAAAAAAAGGAATCGGTATTACATTATAACACTTTCTATTTTATCTTTTTGCAAGATCTTTTAATCCAGAACGCCGAAAATATGTATAAAAAGAATCTTTTGCTCGATCAGATTACCTGTGCTCATAATAAGGAAGGTGACGATGAGATGGTCTTTACCTATGTAGATACTGAATATGCCCCGGAGAGATGCTCACTGTGCAACGGAACAGGACATGCTGAAGATAAAATCTGTCAGACATGCGGAGGACAGGGAAACGTGCTCGTTGCCCAGCCTGCAATAATATGTCCTCTCTGCAACGGGTCAGGGAACCTGGAAACAGGAACTTGCAGAGCCTGTGGAGGAAGCGGATGGGCTCTTTTTTAAGAAAGACCGGAAATAAGACCGGGAATTAATCTCAGGATCATATCGTTTACCTTTGCAGGTTAAAACTACGACTCTTCGGCGAATGATTTATCGGGGAATTCATCTAAGCCACCAGGCAGCTCTCTTTTTTCTTTTTTCCTCATAAGAATATCTTTCTTTTTTTCTTCAGGAAGACAGTCAAAACAGGTTTCATATCTGGAAGCCTTATATTTTTTCCTGCACACCGGGCAGATTTCCATACCTTTCATGCTCGCAAAGTGACAGCGTTTACAAAGTACAATTGCATTCTCCAGAGATGCATATTCTTCCTCAGCTTTTTTAATCTCCTCTTCAATGAGTTCTTCAATTCCATTTTCTTCAAGCCATTCATTATAGAGCTGTTTAAAGTTTCCTTCCCTTTTATCTTCAATAAGTTTTTCGATTCTCTGTTCTTCAAGGTCAGTATGGTCAGGTTCGGTTTTATGTATGGTTGAAGCTTTGTGCCATGCAGGGTGGCTTCTATGCCTGTGTTTGCCAGTAAGAATATACTCGAATTCTTGATACTTCTGTCTGTATACGTCTTTAAATCTGGCATAAGCAAGGTCGTAAATCCCTGAGCGGATTTCTGCCGGAGAAAGAGCTCCTGGAGTATGGACACAGAGACGGTCTGGAGACCCGCACCAGGCACATACTTTACCTTCAATGAACTCTGCCCTTTTTTGTTTCCATTCCCTGGAGGTTCGTTTCATTATGATACCTGTAATATCTTTCGTAATAAACAAATTTTGGCATATTTCCCTTTAAATCACTTACAGGTCGTTTTAGTTATTTGAATAGAGCTCCATAAATTAAAGCTGAGAGGGATAGTCCAGTAATTTATTGAGTCAGATGCAGAGGGAATTTTTACGTAGTATTGAGATAAAAAGGAATGAACAATTAAAGAACTAATATCAGGAAAAAGTTATCTGCGCTTGTTTTTGGTTTATTTTTAGCTCTATTATATAACTTATGTAGACCCATATTCCCATAATACTATCTAAATAATGTTAGCTTAATGAGATAACTATTTATACAAAGTAATTGTACTCTATATCAGCGTACAATCAAAAAAGAACTAAAGAGTAATTGAAACATTCCCGAGGATTCAGGTAATCCAGTTACCTGAATCCTGCATACTACTGCATAAACTAATTGGAAAATAGTGGGTGAAATTTATGGAGTACGTGACTAAAATATGTCCAGTTTGCGGGCATGAGTTTGTAGTCCTGGAAAAGGTTGAGAAAAAGGCAATCTACTGCACGCTTGAATGCCTGTCAGTAGCTCAGGGGAAAATCAACAAGAAAGCTCCCCGGGTTATATCTGCATAAATTGTCAGGATCCACGGGAAAAAGTATAATTTCTTTACTTTTTCCTTTTGCCGGAACCAATTAAGAGCTAAACGAACCGAAGCAATTGAAGATTAAAACCAGCTTAAAACAAAAAAACACTTTACAGTGGGGGAAAAATATGAGAATAAGAGTGGTTAGTTCAAGGGAAGAGATCTTTACACTTAATCCGAATGAGCGTCTTGTCCACCTGGCATTCAGGCCTTCAAACAAGGATATCTTCGGGCTGATTGAAACATGTCCAAAGGTTGAGGTAATCCAGTTACCCAAATCCTACATGGCTACAGTCTCAAAATCAATAGAGATGTTCCTCCAGATGCAGAGGATCCAGCTTCTTGAAGGAGACGTCTGGGGACACAGGAAAGACATTAACGAATACTTTGCAATCCCATCCTCAGTGATTGAAAAAATAAAGGAAATGAAGAATGAAGGCAAAGCTGCTGAGGAGATTGAGAAGAAAGTCTCAAGGGAAAGCAAACTGAACCCTGCAATGGTCGCTTATATCCTGAACAAGGAAACAGCTGCCTGATCTTCACAGGACAGGGTGTGACCTCTTAGACTCAGCTGGAGATTGGAGCGTAAAGATCATTGATTCCACATAACCTTATCTAATCTCCAGCTTAACGTTTTTGTTTCCAGCTATGATATTTATGGTTTTCTTGATAGATTACAGGCACTGACACGTACATGGTTATAGTGTCAAACGGCTTTATTCCCTGGATATTTATTCAGATGTTTATCCAATCTGTTTTCTTACTAAGGGAGCGCAGAGGGTCACGAATACCCCATCCTTTAGGGTGGGGTGGCCGCCCGCAATTTGATTTTACACATAAAGGATATTGAGCCACAGGAGTCGTTTTTTGAGCTTAGAATATTTTCTTTCTCTGTTTTTAAATCACAGGAATTCCTGAATATCAGGATCAGTGCCTGGAGAATTTATTGAGCAGACCTTCTCTGATTTTTCTCTGTAATATTCAAAAAGGTCTCTGCCCCAGGAAAGGGCACGAGGTTCAATATTAAGAAGGTACTGCCCTTCAAATTTTCCTTTTTTATTGAAAAAACCGAGCAGTAGCGCACTATCAGAAACCGCAATCAGCGCAGGAATTTCAAGAGGAAGTCCTGTGTGAACAAAAACAGAGGCATTTTTCTTTTCAAGGATTTTCTCTCCAGTGCGCAGGAAATCCCCCGAAAACCTGGCAAAAGAATCCCTGCTGAAGATGAGCTGTATCTTAACATTTTTTTTTGCAAGCTCAAGAGAAAAAGATGGTATAAGAGGATGGAAAAAAGAAAAAAGGAGCATAATCTTCGAAGACCCGGTAAAATGATCTATCAGCTCAGGAAACAGATCAAAAGCATGAGTTAGCCCGGGTTCGAGAAGCTGGCTCCCTTTAAGATCACCTATGCTTTTTAACAGATGAAAAGGAATAGAATCCAGTTTCCTGTAACTCCAGTAGTAATCATTATCTTCAAATACACTGGCCGCATCCAGCAGAGGTCTGACTTTTCTGATTAATATACTGCCCATGATAGAAAGAGAATACATATCTCCATTCTGGAGAATCAGGCCATCCTCTTTTAATTTTTTAATATGAGGCAACAGAGAGACCCTGGGGATATAAAGCAAGTCAAGAATTTCATCAAGGCTTCTGGGCTTCTCTGCCAGCAGTAAAAGTAAATTTTTTCTTTTCTCAGAAAATAAAAGAAGATTAACAAGCTGTAGTTTCATCTGGTTTGTGCCTTCTAATGTAAATCAGCATCAAATAATAGATTAATTGTATGAAAGTATCAGATAAATGTCGCACAAATATAATCATTAATTAAGATATAAATGTTATTCTGGAGTTTAAGCCTGAAGGACTGAAAATTAAGGGGAAGAAAATAAAGAGCAGATATTGATAATTAACACAGTCATTCCGGATCGGAACAAAAAAGACATATTTAAAAAAGTACTTTATTAAAGTGAAATTTTAATTTAAAATTGACCCTGAAAGTAGAGCTTTGGGGAGAAGGAGGAGATTTTGATTAACAAAATATTTCCTGTGCTATTTATATTATTGTTAACTTTTATAGCCGGATGCACTGAGAAACAAACAGATGCTTTGGGGAATCAAACGGAAATCTCAGATAATGCGACAATAACCCATAGAACATACGGAGCTTTCACACTTCCGGAAATGCAGCTGCAGGAGCTAACTGTAAACAGCACATCAATCGTGTTTACGACTTCGGACAACGAAGGCAATTTCAAGAAAACGTATGAAAAGCCCTTTAATGAAACCGCTTTCAGAGATCTTGTCGATCTGTTCGAAGAAAATCAGTTCATTCAAATGGAAGAGCGCTACGTCCCTCAGGAAGGCCAGCCTTTAGTTACGGATGTCGGGACACTCGAAATTACCCTGCATGAGAAAAAACACACAAAGACCGTAACTGTAGACCCTTACTATTCCGAATATATGCCTGAAGGTCTTCAGGAAATAGACTCTGCACTGGTTGAACTGCGGGCTTACGCCCTGTCCACCTCTCCGGAAGAAGCTGAAAAAATAGCCGAAACCTGGATAGAGACAGCACCAACTTACAGTTTTGACGGATTTGACCTCAATCTGGAAAACCATGAAGTGCTTGAGACATTTCCTGAGCAACATTTTATGAACTATACCTTTACGAGCAGGCACGGAGGGTATAGAAACCGGACAGGTCAGATTGTAACCGAGGCGCTTACCCCCCACACCATAGAGATTGCTGTTTCGGAAGGGGAAGTAAGGTCTGCAGTAATCGATGGTGAGTGGGATGAAATTGCCCAGCGCCCCCTTGAAAAAGATCCTGACAATGCTGACAGTAATGCAGGAGTTTCAGGGACAGCAGGAGATCCCGTAGAAATGAAGTATCCTGTATCTGAAGAAGAAACTCCCTGGGACCAGTGGTATGGAGAAGGTAAGATCCAGTTTATTAAAGCCCCCACTCAGGCGGAACTGATAGTCGCTTATTATGGAACCGTTTACGGAATAGATATTCTCGATACGCAGGCGGTTGAAGATTGCGATGCTGGATATCCGTGCAGCGAATTTTATATTGTAAAGGTTAACGAAAGCGACTCTTCGCAGATGAAAACCCTGGGCTGGACAGACTTTGAAGTAACTGGGCCTTAAAGATTGGGTATTGAAAAGAAAACCAGAAAAATATGGAACAGGGTAAAAACAGGGTAAAAAAGCACTTTTGATTTTTGCCAGGGTGCTTTTCTATCCAGCCTTTTTTTCATTCCGATAAATGATTTTTTCATTCCGATAAATAATTTTTTCATTCCGGAAAATGAAGCCGTTCTAATTTTGAGAATAAAATCAGTCTTCAGCGCTACTGCCGCTGCTTCTGGAAGTATGCAGCGCAGGGGAATAAGAGCACTGTGAGAGGACTTTATAAACATACTGTGTTGGAGCCATCCAGACGGTTCCTGTGCCTTCAAAGGTCTGAAGAGCCCCATCGCCGCTTGTCAGGTTTCCTACAAGACTCTTTGCAGACCTCTCAACCGTGAAGTTAAGGGAAGCTGATCTGAGGAACACAAAGTTTCCATCAACCTGCAGTCTCTCGTTTTTAAGCTCATACTTTAGAACCTCAGCAGGGGGAACGGGAATTGCAAGCACACACAGCCCTGTTCCGCTTATCTTTGTCTGGAACCAGCCTTCGCCTCCAAAAAGCCCTGAGGACAGGTTTTTCTGGGCTGAGGCTTCAACATTGATCCCGTTTTCACAGCAGTAGAACATTCCCTTATCCACAATAATTGCCTCACCTTTCAATTCCAGAAGTATGTAATGGTTGAAACCCGGCTCGAGGAAAATCTCTCCTGTACCTGAATATGTAGGAGTGAAAGCAGACTCGTTAGTCAGCTTATTTTTAATCAGTTTTTTTGCAAGCCCTCCGACTCCTCCGGTCTCGCATTCAGTACTGATATTACCTTTATGGAAATACAGGGCTCCCCTTTCAGTCGTTACCGCACTATTTTTGAGAGTGATTTTTATCTGTTTGAGGCTCATACCTGCTTTTTCAAGGTAATACAGGTTTTCTGCAAAGCAGACATCCCTGAGCCCCCGAAGGGTCCTGTACTCCAGAATCTCGATTTTTATTCCGTCTTTTTCAATGCATTCGAGGACATTGATATTGTCATAAAAGTTTTTCTCGATAATAAGCTCTCCACCTTTCAGTTTTTGCGAATAGGTATCTCTACTCCAGACTTCAGAAAGAATTTCTGGATTCGGCTGTAGACTTAAGTAAATATATTAATGATTATATTAAAAATTTTTGTACAGTTTATATTATATCAAATTCTCAGGCCAGAGAAATAGTAAGAAAATCCATTAATAGAAGTTACTCTGGGTCGAAAGCCGAAAACTGGGAACTTTAAGGAAAAAAGTTAGGAGAAAAAGTTAAGAAAAAAATGACGGCTAATATATTATTGTTTGCAGATTTGATTCAGGTCTTAATAGTTGATTCGAGTCTTAATATCTTAATTATACTAACACAGCTTAAGATCCTGAACTCATCAAGGTTAATATCCCCATTTTCCTGACGAAGAAAATCACTCATTCAGGACGTTAATTATTGATTGTATTTGTTAACTGTTATTATTCCTGCTGTTAAACTGCTATTGTTCCTTTCAGCTAAGCTGCTATTATTTCTTGTTGTCAAGCTACTGTTGTTCCCGTCGCTTGGAGAAGATACCCTGAGTAGCTGATCCAGCTCTCTCACGGGCTCATCGCTTATATCCCCGAGAATCCATGCAAAATTGAATACCTGCTGGCTTGGATACACTGGTTCGGGTTTAATGACCTGCAGATAAGAACGTGCAGCATCAGGCAGCTCGTCGCCCGGTTCCGTAAGGATAAGGAACCCGTGCTTTCCCATATGGGACAAAACCCCGCTTGGAACTACAGTTCTCCAGTCTTCCGGGTTTACCAGAAGCATATTATGACCTGGCTCTGCATAGCCCCAGCCAACACTGCGAGCTTTATACCCTACAAGCCATGAGGTCATGTGTCCGCTATCCTTATATCCTGCCCACCTTACTGCCATTTCCTGAGGAGTATTTCCCGGAATGCGCTGGACGTGCCCGTATTGAGAAAGTTCTGCCATTGTCTCGTTATCGACAACTGAAGAGGGAGCGAAGACGTATATGTAAGGATAATACGGCCACCGTTTTTCAAGAATTCTCCTGGTTTCTTCGGGCACTCCTTCAGGAGTTACATAAGCAAAACCATCTCCCATATGTGCGTTCCAGTTAGCTGCAGGATATGCATACTCAAGTGCATCCGTGGAAGCTATAAATACAATCTGCCTGTGGTCAGACTCAAGGACTGCAATATATTCATCCAGTACTTCGGCAAGCTGAACCGGGTTTGAAGCGTATATCATACGGGTTTTGAGTTTAAGCTTTTTAACCTCATCTACCACACTCTGATCAATATCTCCTACGAGGTAAACCTGTACATTATTATCCATCATGACCCCTTCCGGCCCAAGCCTCTCGAGCTCTTTTCTGGTCTCTTCTGGCAGCGCGGTGCCGTTTTCGGTAACAAAAAGCATGGGTGCGTTAACAGGCATATGCTGCAGACGTGTAGTTGCGAGTGCGGTTGCAGGGTCATCGTCCCTTACCAGGACAACTGCACCCGGTCTGTCTTTGTCCTGGGCAGCGGCATAGATCGCCTGAGAATAAGCAGTGGCTGTCTGAATATGGTCTTCACCGGAAAGCCTGGCAGTACTGCCAGTCAATTCAAGCAGGTCCTCATTCTGTGTCGTGCTGACATCAAGAGGCTTTCCCTGAGGCTCCCAAAGCAGTACGTATCCCGAAATCAAAAGGACTGTAAGAGCGGCAACGGCAAGAAGAGTGTATAGTGGTTTAATCACATCTCTCCCTCCTTCCATCCGGCTTTAACCATGAAGTAATTGGGAACCAGGGCAGCAAAAAAACCTGCAGTTGCAGAAATCCATAAGGGAGTTACCCATAGCCAGAGGTCTTCTCCACTCATCCATCCCCTCCAGTTCATCACATACCAGGCAGTCAAAAACATTCCTATGGAGGCACTGACCATAGAAAGAGTGACTACTGGCAAAGCCTTTTTTACCCCTCCCCAGTATTTCATTTCACGCATGTCAGCCATCATCGGGCCCATGTAAAATAAAGAAGAGGCAATAATGGCAGGAATTACCATGATAAGCCACATTATGGTCGTCATTGGAGAGCCCAGCCAGTATACTGACGTAAATTCAAAGGTCCGTAAAAGAGGCAAGCCAAAAAACTGGAACAGGTACATGGAAGCAATCATCAGAGCCATTCCTATTCCTGCGCTCATAATTGTAGCCGACAAAGCTTTCGCCCAGGGGGGTCGCATGAATTTTGCCATATGCCCCATGGACATAACAGGCCTTTCGTGATATGCCATAAGGAATGCCAGAATCCCCACAGGTCCGAATACCAGGATTGTCATGGGCCAGTAAATCCGCGAATAAAAAGAACTGTAAGGCAGGCGTTTCGGCATGATAAAAAGAGCCCAGATGGCTCCGAAAAAACCTATAAAAAACCAGGACCACCCAAGTAAGGAAAGCCCACTTGCTCCAGCTACCTGATTCTTGAAAGAGCGGACCTCCAGTGCAAGGTCAGCCCGTGCCTGGGCGTTATAACTTACACTCTCAGGATCTCCCACAACCCTTACGTTCATAAAAGGCCCATCCGAAGGGAAGGAAAAATAATCAGGGGAAAGCCTCCAGAAATACTGGTCAACGTAGTTATTCAGGTCTTCACTCTCAGTATAAATCAAAGGGCCGTAATTGCCCTGGTAAGCCATGGGTAAACCTGCTGCGGCAAATTCAGGAGTTTCCGGATTTGCCAGTACGAAATTGTAGTATGCATCAAAATGGAAATTTTCATCCATACCCCATCCGAAATTACCCCATCGGCTTCTAGCCCATAGAAGAGAGTGTTTGTAAAGATTCTCGTCTGCAACGCGGTTTACTTCTCCGAGAGCTTCCAGTTCTTCAAGAAACTTGTCTGAAAGCAGCCTCTCCGGAGCAGCCACAAGAATAAGCCTTTCTTCTCCGCTTTCGAGTGAGTTTTGCAAACCCTGAGGGATGGACCTTTCTTCAACAGGAATTACGGGAGCTTTGAAATATGCAGCCGTATATGCTGCAGGAAGAGCATAAGCAGGCTCGTCTGTGGAAATAACTACAATAACCGGACTGTCTTTCAGAATAGACAAAGACTCCTCAATAAGGGGGCCCATATTCCCCTCTTCACTCCCTCCAGCGCCGTAAATAAGTATCTGGTTTCTTGCAGAAGCCACAGGAGCCATTACCGCGGCTGAAACCGGATCAGCAGGGATTTCTAAAGGTTCTGCCCCATACATCTCGCCCATTGAATTTCCAACCTGGACAGGAGTATCTCCTGGAATTCTCTGTACTTTTTTCATGGTATATCCTGCGCGGGAATCCTGATCAGACCCATTTCCATAAGCAGCTGAGAGAATCCAGATATATCCCGCTGCACTGAGGATTATTGCAGCAGTCAGTACGGCAATTCCCCACGTAAACCATTTATTAAGATTCATTCCGGTTCCGGTTTTTTTAGCTCCTTCTTCCGGGTGGACGTGGTCTGCAGAAGCCAGAGAAGCGATTAACGAACCGAGGCTTGCGCCGAAAATAGTAAAAAAGATTGTAATAGAACCGTAAGGCGCTGCAAACAGAGGTTCAAGCCTGGGTATTGCAAGGTTTCCGTTTTCCGCAAAATAACCCACAAGCCCAAAAATAAGCCCTCCAAGAAAAGCTCCAATTAAAGTGATAAGAAAAGACTTTGAAGTAAAAATCCTGCTTTTTCCAAGATTTTTTGAGTTGTCGCCCTTTTGATCCTCTTTATGATTGCTTTCTTTATCTATATTGACCCCTTCAGCTATATGGACCCCCCTCAAAACATAGCTTCTGATATCTGATCTTATCAATGCAGGACGACCTAAAAAATAACGATTCATTAATAATTAGATTTAGATATTATAAAACAAAAACTATTAAAAAAGATATTCAAGTTTATATAGCTCATATTATGGCTTTGTAGAAGACCTATCTATAGGAAACCTATCTAAATCATCTACAAGAGGCTGGAAATTGATGGACAAAAATGTGTCGGGTTATTCAGTTCAAATAAATGGAAATCCATTATTTAAGAGGAATTCTACATAGCCCATATTATAGTAAGCTACATACATTACAGTAAGCTACATACTATAGAAACTAAGTAAAAATTAAATTAAACCAGTATCTGATAATTATCCTTCTTTAAATATTTTTGTTGGATTATATTTATATAACTATTAATATAAGCGGTAGAAGGGAGTAACCAGGTGGGAAAGTTAATAGTTACGTTAATAGATACATCAAGAGATACATCAAGAGATACATCAAGAGATACATCAAGAGATACATCAAGAGATACATCAAGAGATACATGAACTTGCGGAGGTGAAATTATAAAAAGAGGTCCACGCGATGTTAAGGAGTTTATAACCGGTAGAGGAATGGGTTACCCTGCAACTAGAGATGATCTTGTGAAGTTTGCTGAAGGAAAGCAGGCAGAGAGCGATGTTCTTGACCTTCTAAAGGGGATACCTGAAATAGAGTACAATACTCCTGATGAAGTTACCAGAGAAGTCGAACGCCTGGAAAGCGAACGTGCCAGACCGCCAGAACCAAAAAAGCAATAAACCTTCCAGCTTTGGTTTAACTAAGAGGAGATAGTACCCACATGGTTATCCCTGCAAAAAGGAAGAAAAATTTATTCTTTACTCCAGAGATACGAGGTAATTCTTTTTTTTTCGAAACATAGTTGCATACATCACAAATTCTGTTTATAATGTCACCTGCTTTTTCCGAGATTTTTCGAATTACCACTCTCTTTGTGTGCCTTTCTTTTTGTTATCGTTTTTATGATTAATTTCTTCAGCTATATTGACCACCAGAACATAGTTTCTGAGACTTACACTGTCAATGCATACGTATCTAAAACTGGTTAAAGTACAAAAACCAATAGAAAAAACCGTCATTTTCGGCCAAAATATAAAAGTCCCATTCCTACCCAGAAAAGCATTACAATGGCTGTCAGAATAAGCACGGGAGTCGGGCCAAAATTGTAGATCAGGGGGACCGAAGTAGCTGTAAACAGACCTCCACCCACTATTGGCTCGAACATGAGCTGTTTGTACCCAAAACTTTCAAGTGCAGGAGACCTGTTATTGGGATCTGCTATTTTCATCAGCAGTAGCCCGCTTGCAGTCATGCCCATAGACTGCCCGAAGTCTCCTATGCCCCTTTCAAACCAGTAGGAGGGAATCATTCTGGGCGCGAGCAACAGAAAAGCTATTACGTTCCAGAGAACCCCAACAATACTCAGGATGATGAAAGGAGCTAGATTGCCGCTTATAGCTTCAAGAGAAAGAGTTGCAATAGCGCTAACTATCAAAACATCCAGAGAGAAGCCCTGTATCCTCATCATCAGGTTCCTATCAAGCGTTTTATATTTGTCAAACCTATCAAGGAATATCTCGAGAATAATCCCACCAATCATTGCAAGCGGAAAAAGAGGCATATGTTCCAGAAGGTATATGCCTGTTGTCCTGCCCCATGCCAGTTCCTCGATCAGTTGAAGTGCCTGGAGGATAACATAACCTATTCCTATAGCAACTCCCACGTAGGCAAAATGAAGTGAAAGAGGTTCTATGGATTCCGGCCTTGTTGTGATTTTGCCTGCGGATTCCCTTGCATCGAAGTCAACTATTCCTGCCTGCTCGCTTTTTTTAAGAGATATTTCATCAGGGTTCAGCAAAATAACCGATTTTCCAGTCCTTACACCATAATTTAAAAGCAGGATACCAAGAATTACACTGAAGAGCAGGCCTACAGTAGCAAGGCCGATTGAAAGGTCTGCTCCTTCAGGGAACCCGACCTCTTCAAAGGTAGAAGCCATGCCTGCCGCAGTGCCGTGACCTCCTTCAAAACCGATTTCAATAAGTGCACCTGCTACAGGATCAATTTCGAAGAGAGGAGTGAGTATGAGGATAGTAATCAGTATCCCGAAAACATACTGTCCCCATGCTACGCTCTGGCCAAATGCGACCTGCGGGCCGGCTATATTCCAGATCTCTCGAATTCCCGGGAGTTTTTTCCCGAGAAAAAGAGTGGCAAAAATAATGTTTATAAAAAGTCCGGGAAGGGCAGCCCATACCGTCAGCATATCTTCAGGAAATATACCGCCGGAAAGCAGGGCAAAGATGCCGTTCTCATATCCCAGCCACTCGACCAGGTTACCGAGAACCTGTGGTCCAAGAATGAGGGCCAGAAATCCGCCTATCAAAGAACTGGGGATAAAAAGTTTCTGAAGACCGGGAGTAATTACCCTTATCCATTTTCCAATGAGCAGGATTATCCCCAGAATCAAAAAACTCATCCCTACCATGGAAGGTGACATCATGACAACTCCGAACCTGATATTAGCATCCGTATATAATCTGCTTTTAGAGTTATATCATAAGAATGATACCCAATTTATAGTGAAAATATTACTAAGTCTACTGCATGTAGTTATTTTCCATATTATATAATATTTATTCAAATGAGAATGGCAAATCTAACATTGCAATCCAGTTAGGGAGAATTTAGATATCAGAACTCTGTAAATTTCACCTGTTTACCTGAAAGATATTAGACTTAATATTCTGAGTCATTCAAAAATGATATTCTGAGCCATTCAAGATTTAATATTCTGAGCCCTTTAAACTTATTTTATCAGCTATTGAACCGAATAACGAACTCAGTCCCCTGATCCCTTTTAAGCTCGATGCAGCCATCAATCTGTTCAACAAGAACAGTTATTAACTGGAGGCCCAGCGAATCTGTTGTTCGGAAATCCATTTCTTCAGGGATTCCTTTCCCGTTATCCGAGACAGTCAGGATATAATTAAATTCCTTGCTCTCCAGGCATTCCCTATCTGAATTAGGGTGCTCATCCGCAGTATCAGGCTTCCTCCCTTGCAGGCTTATACGGATTTCTCCTTCATTTTTACCTGAGAAAGCATGTTTTAGAGAATTTGACACGAGTTCATTGACAATAATTCCCAGAGGAATCGCAGTATCCATGCCAAGACAGACCTTTTCAACCTCAAGTTTAAGGCGTATTCCATCCTTGCCCACTCGATATGAGTTAAAAAGGTCTGCAGTTAATTTCTTCAAATAATCCGCAAAATCAAGGGAATCCAGACTTTCTCCCCCATGAAGTTCTTCATGGATCATTGCTATGGATGAGATCCGGTTCTGGCTCTCCCTGAAAGCTTCAATTACCTCTTTGTCTTCGAATTTTTCTGCCTGCAGGCTTAAAAGGGATGAAATTACCTGAAGGTTATTTTTAATCCTGTGATGGATCTCTTTTACCCTGATACGGTCTATTTTTTCGAGGGCTTCTTCAGCCATTTTACGTCCGGTGATATCATAAATCAGACCCTGGAATTTTCCTGAGTCCTCAGAGCTGTTCTGGACCTTCTGGATGATTTCACGAACCCATTTTGTCTCTCCGCTTTTTTTGCGGATTCTGAATTCATTCTCAATTACAAGTTTAGGATTTAACTTCAGTTTTTGCCAGTATCCAGAAACCAGATGCTGGTCTTCAGGTAGAATTATTTCCATCAGATCCACTTTTCCAGAAAGGATTTCATCGCTTCCGTAACCTGTAATTTCCTCAACCGATCCTTCCATTGTTATCGGTTTAAGGTTTTCATCAAGCTGAAACCCTATCCCGGGAAAATGCTGTGAAAATGAATGGTAGTTTTCCTGATCTTTACTTTCTTCAGGCATATTATTTCTCAGTTCTGAAGTCCTGTTTACTCCTATCATCCTGCATATGTGGTTATATTCTTCCCCGAGAAAAATTGCTTTTTGCCTGAAGTCTTCTTCCCTGTGTTTCAATTCCCTGAATAGAAGAGTGCACGGCTCTTCAAATCCAATACCTACTACTGCCTGGTAAATCAGATAGAAAGAGAGCAGCTTGAAGTAATGGCCTGTGATATTGGGGAATTCAGCTACATGAGACTGCAGGGCAAAAGATAGCTCTCCAAAAGCTGCAAGGAATATGGATGCTGCAAGCAGTCTGAAAACCTTGCCTTCGAAATGGTCCCTTTTTATATAAAGGGCTATCAGGGAGCAAAAAAGAATAAAAGAAATAACGTATTCACTCAGAAGTTTGAAAGGGGTAATTCCCGAACCCTCAATGTAACCTGCCGGAAAGTTTCTGAAAAAGAAAATTGAAAGGAGGCAGAAAATAGTAATTATCCCATATACGAGAAAGACTTTCCAGGCAAAAACAGAGCCCTCAGCAGATTTTACGGATCTGTTTTCGAAATCTCTGGCTGCACCCTCTCCGGTGCGTATAAGGAATAAAGGGGCAATCAGGAAAGAAATACTTTCGAGGTATCTTGCAAGTATCCACAGCTGGACCGTCAGGTTAATACCAAAGCCATGGAATACCTCCATTCCCCTGAAAGTAAGGGTATGCAGAAAGTCAACGCTTCCGATGAAGAAGAAAGCAACCCCTATAAGGATAAGGTACCTGTTTTCCAGGCGGGCTCTTGATTTCCATACTATCAAAAATATTACGTATGCCACATAGACACTGAAGAGTTCTACCAGAGTATGAAAGAGCAGATAATTGCCAAGGCTGATTAAATAAAGCAGACCAATTATAGCGATCCAGACTGCTGCCTCATAAAGCCCAATTTTAAACGTATTCCTGTTAATGTACGTTATGCCCAGCGCCCCCCCTTAAGCACTATCTGGAATATTAATAGATTTCATAGAATAAAATTGCATTGAAACATACCCATCAGGTAATAGAAGGCAGAACCTCCTTAGAAGGCAGAACCTCCTTAGAAGCAGACCCTTCCAGTACGTGATATCCAAAACTATGGAAGGAGAAAAGATAATTAAAACTAAAATAAGAAGAAGCCCGAAGGCATTACACCCTTTTCTGGATCCCCCAATACAGCAGCTCCGATAATATACCCATAACAATACAGGTTCGGAGCAGAGTTAATAACCTTCAGGCATTTCTTTACTTACTTTTCATACCCTCTAACTTTCTAACTCCACAAATATAACATTATATCATTAGATATTTTAAATTTATTAACTAAAAATTTTTTTAGGAACAAAAAATAGTTTCATACAGAAAATTTTAAAGTAATTACAAAGACAGATATGATTTGTTAAGCTGAAGTACCGCCCAGCTAAAGTACCCGGGAATTTTCCTTTCATCCAGATATTATTAATTTAGACCTTATCACCCTCTGGATTATTAATCAGACAGTACTGTTTTCCATTAACTCTTTTAAATTAACTATCAACCCCCTGAACCTTAAATAAAATCATATGATAGTTTAAGATTTAATTTATAATAGTCTATACATTTAAGGATTTAAACATAGATACTATAAACCAACATAACTCATCTTATGAATTAATCCATTTAATACGGAATCCATTTAATAAGGGGTTGAAGGGAATGATGGCAATTTTCAAAGATCGGGTGGATGCAGGAAAGCGGCTGGCAAAAGAACTTTCAAAATACGCAAACCGTCAAGACGTGCTGGTACTGGCACTTCCGCGGGGAGGAGTCCCGGTAGCTTTTGAAGTCGCAAAGGAACTGAACGTAAAAATGGATATTTTCATAGTACGGAAACTGGGAGTTCCGGGCAACGAAGAACTGGCAATGGGAGCAATTGCATCCGATGATATCCGTGTTTTAAATGAGGACATTATAAGGTCTTATCAGATACCTGACAGAGTTGTTGCTACGGTAGCTGCAAACGAACTCAGGGAACTGGAACGCAGAGAACGCAAGTATCGTGGAGATCACCCCAAACCGGATATTAAAGGTACGACTGTAATCTTAATAGATGACGGGCTTGCAACCGGAGCAACAATGCATGCAGCAGTTGAAGCCCTTAAAGCCAAACGTCCGGCTAAACTGGTTGTTGCAGTCCCGACGGCTTCCCCGGATACATGCAAATTCTTTAAAAATATAGTTGACGAAATGATCTGCGCTACCACTCCTGAGCCATTTTATGCGGTAGGAGCCTGGTATGGGGATTTCAGCCAGACCACGGATGAAGAAGTTTGCAAGCTGCTGGAAAAAGCAAGGAGCTTTCCATCGAAATAATGCTTCAGATACTCGCTATTCATAACGATTTTATTCGTTAGATTTCCATGCAATAGACTTCTTAAATCTATTGAATTAAGGATAAAAAACTAGGCTTTTACTGGAAGAGCTATAAATAAAAGGGATAACAGAAAATCGTTCGCAGGCGGTGAAGTTTAGCGTTTCTTCCATCAATGCTGTAAGAGTCTGATCCAGCAGGAATAGCGATATAAGCCTTTGGGGGGTCTTATTGGCTGGCACAGATGATAATAGGGATTACAGTAACCGTCCGGAAACCTCTATTGAGCCTGACAGGTCAACCAGAGGGAAAACAGAGCTGGCAGATGAAAGGACAGAACTGGCAAATCACCGTACATTACTGGCTAATGAGCGTACATTCAGTGCATGGATTCGTACCGGGATTGCGTTAATTGGCGGCGGGTTAACGGTAGCAGAATTGCTGGACGGTGCAAACGATGTTTTGCCAAAGATAATAGGTATAATCCTTATAATAATGGGGGCTGCTGTCTGTGTTATGGCTTTATGGCGCTATAACAGTGTATCCAGGATTTTAGGGAAAAAAGGAGTACGGGTTACTCCGAAGCTGGTCACTTTCATTCTGGTTGGGGGGCTGCTTCTTGTGACACTTCTGGTACTGGTATTCATTCTTATTGAATAACAAAATTAGAATGAAGCCATAGAAACACAAAACCCGTAATTAATGCTGCTCAACAGTAATATTCACAGACTTCGCTTCTAAACGGTTTATTCCGCATTTATAAACGGCAGGCTTCCAGCTGGTCTCTGTTACGCGATGAAATAAATTGTACAGGCCGATTATCCTTTCCATTAGAAAAAGGGAAACAATTCAGGGGGTAAGAAATTGTCGCAGGTAAGGAAACTTACTATCCTTCAGATGAATGATAGTCACGGATACATAGAGCCTCATCCGGAACTTTACCGGAGGGGCAGTGAAGAGTTTTTTAAAACCGCAGGTGGTCACTCCCGTATCGCAGGGTTATTCAAAAAAATTCGCGAAGAAAATCCCGGAGGAGTAATAACCCTTGATAACGGAGATACAATACACGGCACCTTTCCTGCTGTAAACAGCAGAGGTAATTCTCTCGTACCGGTCCTGAATAAAATGGGATTTGATGCTATGACGGCACACTGGGAATTTGCCTATGGGCCGAACCATTTTAAAGAATTATCTATAAGACTTGACTACCCGGTGCTTGCCATTAATTGCTACGAAAAAGACAGTAATAAGCTATTTTTCCCACCTTACCGTATAATTGAAAGGAGCGGCCTGAGAATCGGCATAATCGGGATCGCATCCAATATTGTTGATAAAACCATGCCCGAGTCCTTTAGCAGAGGAGTTTATTTCACTCTGGGCAACCGGGAACTGCCTGCACACATCAAGAGACTGCATGAGCACGAAAAAGTTGATCTTATTATCGTCCTGTCGCACCTTGGTTATCCTCAGGACCTGAAACTGGCTAAGGAAGTACGGGGCATTGATATACTGCTGAGCGGGCACACTCACAACCGCCTGTATAAAGAGGTAACGAGCAACGGGACCATAATAATGCAGTCCGGCTGCCATGGGTCCTTCATCGGAAGATTGGATTTGCTGGTAAAAGAAAGGAAAATAACAGATGTCCGGCATGAACTGATAGATATAGATGAATCGCTTGAAGCGGATAAAGAAGTTGGATTAATTATTAACAGGTTGATGAAACCGCATAGAGAAATGCTTAATACCGTAATAGGGCATACGCAAACTGCCCTTAACCGTTACCGGATTTTAGAATCAACAATGGATAATTTACTTCTCCAGTCCATTACCGATGCCAGCGGCATAAATCTGGCTTTTTCCAATGGATGGCGGTATGGTGCTCCCATACCTCCAGGCCCAATAACAGTAAATGACCTGTGGAATATCGTTCCCACCGATCCTCCAATTTCAACATGCGAGATTACAGGGTCCGAACTGTGGGAAATGATGGAGGAGAATCTGGAGCATGTGTTTTCATGCGACCCTTATCAGCAGATGGGCGGATATGTCAAACGCTGCCTCGGTCTTAACCTTTATTTTAAAATAGAAAACCCGGCAGGCAAAAGAATACAGGAATTTTATGTCAACAACGAGAAACTTCACCCGGACAAAATTTATCACGCTTGCTTTTTAACATCTCAGGGAATTCCGAAACATTTCGGCAGAAACCGCGAAAACCTTAATATTACTGCTATTGAAGCGCTCAAAAGGTACCTGGCAAAACATAAGCCAGCCACAGCAGAACTTATGGGCACAGTGATAGCCATTTGATCAATATATACTACCCTTAATGCATGTCGAGGAAAAGAAATGTATCGGGAAAAAAACCTCATCTTCACTCTATTAAGATGATCCAGACTATTTAACTGTATGCGGTGATGACTTATAACATGCAGTTAAATGATTTGTTTGGAAAAAAGATGGAGGTTATGCCTGAGACATAATTCTGCCAGGGCAGAACTTATGCCTGTTACGGTTAGGGGGATACTATGAAAGATTCGTTAAGTATGGGAAAAAAGAGTATCGAAGTCCAGATCCCGATCGGCCCTATACATCTGGAAGGTAGCCTGGATATCCCTGAAGGAGCCAGGGGAATTGTTGTTTTCGTACACGGAAGCGGAAGCAGCCGCCATAGTCCGCGAAATCAGTACGTTGCAAAGGAAATGCAAAGAAGCGGCCTTGGAACTCTCCTGTTCGACCTTCTGACAGTTGAGGAAGAAAGAATCGATATGATGACGCGTCATCTTCGTTTTGATATCGAACTCCTTTCAAAGCGGCTTATTGATGTGACAGGATGGCTCTTAAGCAGGCCTGACACTAAAGATCTGAATATAGGTTACTTTGGCGCCAGTACAGGTGCAGCAGCCGCATTAATAGCTGCAAAGGAGCATGCAGATACTATAAAAGCAGTTGTCTCGAGAGGAGGAAGACCTGACCTTGCCGAGAGTGCCCTGATGTATGTAAAGGCACCTACACTGCTTATTGTAGGCGGAAGGGATACCCAGGTAATAGATATGAACCAGTGGGCTCTGGACAGAATGGTTATACTGGAAAAGGAGCTTAAGATAGTCCCGGGTGCTACCCACCTTTTTGAAGAGCAGGGAGCTCTGGAAGAAGTTGCCAGGTTAGCCGGAGAGTGGTTTAAGAAATATCTTTCCGAAGAAAAATAAAAGCCTTGAAAGAAAACCCGGATAAAAACAATTAAAAACAATTAAAAAGATAAAAAAATGATAGATAGAGCTGTGGATTTAAGATGTGAAAGAAAAATAGTAACATAAGAAGCTATAACCTCAAAAACTGAGAAAGAGAACATTTATATTAATCAATAACTTACCTATATTTTCCAGCAAAATGTATGTAATAAAAGAATCAAGTTTAAAGTTATGAAAATAAACTGCAGCTTTCTGAGAAATTATGAAAGGGACTGATAGTACAGGAAATGAAGCAATTTCTCGCTCCGAAGAGACTGAAGGCACCCGGTATTCCCGGGCAGTTCACGTGACAAAAGTTGGGATGGCTTCAAACATTTTGCTTACAGGCTTCAAGTTTTTTGCAGGCATAATGGGTAACAGTTCAGCAATGGTTGCTGATGCTGTCCATTCCATGTCAGACTTCATGACAGATATCGCAGTGATAGCAGGCTTGAAAGTTGCCGGAAAACCTGAAGACAGCACGCATAATTACGGGCATGGAAAAATAGAAACTCTATCTGCCGCATTCATAGGACTGGTACTTATTGCGGTGGCTTTCGGAATATTCTGGGGTGGACTCCAGAAGGTTATTGCCTTTTACCAGGGAGAAATGCTGCCGGCTCCGAGTAAAATTGCTCTCCTTGCAGCAGTCCTTTCAATTGTGACAAAAGAATGGCTTTACCGATATTCAATGGTGTATGCCCGGAGACTCAGGAGTGATGCTCTTACTGCAAACGCCTGGCATCACCGTTCTGATGCTTTCTCTTCCATAGGAACAATGATTGGAATTGGGAGCGCAATTATTCTTGGAGGCAAATGGGTGGTGCTCGATCCCATAGCTGCCGTCATATTGAGCTTCTTCATTTTTAAAGTGGCATTCGTCATCTCATATAAAAATCTGGACGAATTACTGGAAGCTTCACTGGATTCGGCAACTTACAGAAGCATTGAGGAGATTCTGGACTCCACAGAGGGTGTGCTTGGTTTCCATGAATTAAAAACAAGGAAGATAGGAAATGCGATGGCTGCAGACGTACACATTGAAGTGGACAGAAGCCTGAATATTGTGGACGCGCATGAAATTTCAGTACAGGTTGAGAAAAGGTTAAAAAAAGTTTGCGGCCAGAACGGTTATTTCTCAATTCACGTAGAGCCCTGTCCTGACACTAAACATGAATACGAAAAAAATAAGAGGCAGGAATTCTTTTAAAAAAAGCATATTATTTTTTAAATAAAGATCATTACTAATCTTTTTACTAATAAAAGGAGTTAAAGATTATTATTGATCATTTACTGACAAAAGGAATTAGACAACTTTGTTAATCATTTTGCTGAGATAAGAAGTTAAAGATCATTATTATTTTTTTACTGATAAAAGAAATAGTCCCATATTGAAAAGGTAATTGTAGCCTGAATGAAAAGACATTATGTCTTGACTACTTTTGATGGGTTTATTCCCAGTATAAACTTTGTTCCCCGTCCCCTTTCCAGTTTGATACAGCCATCTATCTGTTCAACAAGGATATTCACGAGCTGGAGTCCGAGGGATTCAACGTTTTTGAAATCAATTGATTCCGGAATGCCTTTGCCGTTGTCCGCTACTGTCAAAGCATAATCAAAGCCCCTTTCGCAGTCCGCATCCCCAGCAGAGTGTTCTGATTTTGAAGCAGATTTTTCAATTCTGCGGAGACTTATATAAATTTCCCCGTTCTTCTTTTCAGGGAAAGCATGCTTCAGGGAATTTGATACCAGTTCATTAACAATTATTCCAAGAGGAATTGAGGTGTCCATATCGAAATTAGCCTGCTCAAGGTCAAGCTTCAGGTTTATTTCATCATCGCCCACACGGTACGATTCCATCAGGTCTGCAGTCAGTTTCCTAAGGTAAGCTGCAAAATCAAGAGTATCCATATCCTTACCTCTGTACAACTCCTCATGAATTAAAGCCATTGAAGCTACCCGGTTCTGGCTTTCCTTGAAGGAATCAAGCATTTTTCTGTCGCTGAACTTTTCAGCTTCGAGACTGAGCAGAGACGAGATTACCTGCAAATTGTTTTTAATCCTGTGATGGATTTCTTTTATGCGAGCTTCCTCAATTTTTAGAAGAGCCTCTTCTGCCTTTTTACGTCCGGTAATATCATGGACAAATCCCTGAAACTGCCCGGGAGTTTTCGATTCTCTCGAGAAATTCTGGAGGACTTCCCTGACCCATCTTATTTCTCCGTTTTTTGTCTTTATCCGGTATTCGGTTTCGGCGGACAGACCATGATTTGAGGTTAATCTTTCTATATTCTCAAAAATTAGAGGCTGGTCTTCAGGCACGACTATTTCTGCCCATTTGACCCTGTGAGAAAGAAAATCCTCTTTACTGTATCCTGTAATCTCTTCAACAGCTCCATCTATGAAGACCGTCCCTGAATGTTCGTCAAACCTGAAGCCTATAAGGCCTTCGATATTCTTCATCAGTGAAGAGTAATCGCTTTCCTCTTTTTGAGGATTCCTGGCTGAAGGCATACCCTCAGGTTCCCCTGCCTGCATACCAAGCATCTTGTAAATGCGCCCCTGATCATCCTGAAGAAAAAATGCCTTTTGCCTTAAAGCCTCTTCATTCTGTTTAAGCTCTCTGAAGAGGATATTGAAGGGTTCATTGAACCCTGTCGAAACTACTGCCCTATAAACAAGATAGAAAGAAATTAGTTTTAAATAGTGTCCAATAGCAAACGAGAATTCATCTACATACGTAAACCTGGTAAAAGTCAATTCCGATATAGCTGTCAGGGTTATGGAGGCTGCAAGCAGCCTGAAAATGTGGGTTTCAAACCTGTATCTCTTTAAATAGAGGAGAATCAGTGAACAGATGAGAATTAAAGAGATTATATATTCACTTATAATTTTAAAGGAAGTTGGCCCTCTGCCTTCTATATAAGAGACCGGAAAATTTCCGAAAACAAAAATTGAGAGTAACAAAACAAGAGTAACTCCGGCGTATGCGATAAAGATTTCCCAGGCAAACCTGATTTTTTCAACAGGAACAGTATCTTTTCTTATGCTCCATTCCCCTGAATCCGCCAATAGCAGGGAAGCTATAAGGAATGATATGCTTTCCAGATACCTGGAAGCAGTCCATAGCTGAGTGGGAAGGTTTGTGCCGGACCAGAGAAAGATACCCATCCTCTCAAAGGATAAAGCATGTAAAAGGTCCAGTGTCCCGATAAAGAAATAAGAGATTCCCAGTAACAGAAGATATCTGTTTTCCAGAAAAGTCTTTGATTCCCAGGCAACCAGAAATATAATATATGCAATTATGATGCTGAATAACTCTACAAGTGTATGGAAAAGAGGGTTATTAGTAAGGCTAATCAAGTGGAGCAATCCTATTATGGCTGCCCAGAAAATTATCCTGTAGATTACGGTCCGATTGTTCTTTCCTGCCCCAATTAACACAATTACCCCTATCAATAGTGTTTTTGTATGCAGAGGAACTACTAATTTTATATTATTTATATTATATTGTGCTTATAAAGCACATTAGAAATAATTTGGATACGGAATAGCAGTTACAGTTAGAATAGCAGTTACAGTGCCGGATAAAATAGAGAAAAAATTTTTTAAAAACTGCCTTGCAGAAAACCTGATACAATCATAATCAAATGAAGAATTGTAAAACTAGTATTCAGAAATCTTCTTTTTTACTGATCCGTATTATGAATTCAGTTCCTTTATCCTTTTTAAGCTCAAGCTCTCCGTCCAGCTGGTCTATCAGTGCACTTACCAGTTGAAGGCCCAGTGTATCGGGATTTTCCATATCAACATTCTCGGAAATACCTATCCCGTTGTCAGAGACTACAACACAAAGACCAGGCCCTTCTAATCGTTTATGCTCAATTATGTCAGGCCTGTTTTCGCTTTCTTTCCTGGAACTCAACCGAATCTGGATTTCGCCACTTTTCTTTCCGGGGAATGCATGTTTAAGCGAATTTGAAACAAGCTCATTGATAACAATTCCCAGAGGAACTGCCGTATCCACATCAAGAAAAATATCTTCCTGAAGGTTTGTTAGGAGACTCACTCCGGGATGATCAAGCCTGTAAGTTTTAAAGAGATTGTCACTTAACTTCTGGACATATGCTGCAAAATTCAGGGTTGTTGTGCCTTTTTCCTGATAAAGTTCTTCGTGGATAAGAGCCATTGATATAATCCGGTTCTGGCTTTCCCTGAAAGCTTCTCTGACAATCTCGTCTTCAAACTTTTCAGCCTGCAGATCCAGCAGAGAGGAAATCACCTGAAGGTTATTTTTAATCCTGTGATGGATTTCTTTTATGCGAGCTTCTTTCATCTCAGTAAGGGCTTCTTCTGCATCTTTTTTTTCGGTAATATCGTAAACTGCACCCTGGAATTTGTCTGGTTTTCCATCTTTTCCCGGAATTTTTTGGTATAACTCACTTACCCGTATTACTCTTCCATCTTTACGCTTGATTCTGTACTCAAACTCAGTGTTATAGGCATATGGAGAATTTTTTATCCTCATTATCTTTTTAAGTATAGCAGACTGGTCATCAGGATGAACCATATCCTTCCAGGAAATCCGATTGGACATAAAATCTTCTTCACTGTATCCGGTAATCTCTTCAACAGCCCCATGAACAAATTCAGGATTGAGGTTTTCGTCCAGCTGGAAAGCTATTCCTTTGAAGTTCTGTATAAATGAGCGGTATTTTTCTTCACTTTCTTCTAACTGCTTGCGGATAAGTTTCTGTTCCGTAATATCCTTGACCACACCAAGAACCCTGTAAACCTCACCGTTATGGTTTAACAGGTAAGTCCCGGTGTCCTCGACGTCGATGTAAGTTCCATCTTTTTTTCTGAGCCTGTATTCCACACGGTCCCTTCCACCGGTTCTTCTTGCTTGCATGAATCTATTAAACACATACTCCCTATCCCCAGGATGAATGTGCTTAATCCAGTCGCCCAGATCAAATTTCATGGCTTCCTGTTTGCTGTACCCGAAGACCTCCTCAACAGCCCCCGCAAGAGAAAGCTTATTTTTTTCAAGATTATTATCGTATAAAAACTGCCCTGTCTGTTCGGTAACGATTCTATATCGTTCTTCACTTTCCTCCAGAGCTTTTTCTGACAATCTAAGTTCCGTAATTTCCTGAAGAACCGTAACAAGCCCGAGAACTTCCCTGTTTTCATTTTTAATGACAGACTTATTTACAAGAAACACTCCAGTGGTACCATTTGCAAGCGTTACTTCCTGTTCATGAGTTTCATTTTCTCCGGATCTCAAAAGTTCCATATCTGATTGGTCCCATTCTCTGCAAATATCCGTAAAGCTTATTCTACTTTCCGTAGACCTTTTATTAAATGACTCTGCAAACTCCGTACATATTCCAGGCAAAGTATGCCCTATGATCTCTTCTTCTGGAAGACCGAAAATATGATCAGCATAACTTTTATTGATACCGATAAATACCCCGTTTTTATCTTTATAAGAAATGGGATTGACCATTGTATCGGTTATGCTCTTAAGAAGCCGGTAATCGACCTTAACTGCCGGTTTTTCCGGTCCTTCATCAGATCCTTCATTTATGCGTGCAGGAGCCTTATTGCAGGACTTGCTACCTTTAACCTGTAGTTTTTTAATCCCCTTACCTGCCAGTCTTGAAGTTTGCTGATTATTTGCCATACACGCCCTTTTCTCCCGCTCATCAGGTTCCTGCTTTAAGTAAAGGATAAGGATAAGCTCTTGAAACTCTCAGGTCAAATCGCCGGTAAACTCTGGAAACCCAATTATCAATAAACAGGATTTCAGACTTTGTAGGGAACGAAATATATTCTCCTTAATCCTATGTTTTTTATAAATTTATATTTATACACTGCACAGTTCTGTTACTAAATTAACGATTACGAGCCAAACTTCGAACTGCATATCCGCGTTAAGGGGAGAATTCAATAACTGGTTGATTTAAAAAACGTGGGCGGCGGACAGACTGATGGGACAAAGTTAAAATAATTCAGGATAGTGAGATACAAAAGTTAGAAATGTTTGCATTTAAAGCCATTAAGTTTGAATTTAAAGCCATCAATAACTTAAATAGATAAACTAATATTAAATTGGGGAAAAATATGACAGAAGAAATAAGAGTAGGGGAAACCATCCAGGACTTCCGGTTAAGGGACCAGAAGAGAGAAGAAATGCATCTTTATGACCTGAAAGGAAAGAAAGTCCTCCTGTCTTTTCATCCACTTGCCTGGACTCAGGTCTGCGCGCAGCAAATGAAATCACTTGAGGAAAACCATGAGCTTTTTACTGAGCTGAATACAGTGCCTCTTGGCATAAGTGTGGACCCGATTCCTTCAAAAAAAGCCTGGGCAAGGGAACTTGGAGTTACTCATATAAAATTCCTCTCGGATTTCTGGCCGCATGGGGAGGTTGCCAGAGCGTACGGAATATTCAAGGAAAAAGAAGGCGTCTCCGAAAGAGCCAATATAATTATTGACGAAAACCAGAGAGTAATCTTCTTCAAGAAATATCCGGGACATGAACTTCCTGATATAAAAGAGATCACAGAGATCCTTAGAAAATAAGTAATTCTAAAAAGAAAGCTTTTAAGCATTTAATTTGTGGCAATTCCTGAAAGAGGCTGGAACCAGAAAAGCAAAAACTCCAGCTGGAGTTTGAACTTTCTGCCTGCTGATTACAGATCAGCTGTACAGGCAGAAGCAATATTCTACTAATTCTTAGTTAAGGATCTAATTCTTAATTAAGGATCTTTTGTTGTATTTCTGATCAGATGGGATTGTAAATACAAATGTACTGCCTTCTCCAGGTTTGCTTTTAACCCAGATAGTACCGCCGTGCATCTCGACAAAATTTTTGACAAGGACGAGCCCAAGCCCTGTTCCCTCGTATTCGCGTTTGTGATGCGAATTCAACTGTTTAAATGGCTGGAAGAGCTTGCTCATATCTGCTTCTGAAATTCCTGCACCCGTGTCGCTTACCCTTATCTGGACAGAGCTCCCGGAATTCCATGCTTCGATTGCCACGCTCCCTTTTTCCGGAGTGAATTTGATGGCATTGCTCGTAAGATTGTAGAGGATCTGTTTGAACCTTGTTTTATCTGCACAGACCATTCCAGGCTGAGAGTCTACCTTGACATCCAGATGAATATTCTTTTTTATTGCAAGGGGCTCTATTGCCGCTTTAATTTCATCGATAGCCTGGGAAAGGTAGAATGGCTCACAGTCAAGTTCCATTTTACCGGCTTCGATCTTTGAGAGATCAAGGATATTGTTAATTAAATTTAAGAGGTGTTTCCCGCCCTTTGAAATGTTATTTATATAAGATGTCTGTTTTTCATTCAGGCTGCCAAACATCCCTTCAAGCAATATATCCGAAAAACCTATGATCGAGTTCAGGGGCGTTCTCAGATCGTGGCTCATAGCGGCCAGGAATTCATCTTTACATTTATTAGCAGCCTCTGCAGCCATTTTGAGATTTAGCAATTCTTCTTCAGCCTTTTTACGCTCGGTAATATCCCTGCATATGCAAAAAACCAAATTCTGATTTCCAAACATGACTGAATTTGAATTGATTTCAACATCAAAAACCGTACCATCCTTGCGGCGATGGCGCGTTTCGTGAAGAATTCCTTTACTGTCACCCATCCGGACCAGCTGGAGCATTTGCTCACGTGTATAATTAACATCCCAGTCCCACATGTGGAGCGTATGTATTTCCTCAAGTGAATAGCCAAGCATCTCGGCATATTTCGGGTTCGATTTGAAAACCTTGCCGTTCTGGTCAAGAATAACTATCCCGTTCCGCGAATGCTCTATAACGACACGCCATAAGCGAGCTTCTTTGACCAGAGTTTCTTCTGATTGTTTTTTTTCGGTAATGTCCTGGACTGTCCCTATGACCACATTTCTCCGGACATCGTATTCAGCCATAGAGTGTATAATACGGATACTACTATCGTTTTCTCTTATTATTTCGAATTGCACATCGCAAGGCAGGTTTCTTTCCACAAGATCCTTCAGTGCTTTTTCCATCACCGGAAGGTATTTTGGCAATGGTAAGTTTCGTATTCTGCTAAGGGTGAGCTGCCCCTCTTCGAGCCCGCATATTCTTCTTGCTTCTTCAGAAAAGTCCACTTTTCCGGAACTTAGATCAATTTCCCAGCTTCCTATATGCGCGATTCTCTGGGCAGTACAGAGTTGCATTTCTTTCCTTTTCAGTTCCTCTTCATCTGACTTCCTTCCGGTTATATCGTGAGCCATGAAGTTTTCCTTAAAGGACCCATGCAGATCTTCATTTGCCGGGAAAAAATTTTTCTTACTATTATGCGTGGAGGTCTCACCGGAGTTACATGGGTTATTGCGCAAGAAACTATCCTTCCCTGAGGAATATAACTTAAGTTCACCTGGATTTAACTCAAATATTTTTTCTGTCATAAGAGATCCCCGATCGCTGTTTCTGCAGAAAACCTGCATAGTTTCCATTGGTACATGAATTTCAAATCGAGCATCCTGAAACGTTACACACAAATAATGCAAACAGGGAGCCGGTGATATTCAAGAAACGCTTTTATAATTTTTCTTTAGATAACAGGTTGGATGTTATACCTATAAATATATTTTTGTTAACCACTGGTATAACAATCATAACCTTATTGCATGCATATCAAAAAATAGATATCAAATCTGGTAAGCGCCATGTTCACCAGATTGAGCAAGATCTGATGAAAGATTCCAGTAGAAAAGCTCTTGCATATCCTTATAATCCTTAAAAAACATTGAACCAGAAAAGAATTAGAGCCGTCGGGGGGATTTGAACCCTCGACCTGCTGATTACGAATCAGCCGCTATACCGCTAAGCCACGACGGCGCATGGAGTAAAGAATAAGCAGACTTAAAATAGCAATCAAGAATTTAACTATTTCGCTCGTTAAATATATTTCTGCCCTGAAAAAGGATAGTTATTAGCTAAAACAAATGTTGCAGGTTACTTCTTTACTCTCCTGTTTTATCTATCTTGTTTTATTTAAGTTCAATTTTAATCATTATTTCTTTCACGCATAGCTCTTAATTTTGATCCCGTAATTTCTTTTTTCAGCCTGCAAAGAGATTTTTTAGTTAAAGAGAATTTTTAGTTATACACTCCCGCGCCCATAGAAGTGCAGGCGCGCAGGAACCTCATGTTCCAGAACTTAAAACCCCATCAAAGAAAAAAATATTAAAGAATCTTTGCCTCTATGCAGATATTGTATTGATGGGGAGCGTATGAACGGACAACTCTTGTTTCCAGAACCTCGACCTTTCTTCCTGCTTTTTCCGCAGCTTCCCGGATAAGTCCGATAGAGCTTTCAAACAGGTCATCTTCAGGAGTTATTCCGTAATAATAGATTATCCCTCCGGATTTAGTAAGAAGGACAGCAGAATCAAGAAACTCGTAAGCACTATGGGGCAGGTTCATGATTACATGGTCAGCAGTTCCTGCGAACCTTTTTGCCTCTTCTCTGGCATCGCCTTCTATTGCTTCAATGTTTTTTGCGGAATTAAGGGAAATATTTTCTTTAAGGTAGCGCACAGCATCCGGGTTTTTGTCTATTGCCACAACTTTTGAAGGTTTTTTGCTTTTTGCGAGCAGGATACTGTAAGGACCGACTCCGGCAAACATATCAACAACCGTATCACCGTCCTTAACCCTGGAGAGGATTCTTGAGCGCTCCGTAGAAAGGCGGGGGGTAAAATAAGCTTTTGAAAGGTCTATTTTGTAGCGGCAGCCGTACTCCCTATGAATAGTTTCTGTCCTGGGCTCGCCTGCTATTACTTCAAATTCCCGTACCCTGAACTCTCCGATTACAGGAGTAAGCGGCTTGACCACGGATTTTATGTTTGGCTGCGTCCGAAGGAGGGCATCGGCAATCTTTAAAGCGGTTTCTGCGTCCAGGTTCTCGTCTTCCAGAAGGGCAATATCCCCTACGACTTCGTAAGCGGGACTGAAGCCTAGAAGGTCTTCAGGGGCAGGCTTTTTTTCAATGGGTTCAAAATCGAACTCCGCCATTTCAGAGTCCAGCGGCAGATCCTTCAGCTCTTCAGAGACAGGTTCCCTTGAGAGAGGGAGATATAGAAAGGTTTCATCCGAGCCAATCTTTAAAGAATTGTCAAAAATATCAAGACCAAGGAGTACCCTTCTCGCAGGTTCTCCTTTTTTCTTGGGGACTTTTATGCACTTCCTTTTCATGAAAAATCGACCTTTCGGAGTCCTAAGGGTATCCTCCATTATTAAACTATCCCATTCTTCGGTTCCACCAGTAAATCCAACCTTCCGGTTCTCCTGGTTCGGAAAAAGATTTTCTGCAGAGAAGAGATTTAAGGAACTCTGTTTCCAAAGGAATCTTTAATCCTGAATCTTATTTCACATAAAGACGGTTAACTAAAGCCAGGAAACAAACTGACTAAAGGGGTGCTGAAATTGAGAATGGGATCCGGTATCAACAGGATAAGAAAAATCTCGCTTAAATTGCAGGTTTCAACCCTGCTGACCTATATAATCGGAATTGCTGCACTGAAGAAAAGCCGCTTAAAAAAAGATGGAATTCCAAAGCACGGGAAAATAAATACTGCAGGATATATGATTGGAGCCCTGTCTTTGCTGTATATGGGGTACTCCGCGACAAGGCTCATACTCACAGGAAAAGCTCCTGCGGCAGTATTTATTCACGGCCCTCTCGGGCTTGTCACTCTGGCTCTAAGCTCCCTGTTCGTAGCTAACAGATGGAGCTGGAAGACGGTTAAGAACATGAAGATTCTTGTAGTTTTATTCCTGTCGACTTTCAGCGGAGGAGTTTACCTGTTTTCAGTGTTGAGCAAGCGGGAAAAGCTTCAAAAAAGCTTAAAACGGAAAGGAATGCTGACATAACGGTCATAATAAAGAATCATTATCAAAATAATTGAGCCGCATTGCTGGAGTTGAGCATGAAATAGAACCCAAAAGAAATTAGAAATATCCCGCATGCGTAGAGGATAAACCTGTGTGCATTTTCGGAAAGCAGGGCTTTTCCGCGGCTGAAGGACCCGGATACTGCAGTAAACCAGCTAAGGTCTGCTGTCCAGTGCCCGACGATATAAGCCAGTGAGATGAAAATCCCCAGTTCGTGCTCCCTGAGCACAAGTGCGCTGCCCGCAGTAAGCCACCAGATCCAGAAGTAAGGGTTAGAAACCGAGGTTATGAGACCTGATGCTATTGGATTTGAAGTTAATTTCAAACCTGGAGTCCCCTGAGAAATACCTGCAGAAGCAGCATTTTTTGCATCCTTTACCGTAAGAAGTCCGAAGACTGTAAGGGCAAATCCACCAATAACAGAAATAGATGAAACCGCACTGCTGCTGATAAAAGAAGTAAATCCAAAAAGAATTAGAATAAAAAGCATAAGCTCAACAAGCATGTGCCCGAGAAAAATCTCAGGGCCTGCAAGCCAGCCTCTTTTTAGAGAGAGTTCTATAGTTGCAAAAAGCATGGGTCCGGGAACCAGTGCACCAGTAAACCCGATGGTGAAGCCCAGAAGAAAGGCTCCAAAGATCTCGATTATCAGCACTATAATCTGAAGATTTTATAAATTAGCATAGTATGTATAAATTCACATTTTCAAAAAAGGAGAGAACCCTGTAAACAGGATGTAAGCACAGCTAGGAAAGATAGCTCTAAATGAAGGATAATTCTAAAGGAAGGATAATTCTAAAGAAAAGGAAGAAAAAAAGGGTACATTTAAACCCTTACCTGCCTGAAAAACCTTAAATCAGACTGGTTGAATTAAAAAGAAGAAAGAATTAGAGAATAATCTCTATATCCAGTTCTTCTGCAAGCTCTTTATATCTGTTCCTGATGGTAACTTCAGTTACACCGGCAACATCTGCAACTTCCCGCTGAGTTCTCCGTTCTCCGCAAAGAATTGATGCAATATAAATTGCAGCTGCGGCAACTCCGGTAGGGCCTCTTCCGCTTGTGAGTTCTTTTTCAGAAGCCTGCCTGAGGATCTCAACGCTCTTTGACTGGACCTCTCCTTTCAGGTTAAGCCCTGAGCAGAACCTTGGGACGTAGTCAATTGGAGAGGTAGGCATGAGCTTTAAGGCAAGTTCTCTGGAAATGAAACGGTAGGTCCTTCCGATTTCCTTCCTGCTTACCCTGGAAACCTCTTCGATCTCATCAAGAGTTCTCGGAACACTGCACTGGCGGCAGGCTGCATAAAGAGCTGCGGCTGCTACGCCTTCAATGCTCCTCCCGCGGATAAGGTTTTTGTCCACGGCTTTTCTGTAGACCACTGCAGCGGTTTCCCTGACAGTTCTCGGAAGACCGAGAGCAGAAGCCATTCGGTCCAGTTCGGAAAGCGCAAAAGCCAGGTTTCTTTCAGTTGCGTTACTTACACGGATTCTACGCTGCCATTTTCTTAAACGATAGAGCTGTGCACGGTTTTTGGAGGAGATAGACTTTCCATAGGAGTCACGGTTCCTCCAGTCAATCATCGTGGAAAGCCCTTTGTCGTGTATTGTATATGTCATGGGCGCACCCACACGGGAACGCTTCATGCGCTGATCGTGATCGAAAGCTCGCCATTCCGGTCCTTCATCCACAAAGTCGGCGTCAATGACAAGTCCGCAGTCACCACACACGAGCTCAGCCCTCTCATAATCGTGGACTAGGTTTCTGCTACCGCATTCTGGACACACGGCCTTTTCATTCTCAACAGTTTGCTCCTTTTGTTTTTCTTTGCGAGCTTTAATCATGGCACGTATTTTTTCCCTTTCAAGAGTGTCCGAATAGCGAACTCTTTCGACTTCTACCATATTATATCACCTTACAAATTAACATGACCATATGTTTATCCCTGAATTTCAAGCCTGCACGATATAAATTACGATATATATATAAAAGAAGGGACAAGAAAACTCGCGGCCCTAACTAGCGAAAAATTTATAAATGAGCTAAAGTCAAACCATGACAAAGGATTAAAATCTTCATAGAATGTCAGAGATCTCACCGGATATAGACTCTTTCATTAACAAGAGCTCGAGTTTCTGATTCAGGAATTCGCTTAAAGCCCTTCACTAAAAAATATGGATGGTTCACAGGTCCAAAGACACTGGCAATTGTACCAATCCGGTTCAGAGCTTTGTCAACAACAACCGAATTCAACTTAGGAAAACTACCTGAGACGTTATCGGGTTTTACCTCATCCCCTCTGATTATCAGGTTTCTAGCACCTGATCTGTGCAGCACGGTACCGAGTCGTTTCATATCAGCCACGAATAGTTATGCCTCTATACTCAGGGCAAAAATACCCCGGCTTCGAGTGGAAATAAACTGTCAGCCCCATAAGAATATATATTATGGACTGAAAAGCATATGTAGTCTACGTTCATAATATATAAAGATATCGCAAGACGTATATTATACATAGAATTTAACTAATTTAAAAGAGTAAAGTATAAAATGCAGAAGAAGTAAACCGCAAGTTTATATATAAGATTGCCACTGCGGGCAACAATCAGATTAAATATCCGGGAATTAATCAGTGACGGAACTGTAATGATCCCGGTCTGTTAAGCCTGAAAAGGAGAATCATTGCCCAACTTTTTAAGAAAGCATAAGTATGCTTAATACTATAATGAAAAAAATTCTACAAGATAATCTATTTATTGTGGGGCTGGCTTTTCTATTCTTGACAACATATCACTGTTGTAAATTATCATGCATATCTTCAAGAAAAATAAATAAAATGTCGGTACTTAAAGGGAAAAATAAAATTCTCTTGTTTTATTTTATTCATAGTATTAACTATGATTGTTTCTTATGAATTTTACCAATTCACTTTAAGATACTGTTATTTAGTAACTATATTTGTCCTTAAATTTAGAAATGTTTTTATTGTCTAATTATAATTAAAATGTCATGCAGAGAGTTTAACTAATTTAAGAGAGTAGATAATAAAATATAGAAAGTAAACCACAAGCTTATAATAATTAAATAGCTATTGTTGGCAACAACCGGACCTATGGTCTGGAAATACTTGACTCTAGCTCCGATTAATGATCTCGAATCCAGGGAGGAGAATCATTGTCCAAGTTCGTATATTTTTTTGGTAAAGATGTAACTGATGGCAAAAGTAGTATGAAAGACCTGCTTGGAGGTAAGGGTGCAAACCTTGCCGAGATGGCAAATCTTGGAGTTCCCGTACCGCCAGGTTTTACAATAACAACTGAAGTCTGTGTTCTTTATCTTAAGGAAGATAAATATCCGGAAGAAGTACTCAGACAGGTAGAACAGGCAATTGATAAATTAGAAAAATTAAACGGCAAAAAACTGGGAGATCCCGAAGATCCGTTACTTGTTTCTGTAAGGTCCGGAGCAAGGGTGTCCATGCCAGGAATGATGGACACGGTTTTGAACCTGGGACTTACTGACAAATCCGTTATAGGGCTCGCAAACAAAGTTAATGATGAAAGATTCGCTTACGACTGCTACCGAAGATTTATCGCCATGTTTGGGGACGTGGTGCTTGGGGTTGAATTCAGAAAATTCGATTCATTGATCGATGACAAGAAAAAGGAACTTGGGGTTAAGTCCGATACCGATCTCGATTCAAAAGCATTAAAAGAATTGGCAGAGAAATTTAAGGAAGTAATCAAACTGGAAAAGGGATTCGAGTTCCCCCAGGACCCCAAGATTCAGCTTCAGATGGCAATTAACGCTGTTTTTGATTCATGGAATAACCAGAGAGCCATCACTTACAGAAAGCTTAACAATATCGATGACAGCTGGGGCACAGCCGTCAATGTACAGACAATGGTTTACGGTAACAGAGGAGACACCTCAGGTACAGGTGTTGCTTTTACGAGAAACCCGTCCACTGGAGAAAAGAAATTTTTCGGAGAATACCTCATCAATGCACAGGGTGAAGATGTAGTTGCAGGTATAAGGACTCCGGACTTTATCGATACTCTCGGGAACAAGATCCCTGAAGCCTATGCCCAGCTTGTGGATATCTGCCAGAAACTTGAAGCCCACTTCAAGGACATGCAGGACATAGAGTTTACCATACAGGAAGGAAAACTCTATATGCTGCAGACCAGGACAGGAAAGCGCACAGCTGCTGCAGCTGTAAAAATCGCAACCGACATGGTGGCAGAAGGGCTAATAGATAAAGAAACCGCTGTAAAAAGGGTTAATGCGGAACATATCGACCTTCTCCTTCACCCGAGAATTGACCCGAAGGCAAAACTTGAAGTAATAGCAAAGGGTCTTCCCGCGTCCCCTGGAGCTGCTGTCGGAAAGGTGGTTTTCACTGCCGAAGATGCCGAAGAGATGGCAGAGATCGGAGAAAAGACAATTCTTGTCCGTACCGAAACCTCTCCTGAAGACATAGGAGGGATGGCAGCTGCACAGGGAGTTCTTACCGTACGCGGAGGGATGACCTCTCACGCTGCAGTCGTAGGCAGAGGGATGGGCAAGCCCTGTGTTGTTGGCTGCGGAGAAATTTCAATCGATATGAAGAACGCCCTCTTTATGGTTAATGGTTACACCATTAAACAGCACGACTACATCACTATTGATGGAAGTGTGGGAAGCGTCATTATCGGGAAAGTAGACCTTATCGATGCCGAAATAAACGAAGACCTGAAAAAGCTCCTTGTCTGGGCTGACGAGATCAGGACTCTCGGAGTCAGGACAAACGCCGATAACCCGGTTGATGCCGCCCTTGCACGTGAACTTGGTGCAGAAGGTATCGGGCTTTGCAGGACAGAGCACATGTTCTTTGGCGAAGACAGGATCCCTGCAGTAAGGGAAATGATCATGGCCGAAGATGAGAAATCAAGGAAGAAAGCCCTCAAGAAACTGCTTCCAATGCAGAAAGAAGACTTCCTTGGAATCTTCCGTAGTATGGAAGGCCTGCCTGTTACTATCAGGCTCCTTGACCCGCCTCTGCACGAATTCCTCCCGGACAAAGAAGAGCTGGATGCAAAACTCAGGGAACTTGAAGCGTCTGGAGACTGCGGAAAGATCGATGAGGTAAAGAAGGTTATCCAGCGTGTGGTTTCCCTTAAGGAACTCAACCCTATGCTCGGGCACAGAGGATGCAGGCTCGGGATCACCTACCCTGAAATTTACAATATGCAGGTACGCGCAATCATGGAGGCAGCCTGTGAACTCACTGCCGAAGGGATGAAAGTGATTCCTGAAATTATGATCCCGCTCGTTGGCCTTGTAAAAGAGCTCACCCTTACAAAAGAAGAAGTCCAGAAGACTGCAGAAGCCGTAATGGCTGAAAAAGGTATGAGAATCGACTACAAAATAGGTACAATGATCGAACTCCCCAGAGCTACAATTGTTGCAGACCAGATTGCTAAGGAAGCCGATTTCTTCTCCTTCGGAACAAACGACCTGACCCAGACAACCTTTGGGTTCAGCAGGGACGACGTTTCCAAATTCGTGCCTATCTATCAGAAGGCAGGCATTCTCGAGCACGACCCCTTCGCAGTTCTGGACCAGGAAGGCGTTGGCGAGCTCATGAAGATCGGCATACAGAAAGGCCGCTCCGTTAAACCCAAACTTAAAATGGGAATCTGCGGAGAACACGGCGGAGAGCCGAAATCCATTGCCTTCGCTCACGAAATAGGTATTGACTATGTGAGCTGCTCGCCCTACAGAGTCCCGATTGCAAGGCTCGTGGCTGCTCAGAGCACAATGGAAATGAGAGACGCAAAAAAGTAAAAAATCTGTAATTTTATTTCTGGCAGGACTAAATCCTGCCTAACCTTTTTTTTGAAAAATAACTTTCCTGAGCGTAGCAAATCTTTCCGTGCTCGTATTTTATTTAATACTTGAATATAAAGTAAGGCGATACGCTCTTATTTATACTTTATATCCAGACTATCAAACAATTCAAGATTAAGAAATAATAACAAACTAGAAAAAATTTTTAAAAATAGAGAGTTTAATGGATGAGGGAAAACTTATAAAGATATAAGAAAAGAATTTATTGGGTTCAAATGCGCTTTCCAAGATCAATTAAAATTCTATAAAAATTGGTTTTGAGATTAGTTCGAAAACAAAATTGTAAGCACTATAACTCGCCGTTCTTGTAAGCATGGTTGATAAATGAATGAACGCAGGAATGAAATATTAATATTGATAAAAATTATTCGATATACTATTGCTGTTTCCTTTTTGTCTGGAGGAACAGTATTGCTCTCTCAAGGAGAAATTCTCCCTGGTATACTCTCGATTTTGATAGGCATTATATTAACTCCTGCAATTGCAGATCCCCTTGAAAGTAAACTGAACTTCCCGTTACCCAACATTTCTCAGATTTATAGTTATACTTCTTCTGTTAATGGCTAATGGCTATCAGTGCTACACTTTCACGGTAACAAAACTACTTTGATCGTGAAATCTAAAGAAAGTATGAAATAGAAATTAAAAAAATCAAAAGAGAAATTAAATGTAGATGAGCCAGAATTAGCTCACCTTTCAGTATTCCCGTGAGATCATATAATCAGCAATCTGAAGGAGAAGAGTTTTTTCAGGACAGTCGCTGAGAACATCCAGTTTTGCCTTGCCTTCGTTAATGTATGAGATTGCAAGATTTTTCACATAATCAAGGGATCCGCACTCTGTCAGAGTCCTGACGGCTGCTTCGGTTTCTGCTAGAGTTGCTTCGCCTTTTCCGAAAATGTCCAGCTTCACACCTTTCTCGAAAGCGTTGATGACGATAAGGGTATGCTTTCCTTCCATAAGGTCACTGCCCCTCACCTTTCCGAGCACTTCTTCAGGTGCAGTCATATCAAGGACGTCATCATACATCTGGAAGCCTATCCCTATAAGGCGCCCATATTCTGATAAAGCCTCAGCGACTTCGTCAGAAGCCCCGCCAAGGAGAGCTCCGATTTTAGCTGCAGCTGCATAGAGGACAGAGGTCTTCTTTTCCACCATCTCAAGATATTCGGATTCCGTAACCTTTTTTCTTGTTTCGAAATCCATGTCCAGCCACTGGCCTTCGCAGATTTCAGTACAGGTTTTTGAGAGTACATCCATACACTTTAAAACCCTCACAGGCTCGTTTTCGGCTTTAGAGAGGATTTCAAAGGCTTTGGAATAAAGGGTATCGCCGGCAAGAATTGCTCCGGCTTCCCCCCATTTTACATGGACTGCAGGCATTCCCCTGCGGATATCATCCTTGTCCATTATATCATCATGGATCAGGGTGAAATTATGCACAAGCTCCACTGCTACTGCTGCAGGCAAGACGGATTTGAGGTCGGAACCGACAGCTTCTGCTACCAGGATAAGAACTGCAGGACGAAGGCGTTTCCCCCCGGCATCCACAAGGTAACGGGAAGCTTTGTACAGTTCCTCAGGCCTGGTTACAGGAAGCAGTTCGTCAATTGCAGCATCAACATGGGAACTTCTTTTCTTAATTTCAGCAATTAGTGTCATAATCATCACGAGAACACGGGGTTTTTCATTATAGAGTTATTCTTCTATATATAACACTTCGCCGTTTCTGAGAAGGTGTACGGTATCCCCGAGTACATACCCCGCATCTTCTGCCATTTCAATATAATGTCCGTGCATTTCCATGTCTCCATGGGCAGGAATTACATGTTCGGGATTTATCATGCGCAGAAGTTCCCAGTGGTCTTCCCTGTATGCGTGCCCGGACACGTGAACATTGTCATAAATCCTTCCGCCCTTCATCTTGATTTTGGTTTCAAGGGCGTAGCGGTTAGCCTGAGTCATAGGGCTCGGGATCACGTTTGCAGAGAAAATGATCCTGTCCCCAGGCTCAATTGTATAGGGAGTCTCCCCGTTTGCAACCCGCACAAGGATAGAGCCTGGCTCTCCCTGGTGACCTGTAACAATGGGCAGGTATTTGTTTTTACCATCCTGCATGATGCGCTTGAATGCCCTGTCGACATCTTTTCTCGTGCCGTAAATCTCAACATTTGAGGGCAGCTCAAGATAACCGAGATCCCTGGCAGCACCCACATATCGTTCCATGGAGCGGCCCATGAGCACAGGGATTCTGCCCATTTCCTCGGCAGCCTCGATGATTGCTTTAAGCCTCGCAATGTGAGAAGCAAAGGTCGTAATAATCATGCCGACATCAGATTCTTCGGTTCCGAGCAGAACATCCCTGACCATATCTTTTGCGATCTGTTCCGAAGGAGTCTTGCCTGAGCGCCCTGCATTTGTGCTCTCTGTAATCATCGCAATGACCCCTTCCTTTCCGAGGGATTTGAAGCGGTCAAAGTCAGGAGCATCACCCATTGTTGGAGTCCTGTCCAGCTTGAAGTCGCATGCATAAAGGACAGCTCCTGCCGGAGTGTGTACAGCTGCAAGCACACAGTCAATGATGCTGTGCTGGACCCTGATGAATTCGATGGAAATATCTTCCGTAACCTGATAGGTTCCGCCTGCCTGCAGAGGAATAACCCTGTTGCAAACCTCAAATTTGCGCTCAGACTCTATCTGCTGCCTGATAATAGCTGCTGTGTACGGAGTGGCAAGTATAGGGGCATTGTATCTGTGGGCAAGTTTCGGGATCGCGCCTACGTGGTCAAGGTGCCCGTGGGTACAGACGATTGCCCTCACAGTCCCGTTTATTTCTTTCATGATTGTATCATCAGGAATTGCACCCATCTCGATCAGTTCAAGAGAATGCATTTTGTCAATCTCGACATCCTCGTGAATTTGAACCCTGTCAAGTCTGAGTCCCATATCAAGAATGACAATATCTTCGCCTATAATAACAGCAGTCATATTGCGGCCCATTTCATTATAGCCGCCGACTGCAACAATACCTATTTCAGTCATATTTTTTAACCTCGTATTAACTTAGAGAATATTTTATCCTTGTGAAACCGAAACCTCAAAACAGATAAGGTAACGGTTTTAAACTTATGAGCATGAATGTGAACACGGAATGGAAAAGTATAGAATAATCTTTTTAGAAAAGTCACTTCTAAAAGCTACTTCTTATACCCTTAAAGAAGTCCCCTCCTGGATCAGGTGCACCAGGTTGCAATTCCTAGCAGAAATATACACTTTAAATATATATTTGTTTCAGTATACAAATATTTTAACCTGCCGGAAATTTCGGAACATGACTCATATCCTGTTCCTCATATAACCAGTATTTTCAAAGGGATATTTATAACGGTAAAGAAATCCAATCTGATCACGCAGAATGCGCAGCCTCAGTATCTTTCCTTAGTTACAACTATTTCAAACCTGTTTTCGGATAAGCTTCAGACTAAGGGCAAGCTTCCACCTTTAGACAACTTTACTAAACTATTTTCCATATTCCAGTGGTTTAATATTCCATATTTTAGCAGCTCAATTTATTCCAACAATTTATTTCAACAATTTATTTCAACAATTTATTTCAACAATTTATTTCAACAATTTATTTCAACAATTTATTTCAACAATTTATTTCAACAATTTATTTCAACAATTTATTTCAACAATTTATTTCAACAATTTATTTCAACAATTTATTCCAACAATTTATTTCAACAATCTACTTTTATACTCCACATTATTTCATCTATGCAAACATTTTACAGATTCCAGCTGTTCAGCACGAAACCTTGTTCTTTATCTGCTGAATAACTTTTCAATAGGTTCCACATTTCATTCAATTAGTGAATATTCCTGACTTAGCGAACTTAAGAAGTGACTTTAAACTTATCAATTCCCCAACGATATTGAGGATTTAGTTAAAGGAATTAACCTTAACAAAGACCTTAAAGGGCTGATCGCCAGAACCAATACCTGAACCAATGATTTTAAGGAGCAGATACAGGGGAAATATCCTGACCAGCATTTCTAGATGAATTTCGAAATCAACCTATAAACTGGTAATTTATTGCTCTAATTGGAAGCAACCTTGATTAATAATTTTTATGAAGCGAATTCCGTCCTGTAACGAATGATAACTGTAATCAAGTCATGTTTCGTGAAATTCTATCTGAGCTAAATCTATTATGGTAATTATAGTTATCTGAATACCGGAGTCAACCTTACTTCAAGATATAGTTAGTTTTATGCTCCGGATATTCATGCAAAACTGACAGACAGCGAACAGGCATTACTCCTGCCACTTTATTATGCATAACATGTGCCATTTAAAGGCTCTGTCACATTGTTAGCCTGTCAGAAATTAGCAGCCGAACTTTTTCCTGATCAGGTTATAACCAGAGATATTATGAATCAGTTTTGAAACAGCCAGGAAGAGGTTTTAAAGCGATCTAACTGGCTCGGGTTAACTTAGCCAATATCAACTATTTTCTTTTGAGACATTACTTCCGTTTTACCTATAAACGTTACCATGGAATAACTGGTGATCGAACAAAACTGTGATTGAATAGACCGTTATCGGATAAATCTATTGTGGGTTGTCAGGGATACAGCAAAGGGAGGGATAAGCAGTCTATCCTTTTTTCAGCTTAAACGGCATTTGTGGGCAAAGAAAGGTCCTTTACATTGAAACCGCGCTGTTCGAGGTATTCGCGCGTCCATCCGGTGACAACGACAGGAGCATTATTCAGAGCCCGGATATCTGCACACCCACAGAGAAACATTGCAGCTTTGAACTCTTCAAGCATGCAGGAAAGGACATTGACAACCGATTCTTTACCTTCAAGGGAAGGCCCCACAAAAGGCAGGGCCGCACTTGCCACACTGGCTCCGAGGGCAATGGACTTTGCTATATCAAGCCCGTTCCTTACTCCACCGGTTGCGATAAGAGGGAGAGAAACCCTTGATTCTATAAGGCTGGCAACAGTAGGAATCCCGAAGTCCCAGAAAAGTTCTCCGAGGCGTTCAGAAACCGAATCCCTGCTTTCTTTTGCCCTGTAGACTTCCACTCCTGCCCAGCTTGTGCCGCCCACTCCTCCCACATCGATTGCAGAGATTCCGGCTTTCTGAAGGAGAAGAGCATCTTCCCTGGAAATACCTGCCCCTGTTTCTTTTACAATGATCGGGGTTTTTATTGAGGAACATATTTCAGAAATCATGTCCAGGCAACCGGTTGCATCCCTGTCCCCTTCTGGCTGGACTGCTTCCTGCAAAAAATTAAGGTGAATCGCAAGGGCATCGGCATCAATCATTTCAATGAGTTTTTCTACTCCTTCAACTCCATACTGGCGGATCTGAGCAGCTCCGACGTTTCCGTAGACAAAGGCATCAGGAGCTTTGTCCCTGACAATCCTGAAAGAGTCTTCCTGGACAGGATCGTCGATTGCAGCTCTCTGGCTGCCAACTCCGATTCCCACTCCCAGTTCTTCGGCTGCAGATGCGAGTGCAGCATTTACGGGAATAGTATCAGGGTGCCCTCCTGTGATCGATGCAATTAGAAACGGCGCTTTAATGCGCTTTCCAAGAAAATCCACGGAAAGATCAAGCTCATCCATGTTTAATTCCGGAAGTGCCCTGTGGATCAGGGTCACATCTTCAAAACCTGCACTGGTCCGCCTGGCTTCAACCGGGCTTTCAGCGCAGAGCTTCAGGTGTTCTATCTTTCGCCTGGAGGTAGTATTGATCATGCTTCATACCCTTTTATCCGGACTGATCCTGGTCCCTATGGATTCTCCGTTCAGGAACCTGTAAATATTATCCGCTTTTCCTGCATTAAATATGTGGGAAGTGATACTAGAATTTTTGCTAAGTTCAAGAAGTTCAAGAACCTTTCCAAGCATCCCGCCTGTAACATCTGTACTTCCTGAACCTCCGATGCAATGCCGGAATTCTTCAAAGTTTTCAGGAGTAATTTCAGGCACGGGTTTTCCTTCCTTATCGAGCACTCCATCCTCAGCCGAACCGAGCCCGAGCCTGGTGATCCTGAGTTCCTTTGCCAGATAGGGGACAATCTGGTCTCCGGAGAGGATGCAGGTTCCGAGTTCCATATCCATGGCGACATCTCCGTGCAGGACAGGGACAAACCCCTTTTCGAGCATTAGTTTTATGCTGTCAAGGTACATGCTCTCTATCCTCCCATTTCTGCATACAGCACAGCCCATAGGGTGGACTGCAATAGCCCGGACCCCGAAACTGTTCAGGGCATCCACTACCCTGGAAGCAAGTTTCTTTACGGATTCATGGGTTATAATAGCTCCTTCGGGGTCAAAAGTCCTGTCGAGCCCATACCTTTTTGCATAGGTATGACCAAAAGATCCTGCTCCGTGCACGATAATCATTTTTCCTTTGAAGCCGGAAACTTCCCGCGCAATTCTGAGAAGGTCAGCTTCTTTTACAACCCCTTCGTATGCGCCCTTATCAGTAATGGCGCTGCCTCCAAGTTTAAGGATAACAGGTTCGGTTGAAGCGTTCATTATATCACTTGATGACTTTTTTAAGCCTTTTTTAAGCCTTTTCTAACCGTTTAAGCTTTTTAAACGACTTTTTTACTATGGTCAGGCATTATAATTCAACGTAAACCATAATAAAGAGATTAAGATAAAGAGTGGCGTTCTGTTTGCAGGAAAAATCTCCTTGAAGTCTAGCTCAGTCAACCTTCAGCCCCTCTTCCGTGGGTTTTGTGACAGTTACTTTGCCTCCTGCACCAGCAATAGCTTCAGCCACCTGATCACACTTCAGAGGTGCAGTTAATGCGACCATACAACCGCCGCCACCGGCTCCCGTAATCTTTGCCCCGAAAGCCCCTGCTGCCCTTGCAGAATAGATAAGCTGTGAAAGCTCAAGGATATTTACCCCAAGCGCATCAAGTAAGCCCTGGTTCACGTTCATAAGCTTTCCAATAGAAGCATAATCTCCGGAGAGTACAAGTTTTTCTCCGATTCTTGAGATTTTCCCGATAGAAACCATCAGAGGTTCGATCAATTCAGGGTAGCTGTCGCGAAGTTTCCTGACATTTGCCACAAGTTCCCTTGTAGAAGAAAATACTCCGGTATCTCCTATTACAATCCCGCAGTCAGGAGTTTTCAGCTTTTTCCGATCCGGAATGGTAACAACTCCACCGAAAGTGGAAACATAGGTATCCGTAGGGCTTGCCGCACCCTGTACCTTTATCTCAATTTCATGCCCCAGTTTTGCTATCTCCTGAAGAGATAGGCCGCATCCGAACAATTCATTGAGAGCCCCTATGCTTGCAATTGTAACCGCAGCAGATGAACCGAGCCCTGAACCGACAGGGATGTCCGAGTCGACGGTTAAAAAAACACCTTCTATGGGGACAAATTCCCTCACTTTCTCAATAACAGCAGAAACATAAGGGTGTTTTTCAAAATCAAGGCCCGTTCTGCCAATCTGGGACTGTATAATTATGGAGTCGCTTAACTCCGCCCGCACCCGGGTTCTTAATTCTACTGCACATGCTATTGCGGTTTCTCCGTAAACAACCGCGTGTTCTCCGAAAAGATAGATTTTCCCGGGCGCAGAGCATGAAACCATATTATTCCTCAATAGTTTTCCAATTTTTGCTGAATTTGAGCATGTTAAGTAATTAACTTTACCCTTAAATTATAGCTACGAGTAAAAGTAAAAATAGTATAAAAAAACCTATCCCTGATCTGCTTTATCTCGGGCATATTCCAGAAGATAAAAAGAAATTTTACTGAAATCTACTTAAAACTTGTTTATTTAAATTATCTGCTTAAAATATATCTATTACTTCAGTTATTCCACAATAATTGCAGCATACCCTACAACAGCATTCTTATCCCCGGAAACATCTCCGCTGTTTGCATACTTAAGCAGAGTGGCTCTGGAACCTCCAAGCTTCTGGGAAGCCGAAAGCATTGCTGCAATGGGCCCATACCCGCAAACAGAAGCGTTTCTTCTATAAAGACTGTTATACATGCCTGATATATTGAAATTCAGGATAGCATCTATGACCTCGGAATCTATTTCCTTTGCGCGTTCGGCAGTCTCATAATGAGTGAAATCACTGGACGCTATGACAACAGCACGCTTTCCACTTTCGGAGATAAGATCAGCAACAAGGTTCCCTACCTCAACTGCTGTTTCTTCATCCTGCATGCCCATACAGATTGGAAGAATCTTGAAATCTTTTCCAAAGCGGTATTGAAGAAAAGGAAGCTGGACTTCAATGGAATGCTCGTACCTGTGCCCCAGCTCGTCTGCATCGACTATGCTCCCGAGAAACCCATCGGCTAGTTCGAGATCAACATCAATATTTCCAAGAGGGGTTTTCCATGTTTCCCTGGATACTGCTACCGGCGACCCGTATCCCGTATGGTTGGGGCCAAAAAAAACGTAGGTATCGGCTTCAGGGAGAGTAGCATAGACATTTGCGGCTATCTTCCCGGAATACATATACCCGGCGTGCGGGCAGACAGCCCCAAGAACCTCACGCTCCTGGAGCTCCAGTCCTTCAAAACATCGTTTAAGTTCTTTCTCCAGATTCTCGCTACGCAGGGGATAGAACTGCCCTGCAACTGCTGGCTGTCTCATTTCCAATCACCCATAATATAAGATATGGGCAATTTTTATAAACCCTTGCAGTATGCAGGACGGATGCCCCGAAATTAGAGCGGAGTTTCGAAATCTGTCAGCTCGTAGTTGAAGGGAGTGCCATTGAGTCTGGAAACTTCCCTTGCAAGGAGCCAGTAAACAAGAGAAAGGGCTTTTCTACCTTTGTTGTTTGTCGGGATCACAAGGTCCACATTTGAGGTCAGGTTGTTTGTATCACAGAGTGCTACAACAGGTACCCCAATGCTTGAAGCTTCCTTCAGGACCTGGGCATCTCCGGCCGGGTCGGTTACGATTATAACGTCAGGCTCAAAGAAACCATGGATCTGAGGATTTGTAAGGGAACCTGGAATAAACCTTCCGAGCATTGCCCTTGTGCCGAGCGCCCTTGAAAACATTCTTGCAGGGTGCTGCCCATACTGCCTTGAAGAGACTACAAGGATCCTGGAAGGATCGTAGTGAGAAAGAAGTTTTGATGCAACTCTGATCCTTTCGTCTGTTGACTGGATATCAAGAACGTATAACCCGTCAGTTCTGACTCTGTATACGAAGCGCATCATATCCTGAGTCTTCTGCTGGGTTCCTATATGAACACCTGCTGCAAGGTATTCGTCGATAGATACAAGGGATGTGGACCCTTCTTTAACGGAAGCTGCGTCATCATCAGCTACAGGTACGGTCTTTACTGCGGCTTCCTTTTCAGGTGCAGGTTTTGCTTCAGCCACGACATCTTCTTCAGGCAAAGGCTGTGCTCCGGTTTCTTCCTGCCCTGTCTGCTCAATTTCCTCCATAAAGTCACCTCATAATATATAGATCAACAATAAATTCGTTCAGCATCTGAAAGTATCCCAATTACGTTTTTAACTTTTCTTACGTTTAACCGTTATAGGAATAACTCCGGCCTTCAACTCTGCAATGGCTACACCCAGGGGGTCCAGCCGTCCGTCATCTTCAACCAGGACAGGAGCCCCCATTGCAATCTGCAATGATCTTGCACCTACAATTCGTGCACGCTCGAACCGGGTATAATTTTCCTTGACCAACAGATCACCCTGAAACTTAAAAACGCTCCGATGAATTCCGATAATCGAGAAGCATGATAAATTTAAATTTGACATATTCAGTACACACCTGAAAACCAGTACCCCTGGAAAAAGGGAGATGGGACCGCTGAGATTCGAACTCAGGTTCCGGCGTCCCGAACGCCGAAGGATGGACCAAGCTACCCTACGGTCCCTTACTGGTACGGTGAAAGCACGTCAACAAGTTCGACATGGCTCAGGAACATTCTGCGGCAGCAGTAGCGGGAGATCCCGAGATCATCCAGCACTGCAGCAGTGTCTTCGCCGTCGCTGACGCGCCTTTTGTACTCATCCCAATAGTTTGAGATTACTTTTCCACATGAGAAACATCGGACTGGGATCATAACTTTCCTTACCTGTAAGATTTCTGATATTTAGATCTTGCTCCAGGACCACCAAAGTTCTTGGCTTCTTTCTGCCTGGAATCGCTTACAAGTAAATTGCGGTCATAAGCTGCAAAGTTGTCTCTGATGGTTGTGTCATTTGTCCATTCCACAATACCACGGGCAACTGCAGTTCTTGCTGCATTGGCCTGCCCAACGATTCCACCGCCCTGGATATCAACATTGATGTCGAGCCCCGAAACAACATCGTTTCCTGCAATAATCAGGGGCTCGGAGATCTTCATCATTGCAAGCTCGGGTTTATAGAGCTCGAGCGGAATTTTGTTGATCCTGACCTTACCTGTACCTTTCATGACTGTTGCGCGAGCAGTTGCAGTCTTGTGCTTTCCAGATGAATTAACTACTTTGACCATGAGGACTCACCCATTAAAATTTAGAACCCAGTTTCTGGCTCACTTCACCAAGCTCCACGTACTTGCTGGAACTCAGAAGCCTCATGTCGGCATCTGCGATGGTGGTTGTCTCAGCGCCCTTAAGTTCGTAGGGAACACCTACATAGACTTTGAGCCTGGACATTGCGTCTCTGCCTCTTGCTCTCTTATAGGGCAGCATGCCACGAATAGTCCTCTTAAGAATGCGGTCCGGACGCTTCGGGAAGTAAGGCCCGAATTCCGTTGCACCCCTGTCCCGGGTTTCCCGGTATTCCCTTAGAGTGGCTGCCCTTGAGCCAGAAATGATGGCTTTTTCGGCATTTATGATATAAACCTTTTCGTCTCCTGAAAGCAACTGTTTTGCAACTGAACTTGCAAGACGCCCCAGAATAAGCCCTTTTGCATCGATAACCGTCATTTTTGTCACCTCAGCGGAAAATCCTGATACCGGACCCTTTTGGATTTGCTTCCATGATCTCTTCCACACTCAGACACTTGCCGCCGGCTTCAGTGATCTTTTCAACTGCAGAATCGCTGAATGTTACAGCCGCGACAGTAACAGGATGATCAAGAAGACCTGCACCCAGAACCTTTCCGGGAACAAGCAGGACATCGTCTTCAGAAGTGTGCCTGTTGATCTTGCTTATATTCACAGCCGCATAGTTTCTGGACGGCGCCTCAAGACGTTTCGCAATATCCTTCCAGATAGGTGCAGAATCTACATTTGCCCTATCTTTCAGGGTAAGAATCAGGGAAACGATTCTTGGATTCGTTTTTCTTGTTAGTTTTACCAGTGATTTTTTACCCAATGTATGTTCCTCCGCAAGATTTTTTGAATCTCACTCACGCGGAAAAAATCCCTATCGCGTTCGAACATCGCTATCACTGCCGCAGCTCAGAGGCTCGAGGCAGTAAATTAAATATCAAGCGAGTAGTCGGATTGGTATGATGTGAATAACATTTCTAGTACATAAAGATTATGCGTAATCGGAAGAGCCAAGAACAGCCCTTGAAACCTTCTCATGTACTCCTTCTATCCTGCATCCGAAGTTTTTTGCCACGATAAGTGCCACTATTCGGATGTCCACAAGATAAGAAAGGCGTTCCTGCATGGAATTGATCTCCGAAACAAGCCTCTGCTTGTTTATTCCGGCGTCTGCGGAAATAAAATCGAGGACCTGTTCAAAGGAGATTTCTTCCCTATGACGGCTGGCATTTCCAGGCTTTCCGGATTTTCCGGGTTTTCCATGGAGTTCTAGAAAATTTTCGGGCGGTTTAAAAGCATGAGGAAGGCGAACACTGTCAACATCGAAGCAGGGCGTAATTATGCCGTCCTTCAGGGAAAGCAGTCCTGCTTCAAGGGCACGTGCCTTTACCTCAGATGCGGTTTTAGGAGAAAACCATTTTAGATCAAAAGCAAGGGAAAACTCAAAGTCTTTTTCCGGGAGAGAAACAGCAAGATTTTTCTTAAAAGGAGCCGAAACAACATTTTTAAGTTCTTCCATTCATGAACCTCGAAAGATAACTGGCACCGCCAGGCACGTATGATAGTATAATAATAGTCCCATATAACCCGTATAACCCACCGAAACCGGTTTAAAATTCAGGCAAATTCCGGAAAAAAGTAAGCATCTCCGGCACAGGAGCTTCAGGAGCTTTAAACCTGCACCGGATAAGATATTTTTCGGAACTATCCTTTATTCAGCTTATTTTGTATTCTGAAGGGTTACAAGCTTGGCACTGAGGATTCCAGGGACTTTCCGGACCTCATCAAGGATTGCATCAGAGACATCGGTATCCACATTAAGAACCATCATGGTCACGCCTCCGACTTCCGACCTGCCAACCTGCATGCCTGAAATGTTGATGTTGTTTTTCCCAAGAACCATGCAACAGGGGCCGATAACGTTCGGTTTGTTGATATGTTTGGCAAAGATCATACGGCCAGCCGGGAAGATGTCTACCTTATCCTCATCAACGGAAACTATCTTGGGCTCATCCCCAACGACAGTCCCTGCGATCATCTTTGTTGTTTCTCCGCTGGAGAGCCTGATACTGACAGTGGAAGAATACTCTTCTGCAGATTCGGACTTGCTTTCCACTACTGCGATTTTCCTGGACTTCGCAAGGGTTGGAGCGTTGACATAATTTACCCCGGACCCGACAGCCATTTCAAGCAGTCCTTTGAGAGCAGATACGGTGAGGGGGCGGGTATCTTTTCCGGAGATTTCCCCGTTATATGCAATTTCTACCTTTTCATAGTTGCTGTCTACAAGCTGACCTGCAATTTTACCCATAAGCTCTGCGAGCCTGATGTACGGAGCAAGAACCGCCATAGCTTCGGGTTTTACGGACGGGATATTGATTGCATTCTTTGCAGGCCCTCCGGAAAGGACAGAAACAACTTCTTTGGCGATATCGATTGCAACATTAACCTGAGCTTCCTGTGTGGAGGCACCAAGGTGAGGCGTTACGATAACATTGTCAAAGTTAAGGAGAGGACTGCCGAAAGGAGGCTCTTCGACAAATACGTCAATAGCTGCACCGCCTACTTTGCCACTTTCAATGGCTCTTGCGAGGGCTTCTTCGTTGATAATGCCGCCGCGGGCGCAGTTGAGAATCCTGACTCCCTTTTTCATAAGACCAAACTGCTCATCATCGAGAATGTTCCTGGTTTCCTTGATGAGAGGAGTATGCACTGTAATGTAGTCGGCTTCTTTTGCGATTTCATTAACTGTAGCCAGCTTGACTCCGAGTTCTTTAGCCCGTTTCTCGGAAATGAAAGGATCGTATCCCATAAGGTTCATTTCAAGCCCTGAAGCCCTCTTTGCCACTTCAGATCCTATTCTTCCGAGCCCTATAACTCCAAGGGTCTTGCCCTTGACCTCAACGCCCATGAACTTGTTGCGCTTCCATTCTCTGGCTTTGAGGGAAGCATTTGCCTGAGGGATATTCCTGGACATTGCCATCATCATGGCAATTGTGTGCTCAGCAGCCGAAATCATGTTCCCCTCGGGAGCGTTGGTTACGATGATACCTTTCTTTGTGGCTGCATCCACATCTACATTATCGACTCCGACACCTGCCCTTCCGATAATTTTCAGATTGTCCGCAGCCTCGATAATTCTCTGTGTAACCTGTGTACCGCTGCGTATTACAAGGGCATCGTAGCCTTTTATTTTTTCCACCAGCTCGTCTTCAGAGAGCCCGGTGCAAACGTCAACATTAAAGTGTTCTTTTAGAATCTCCAAACCTTCATTGGAGAGTGAGTCGCTCACTAATACTTTCATGACAATTTCTCCGGTAAATACGATAAACATGAGACGCTAAATTTTAACAAAGAATACCAATCAACTTAATCACACTTAAGCGTTGTTACAAGTTTTTAGATAGGAATTCTTCACTTATTGAATCAATAAAGTCCATTCCGCAAGTTAACCTACAAGCCTTATAATCCCAATTTTCGGCTCGTAGCACTGCCCTCCTGCAAGAAGGGAACGCACAACTTCTTCCACAACCTCTTCGGGAATTCCTCTTGAAATTGCAGCATCTATAAAGGAGGCATAATCAATTCCCTTGCCCCCTCCCATCTCCCTGAGCAGTTCAAGTACAAACTCTTTCTGGTCAGCCTTGGCTTCTGTAGAATCCTCGGATTCGAGATCAAGGGCTTTAAGCCCTTCCCTGATAGAAGCCCTGAGCTGCTTTACAAACTCCTGTGGAGCACGCTCCCTTTCAAGTGCAATGGAAATTCCTTCAGCAAGATCTTCGGAAATTCCCCTCTCGAGCAGGTACTCCCTGAGTGTTTCTCCGCGGTATCCGCTTTCAAGAGCATCCGAAAAAGTCTCAAGCCTGTCAACGGTCTGTTCCGCAGTATCAACAACCCACCTGCTGCGGATCTCTTCATCTACCACATTAACTTCTTCTGCACGGATCGAAACGAAAACCGAGCCTGGTTCTGGTTCATAAATCCGGGCTTTTCCAGTGAGGGCTATGAAAGCAGGCACCTGCACCGTTGAAAAGAATATGGAAGCATCAGGCTGAAACTGACCTGCATATACCGTAAAAGCCCCTGTAGGGTCAACTATCCGGGCTTTCCACATGTCATTCTGCGTGCCTATGCTATCAAGTTCGGTGAGTACACCTACTGCAAAGACGCGGTTAAGAATTAGCCCCAGAGGGCTGATAAGAAGGTTAGGGGATTTCGAATCAGCTGCTTCTGATACAGGTCTTTCCGATTTCTCAAGTTCCCTGCAGGCTTCGAATTCCTTTGCAAAAACTCTTTTTGCGATTTCCCGTTTAAGCAAGGCTTATTCCTCCCCCGGAAACCTCCGAACATTGTTCCTCTTCATCCGGTCCGAGCCTGCGCAACAGCTCGACTACCCTAACAGCAAGGTCATCATCAGGCACCCATGCGTGTTCTGCAACAAAAGAAATTCCGTATTCTCCATTTGAAGAATTCCCGCGCACTGCAATATATCGGCCTGTAAGGAAGCGCCTGAGATCTTCGTAAACAGCATCTTTGGAAATGTCGGAAAACATAAGCTGTTCGGCTTCTTCAAGTGTTTTCCCGTAAATGGTTTCTGCAAGCTCCCTTGGAAACATAACTGACATTGCCCCGGTCCCATCATCCAGTACGGCTTTAATACGCATATCCCTTACGCCCTCAACCTTGCCGTGAACCCTGCAGTTTGCTTTCTGAATAACGCGGCTGCATTCGGGACAGCGGGAAATTATTCCCGAGCCGGGCCTGACGGAAACGATATTTCCTGCGGCAATCACATCGAACATGCTGTCTCTTGAAGCTATTTCTTCAATTTTCAAAGGGGCAGGGTCTTTTGAAGCGGACTCGAAAGTAAAAGCAAGCTTTTCAGCATCTTCAGCCGTAACCGCGGAAACTCTGGTGCTGCTAACGAGATTGATAGAAGGCATCCCCCTGAACATGCGTATCTGGGCTCCTTCTATCCTGATTATGCTCCCTATGTCAATTCCAGGAAGTTCAACCCAGGCAGTAAAGGGCAGTCTTGCAGTCTCATCCGCGAGCACGCCGGAAATCACTTTTGACTGCTTGCCCCTGACAGGGACTTCCCTGTGGGAAAGCTGAAGTACGCAGGCTACGGTATTTACGGAAAAATCGGCGGCACCTATATCAATTAATTTCTTTGAAGGGATTTCGGAAAGTTCGGAAAGCTGGGGAAGGGAAGAATCAGGAACTCTGGATACCAGAGACTGTTCTCCGATAGAGAGCCTGACTCTGTTCTGCCACAGGCGGGTGTAAGCATTTTTGATATTGATCGCATCTCCGACCGAGCCAGGAAGTTCTTTCCAGGAAGAAAACATGACAGAACCCGTTTCGTCTGCAAAAACCCCTGTATACAGCTTTGAAGGCCCCTCATGAGCCCCTTCTTGAGGGCGGAGAGGCTTTTCTCCTATGTCCAGGATCCTGCCCGTTATTTCAAAATTCTTAAGGGAAGCTGAAAGGTCTTTTACTTTCAGGATTTTCCTTTTCCCACCAAACTTACGGAGTATGGTGTCCTTTGCAATCTCAGGCGAAACGCGAAAAGCAAGAAGTTTATAAAATTCTGCCCGGATGCCAGTCTTTTCAATATCTCCAAGCGCCCTGGTTAGCTCTTCAAGGTGGGGCGCAATTTTCTCGTCCATTTTAAGCCTCCATTTGAGACAATAATAAAACAATTCAGATATAAGGGTTTTAGCTTTTAATTTATAGCTCAGTATTTTACAACCTAACCCCTTATAGTTAATCAGATTTCAAGCATTGTGTTTTGAATCATAACCATGGATAACATCACTTTCAATCGAATCCATTTAGAAATGTACTAATCCAAAATATCGCAAAAACTATTGAAATGATAAGAGAGTCAATCTTCTCTTTTGATGCGTAATATCCTTCAAGTCCACCAATAATTATCAGACTTCCAAAATAAGTAAATATATCTATAATCCGCTCTATTTCTGGAAATATTCCAGCAATAAATGAACGTAGATGCAGTTCATAAAACAAACATAATGTAGGTACAGTTCCAACTATAATCGACCCAGCAGTATCTTTTGTCTGTAGCCCATAAAAGATAGGAGCTACCGAGTATACAAATATACTAACTAATACGATAAGGACTTCAATCAGCTCTGGTAATATGTGAAAATTATCAAGAGTAAAAACCAATGACGTAAAGATATGAATCGATGCAGATACTGTCAATGATAAAATTACTGATCGAATCATTTTCTTTGTCTTCGATTTTTCCATACTAAGACAACCATTACAATGAAATTGATGAACAGTTAATATTACCTGTACTATAATAGCTTCATTTCTTCTTATCCGTATTTAATTCTCCAAAAGGACGCCTTAAAATTAAGTTTGATTTTGCAATGGAAACAGGATTAATTGCTTGAATTTTAAAAAATGGTCTTAAACCTTCTTTTCAAGAACAATAGTTCAGAAACTGTGGTTCCAAAGATATATCTTTTCAGACAAAATCTTTTTCCTGACAAATTATTGAAAGAATAACCTCTGAAAAACAAATAAGATTTATTCCTGAAAAATAAAGAAGTCTATTTCTGGAAAACGGATAGAATCCGAAAAAAAGAAATTATAGGTTTTTTAAAATATAAAACGAAATTAAGTGACAATAAATAACTGGAAAAGTAAAAGGGGTACTGAGATGAAAAATACAAACGGTAAGGACTCACAGGCACTAAAAATTATAGCATCTGTTTTTATTCTGGCAATTATATGTATGTCTTCTGCCGCTTCTGCAGCAAACCTGCATGTAGACCCTGAAGCAGAAGAAGGATATACCACTATCCAGGCTGCCGTAGATGCTGCAAATGCAGGGGATACCATATTTGTAAGCCCCGGAAATTATGTTGAAAACCTCAAAATAGACAAACAGGTGAGAATCTGGTCTGACTCGAGAAACCCCGGAAATACAATTGTAAAGCCGGCTGACCCTGCAGAAAGCCCTGTAGAAATAACCGGAGACAGGGTAACTTTCAGCGGTTTTGGTGTAGGGGATTCGGAAAAAGCAGGGATTTTGCTGACAGGAGCTAAGAACTGCTTTATTAACAACAACAGAGTGCAAAATTCCGAATATGGGATTCTTCTGCAGCAGGGCGCGGAGGGCAATAACATAAACGGAAACATTGTAACTCTGAACGAAGTGGGGATCAGGATTGAAGGCTCAAAGTCAAACACTATCCAGGACAACCTTGTTGCTTATAACTACGGGCCCGGAGTGTCCCTTGAAGAAAGCACCAGGAATATTTTCTATAATAACTACTTCAAAAACGCAGAGAACGTTGAAGACAATGCCATAAATGCAGACAATTCCTGGCAGAGCACCCTTACAGTCAAAAGTAACCTGATCAAGGGCCCGTACATAGGAGGGAACTTCTGGGCAGACCTCGAAGGTACAGGCTACAGCGAAACCTGCGTGGATGAAAACAGCAATGGAATATGCGACAAATCATATGAGGTAGCAGGGGGCGGATCCGATAAATCCCCGCTCTTCCCCAAGGTTCCTAATGCTGTCAAAGCCCTTGAGAGCAAACTGGATGCAGAAGCTTATGAACTGGGCATGGAAACCAGAGGCGTACAGGGAGAGGATATCGAAACTCCTGCAGGTGAAGTAACAGGAGAAGACGAACCAGCAGCAGAAGGTGAAACAGAAGCCTCAGAAGAAAATAAAGCCCCAGCACCAGGTATTGGATTTACGGTTTTTGCGGCAGGAGCAGCTTATTTCCTGAAGCGGAGAAAGTGAAGAGAAAAGAAAAATAACGAATAAAAAGCCCTTAAATATTAAAAGAGGAAAAGAAGAACGGCCATCTAGAGCCGTTCTTTTTACTCGTGAACTTATTTTATATATTTTATTTTATATCGAACGCATTCAATCGTGTCTGTTGATTTAATTGTCAATAGAGCCGTATCCATAGCCCTTTGCTACCCAGTTTTCAACACTGTGGTCAGATGGTCCAAGTATGTTTGAACCTGAACCGACTTCAACATAAGGGGATACATTCCACATAACGTTATCACTAACGCTAATTGACCCTTTTGCGTTCCAGTTTCCAACACCTGCGCTGCTGCTTGATCCTTTGTAATCGTGCATAATGTTGTTATGGACTTTCACATTTGTCAGCGTATTCTGGAGCTGAACGCAGCACCATCCTGACCCTGCACTGCCTGTAAAGGTGTTATGGTCAACTTCAATATTTGCGCAGTTGTCCACTCTCACACCTGTATTGGTCTGGACCTCAACATAATTGTTATACATTCTGGAATCTTTGGTGCCGGACAGGAATGACACGCCATCGTGTCCTGAAGACTGCATTCTGCAGTTGTATACCTCTATCCCGGAACTTTTGCTGATTCTGACCCCGTCACCATACAGATATCGGGTTAGAAAGATATCATGCACTTTGGCATCGGTTACGGAGGTGAATTTTATGCAGTTTCTATATGCGCCGTGACCTCCATCCTTAGGTCCGGTTGCTGAACTCTGGAACTGAAGATCAGAGATCTCAACGTTAGAAACTCCTGACCCGAATATGTATGCAGGTGAACTCTCGGAATTGCAGACTGAACCGTCAGCATAGATGATTGTATCGTCGCCTGCACCTTTCAGTACTACATTGGATTTCAAAATTATAGATGCACTTATCTCATAAGTGCCAGCTTCAAGGATAACATATCCAGGATTATCCGGTGTTGCTCCTGATGCTACGGAATTAATTGCATTATTAATTGCAGTCTGGGAATCTGACCCGGACGTCGGACTTACTGTTATTGTGTTCTGTGCGCCTAACGCCGCGGGTACGGTTGTTAAAATAAGGCATGCTGCTAGGAATAGGGTTCCTATCTGTCTATTTAGCATCGTATCACCTTTGGGTTGGTCTGGAACTTGAGTAGACTCAAAAATCATAAGGTTAGAGTCTATATTTCCCAAAAGCAAATACGGCAGTTAAACTAAGACATGAAGTCAGGAATAGGGTTTCCTGTTTGACATTTGGCATCGTATCACCTTTGGGTTGGATTCAGAATTTTGGGTTAACTCAAAAACTATAGATAGCTATAGCTCTCCAACAGTTGATACGGTTGTTAAAATAAGACACATTGTCTGGAGTAGGGTTCTCAGATTTTTTTTAAGCATCGTATCGCCTCTGGATTGGATTTAGAATTTGAGTAAACTCAAAAACTCCAGGAGAATCGTATAATCTTCCCGGATATTTCTCAAATTTCCATATTACGTCGTACTCGTAATGCTTTTCCGAACTATCTAATTAGACCGAGTATGTATCAAACATCTAATTATGCGGATCTATACGGTAATTCAAAATTTAATTACGTCTGCGCAATACTTTTGAATCTATCCAGTCCGATTCTCTGCGTTTTGTGGGGCGGACACGGTGCAGAGGATTTTCCACTCTCCAATCACATAATAGGGATCAGTCACTGGAGGTAGATCCGAACTTAGTATTTTTGCCTTATAGCATTCAAACTTCGTTGCTGACCAGAGGATTTCATTCCTTTGATCAATTGTTATCTATTCAGTAATCAGGCATCCAGCCAGGTCAACTCCTGTGAGAAGTTTTTAGCTATTTAATACTTTATTTAATCGCTGAGTTGACAACAACCTTCATAAAGGTTATATTATAAAAGATTTTGCATTAATAGGAGAAGAATTTTAGAAAATAACACATAATAGCAAAAAAACAATATCAAGTAACAAAATTTAATTAAATAAGCGAAAAGAGTTCGAAATTAAAGGAAAGGAAACAGAAGAAAAAGGATAGTAATTTGCCCCTTTTCTTCCTGGGAATCATTTGTGGGCAAAATAAGCCACAACTTCTTTTCCGTTTACGGCATCAATCCTGCAGAAACCAAAACGTTCAAACTGAACCATTTTGTCAAGCTCGGTTTCGATTCCGTGTTCTCCTATTCCTTCGATATCTCCCTCAGGTCCGCGAACTTTTACAGGAATTCCATCAACTGGTACCCAGTGAATGATTTTTCCTTTTGCTTTTTTGAGGTCTTCGAGAGAAGTTTCAGAACGCTTTACCTTCAGCGGAGAGAGAGATGTGATTTCAACGTTGCAGAGGTCTTTTAAGCGGAGGACAGAACCCACATTGAGTTTTTCAATGTCCTCTGCACATACAAGGACCTTATTTTCGATTGGGATTTCCCTCATTCCTCTTGCATGGTCTGTGGGGTGGCGCGGAACCTTTGCGACTGCAGGTTTCATGCCTTCAATCTCAAGTTCTACCGGGTCCCAGACGAAGAAGTACCTGTTTGCAATCGGGTCTACGATTTTGCGGTTCTCGGCATAGAGGGACTCCATACTGATGCTCACGTCAGTCATCCCGACTCCCATCTCAATCATGAATTTTTTGAGGGCTTCAGCCTTAATTCCGCGGCGCCTTATTGCCCTGATTGTAGGAAGGCGAGGGTCGTCCCAGCCGCTGTACTCTCCTTCTTCGATAGCTTTTCTGAGGGTGCTTGTGCTGAATTTCCCGAACTCATGGATCTTTACCCTGCCCCAGTGGGTTGTTTTCGGGTATTTCCAGCCGAAGTATTTGTATATATACGTCTGCCTTTTTTCGCTGTCTATGAGGTCTTTGCCCCGGATGATATGGGTCATGCCGAGCTCATGATCTTCGATCGCGCCTGCAAAGTCCAGAAGGGGCCAGACAACGTATTTGTTTCCGATTTCAGGGCGGGGATGAGACATTTTCCTGATCCTGAATGCGCCCCAGTCCCGAAGTGCAGGGTCTTTGTGCTCTATATCTGTCTTTATGCGCAGCACAGCCTGCTGGTCTTTATATTCCCCGGCAAGCATCTTTTCCCAGTGCATCAGGTTTTCTTCGGGGCTCGTATCCCTGTGAGGGCAGGCTTTTTTGGCATCCTTTAACTGCTTGAAGTCTTCCCCTTTACAGAAGCAGACATAGGCTTTTCCCATCTCGATCAGCTTTCTTGCGTAATCATAATAGATAGGGAAATGGTCAGAAGCACGTACAACCTGGTCAGGCACAACCCCTAGCCATTTAAAGTCATCAAGGTACCAGTCGTAGGCTTCAAGCATGGGGCGCTTTATATCCGGGTCAGTATCGTCAAATCGCAGGATAAATTTGCCTCTGTACATTTTCACGTACTCGGAATTGACTACCATTCCCCTTGAGCTTCCAAGGGTTGCGGGCCCATTGGGGTTAGGAGCAAAGCGCATTACGACCTTACCCATTTCTGCTCCTTCGAGGGGTTTTAAGCCTTTGTCAGGCTCTTTCTTCACACTCAGGGCTTCTATAAGCTCGGGAGCAATTTCCGACAGGCGATTCTCCCAGGCTTCAGGGCTCCCTTTAGCAATTTCGGAAACAATATTTCCAAGGGCAGCAGATACCCCACTGGGGTCAGCCCTTAACTGGGGACATTCTCCCATAACTTTGCCCATAACAGCCTTGGGCTGAGGGGCTTTACCATATTTTACAGCGTTTTGAAGAGCGTATTTTTCAATTATTTTGATATCTTCAGGACTTAATGTCATAGAAGCTTCTCCAGAGATAAACATCATTTAGATCTTTGTCGAGTGAATAAGGATGGTATATAATTTGAACTGATAGATAAACCCACGGAAAGGCAGGCAGTTCCTGGAATGCACTGAGTTCAATTTCGGAAAAAAACATGTGAATAGGATTATAAAAAGTCACCGAAGCCCGGAACTTCAGAAGAAGTAACTGATAGCAAAAAAGCATATCCAGAAGGGCTTTAAGAAATCAAAGGCTTTACTTAGGAATCGTAGATTCAATTTCCCGGATGCGGGATATTTTGTCATTGATTTTGCTGATTTCCCTTTCAAAGTCCTGCAGGAATTTAATGACAGAGTCTCCAGGAACGGCTCCCTGGGCTGAAGGTCTGATAAGGTTTGCCTGCTCAAGGACTCTGAGGGAATAACGTACCTTATGGTTCTGCATCCCGGTAACTTCTGCAAGCTTAAGGATCCCTATGGGGCCTTCTTCGATTACCTTTTTGAGCACAATAAGGTGGCGCTCTGTAAGGTCAAGTTCGGTTGCAATATGCTCGAGTAGCATCAAATGACCTCGTTTCTAAGTGTTCCTATCCCCTGGATCTCAACCTCCACGGTATCTCCCCTATGGAGTTCCCCAACTCCCGAGGGCGTACCTGTAGCAATCACATCTCCTACTTCCAGGGTCATAATTTCGGTGATGAACTCAATGAGATACGGGATATCAAAAATCAGGTTTGAAGTGCTTGACGACTGTTTTGTTTCCCCGTTTACCCTGCAGGCGATCTTTGCATCGGAAATGTCGATTTCTTCCGTAGAGACAATATAGGGGCCCAGGGCTGCGAAGGTGTCAAAGCTTTTTGCCCTTGTCCACTGCCCATCCTTTCGCTGGAGGTCACGTGCGGTCACGTCATTAAAACAGGTATAGCCTGCAATTACGTCATCGGCTCTTTCGGCGGAAATATTTTTACAGCGCTTCCCTATCACAACCGCGAGTTCGGCCTCGTAATCCACCCTGGAACTCGAATCAGGATAAATAATCTTGTCTCCGTGACCTATAACCGCAGACGGAGGCTTTAAAAACAGGATAGGGACTTCAGGAGTCTGCATGGAAAGCTCTGCTGCGTGATCCTTATAGTTGAGGCCTACGCAGACGATTTTAGTAGGGAAGGAAGGAGGCAGAACTCGAAGTTCCGAAAGCTCAAATGCCCCGGCAGAGGTTCCTCCTGTGGGATACACTCGCCCGCCTTCGATTTCACCGTAGAAAATATTATCGCCTGACCTGAACCTGCCAATCATATCTTTGTCTTCCCATCCAATTTTTATGGGCTTTTTACCCGCTTTTTTCAAAGTTTAAAAGGATATATCTAAACTTAAATTTTAACTCTTCGCCCACTGGCATCCCTTGAATATTTTCCGAGCTCGGAACCAGTGAGTTGAACCCCGGAAAATACAGGCCCGTCCTTGCAGACTCTTAGCCCTGACTGGTCTATGCAGCAGGCCCCGCATACTCCGATTCCGCACTTGAAATAACGGTGAAGGCTGAATTCTGCCTTATCGAGAACATTCTTTTCTTCGAGGAACCTGAAAACCGAAGCCATCATAACTTCAGGCCCGCAGACTGCAATTCTGTCATAGGCTGCGACATCAAGGCTTCTGAGGGCATCAGTTACAAACCCTTTAATTCCTTTTGAACCATCGTCGGTAGATACATAAACCTTTCCAAGAGCCTTAAAGCGCTCTTCAAAAAGCAGGTATTCCGCACTCCGCGCGCCAAGAACAATATCCACTTCCGCACCTGCGGCAAAGGCTGCCTCGGCATAGGGAGACAGTGGAGCAGCTCCGACACCGCCTGCAATGATAAGCACTTTTTCACCTTTAGCAGGCAGGGTAAAACCTTTTCCAAAGGGACCTCTAAGCCCGAAAGAATCTCCTTCTTTTAACTCAAAAAGCTTTGAAGTTGCCTCACCTACTTTCTGGACGGTTATCGAATTCTTTCTGGAGAGCCCCATAGGAACCTCGTCCACGCCCCTGACCCAGACCATTACAAACTGGCCTGGCTCCATATCCTCAAACCCGTGGTCAAAGAAAAAAGTCCTTATCAGGGAGGATTCTTCAGTTATCTGTGTAATTGTAGCATTAATAGGAAGCATCAGACCATCTCGTGGGCAAGCCCTATAATTTTCTTTATATCCGAATAGCCTTTTCTCTTGAGGAAAGCTTCTATCCCTGCACCGATTTCAGAGAATATATCTACCCTATCATATACTGCAGACCCGACCTGAACAGCCGCTGCTCCAGCCATTATAATTTCCACAGCATCTTCCCAGGAAGAAACTCCTCCTACACCGATTACCGGGATTTCTAGAGCAGTATAGAGGTCGTAAACACATTTGACTGCTATGGGTTTTACAGCTTTCCCTGAAAGCCCGCCTGAACGGTTTCCAAGCACAGGGTATCCGGACTCAATATCAATAGCCATACCTCTTACAGTATTGATCGCAACAACAGCATCCGCCCCCCCGGACTCGGCTGCATTTCCAATACATGTAATATCTGCGACATTGGGGGTCAGCTTGACCCAGACAGGGACATTGACAACATCCTTTACTGCTGCCGTAACTGCTTCAACAAGGCATGGGTTCGAGCCTACTGCAGCCCCATAACCTTCGGCATGGGGACAGCTCACGTTAAGCTCAAAGGCATCAGGCTTTGCGGGAAGCAGACCCTCAGCAACTTCGGCAAACTCGGAAGGATTACCACCGAAAATGCTTGCAATTACAGGAGCCTCAGAGTTATTTTTTGCAAACTCGAGCTCCTGGAGGAAGCCGGGATAAGAAGGGTTAGGAAGCCCCATAGCGTTTAAAAAGCCGCAGTCCAGCTTTATCATGCTCGGATTCGGGTGCCCGGTCTTTGGGGCAGGACCTATGGATTTAGTCACGACTGCCCCAGCCCCTCCTTCACGTGCGACCCTGCAGAGGGAAGCCCCGGTTGTCCCGAGTACTCCGGCTGCAAGAATAGTAGGATTTTTTAATTTAAGTCCGGTGAGAGTATACATTAAATAACTCCATTTCCTGCCCGCAGGCAGTTTCTGCATCAATAATCATACGAATTTTCGGAATCACATGCATTTCTGGAGATCTGAAGGAGCGCCTCTTCAGCAAGTCTCCTGCCGCCCATTTCTACAAGCCTGTGACCCAGTGCCCTTGCCTGTTCAAGGCCGCCGCGCATAGGGATAAATTCGTTGATGCTGACAGCCTCCCTGCCGTCAAGAGAAAGGACTTCAGCCCTTACATGGATTTCCTGTTTATCAGGCGTAAGTTCGGCATATGAACCCACAGGGGTTGTACAGCCCCCTCCGAGTTCGGCAATAAGGATGCGTTCAATTTCGGTAACAATCCTGCTCTCGGTATGGTCAAGCCTGGAAACTGCATCCTCAGCCTCTGTGCCCGCTCTTGTTACCACTGCAACCGTGCCCTGGTTAGGGGAAGGGCAGAAAAAATCAGGGGAAAGGATTTCTCCTTCAAGCTCCCAGCCCATGCGTTCAAGCCCGGCTTTTGCGAGCAAAATTCCGTCATACTGCCCTTCTCTGAGTTTTCTGAGCCTGGTATCGATGTTTCCTCTAAGGTCCTGTGTGATAAGGTCAGGCCTGTACCTTTTGATCTGGGCAGTCCTCCTCAGGGAGCTTGTGCCTATAATGGACTGTTCGGGAAGCTCATCAAGAGGAGTCCCGTCGTATGTGAGCAGAAAATCAAAGGGGGTGTCGCGCTTCAAAACCGCAACAGTAGGAAGCGCCTGCGGGCGGATTGTGGGCATATCCTTCATGGAGTGGACTGCGATATCGATTTCTCCTGCAAGCATAACGTCGTCCAGTTCACGGACAAAAGCTCCGACTCCTCCGGATACGGCATGCAGGGGGCGGTCAGTAAACCGGTCCCCGCTGGTTTTTATTATCTTAATGCTGGTTTCAACGCCCTGCTCTTTAAGAAGGCGTGCGACATTCTCGGCCTGGGCAAGCGCAAGCTGGCTGCCTCTTGTACCTATTATCATGTAGAATCCTCAAACGTTTTCAAACATAAATTCTGAGAGGTATAAATTCTCAGAAATGTAAGCCTTAGAGATTTTCCGCATAAGCCTCAAGGGTTTTTTCAATATCTATATCGTTATGAGCTGCGGATATGAAATTGGTCTCAAACTGCGATGGAGGCAGGAAAACCCCGCTTGCAAGCATCCTGTGGAAGAAAGCAAGGTAACCTTCTTTATCACATTTCAGGACTTCTTGGTAGTTATGCGGCATGTCTCCGAAGAAAATCTTGAACATGGAACCAATTCCGCATACATTATAATCAAGACCTTCGTCTTCAATGATCTCTGAAAGTACAGCCCTCATGTAATCTCCGGCTGAATTCAGTTTTGCGTGAATATTTTCCTCTTCCAGGTAATCAACCATTGCAATTCCGGCGGCTACGGAGCATGGGCTTCCGCTGAAAGTCCCTGCCTGATAAACAGGTCCCGAAGGTGCGATCATTTCCATAATTTCACGCTTTCCACCGAAGACCCCTATGGGCAGACCTCCGCCTACAATCTTTCCAAGGGTAGTCATATCAGGCACTACCCCGAAGAATTCCTGCGCCCCGCCCATTGCAAGCCTGAATCCCGTGATAACCTCGTCGAAAATAAGAAGCACATCGTTTTCTTCCGTGAGTTTTCTGAGCTCCTCAAGGTATCCGGGCAGTGGGAGGACAGGGCCGATGTTCCCGAGAACCGGTTCAATGATCACTGCTGCAAGGTCATCCCTGTTCTTTTCCACAAGAGCGGTCATTGTTTCAATATCGTTGTAAGGGGCCTGCAGGGTATGTTTCGTGAAATCCGCAGGAATTCCGAGGGAATCGGGCTCTCCAAGGGTTGTTGCCCCTGAACCTGCCTTTACAAGAACGGCATCATGGGCTCCGTGGAATCCGCCTTCGATCTTAATGAACTTGTTTCTGCGTGTAAACCCGCGGGCAAGGCGGAGGGCACTCATTGTTGCTTCCGTCCCTGTAGAAACAAAACGGAGCATATCAATGCTAGGATAATAGCTTGCAACCTTCTCCGCAAGGGTCACTTCAAGTTCAGTAGGGGTTCCGTAGAGCCAGCCTTTGTCAAGCTGCTGTCTAATTGCTTCCTTTATAACAGGGTGGTTATGCCCGAGGACAGCAGGACCATATGCAAGGCAGTAATCAATATACTCATTTCCGTCAAGGTCCTTTATCCTCGAACCATTAGCAGAAGCGGTATAGAAAGGATATGGCTTAATTGCTCTTACCGGGCTGCTAACCCCGCCCGGAATAAGGGTTTTTGCTTTCTCAAACATTTTTCTGGACTTTTCAAGTGTAATCTCAGATACCATGAACTCTCACCGGATAACTTAAACGTCTGATAAAGGGGGTAAGTAATTAGATGGAGTAAGTAAATTAAATTGAGTAAGTAAATCAAATCATAGTGAAGGGACGCCGACATTAAGGGATTATAGCGAACCTCTGGATTAAGTAAATATTATTTTCTGTGTTCCTTATTATCCTTATAACAGAACCTTCCCCTATTAAGCAGTTTTTGCTGATGACATCAAGGTTTTAACATGAAACCAAACCTCAACTTTAAGGTTCAATCCATCAATCCGCTCACATAAGCTATATACTTCCCAGATTCTAAAACCGAAACTTGAATTCTCTTTTCTATTTCTTCCGGTAAATATACCTCATTTCTTCAAGTTTGTTCAAATGAAACACAAAAACAGAAAAATTTAAGCATGAAAGTGAAGACCACCTTACTTAATAAAAAAAGGAAACTGCCCCACTATGGCCCATACTGAAAATGAAGAAGAGGTAAGGAGATTTAAGAAATGATAGATGAGAAAATAAACGAAATTCCATCCATACCAAAATACACAGCTATTCCGAAAGATGATTGGGTTGCAACAATCACGCTTCAGACAAAATGTGAAAAAGATCCGGAATCAAACGAAGCACCTTTTGATGCATTGAAACAAATCATTAAAAAGATTCTGTCAAATACAGACGGAGACGGGATTATACTTTTCCCTGCAGGTTGGCTGAACACGGGAAAAGACAGAGCCAATTCGATATATCCTCAGATATAGGAGATTACAAAGACCCTTCTTGAAAAATACGACAGGCACATCTTTGCTGTAATTGGCATCGATGGATATCTGAATCCAAAAGGCTACGGATATAAGAATCCGAAAGGCTACGACCGGGATCAAATAGGACTTGCAATTGACAAGTCTGGCATACAGGCCATTGCCAGAAAACACTACCTTACAGATTTAGAAAAGCAAGAATGCTTTTCTGATGTGGTACCAGCGAAAGGCCCGAATGAATTGGAATGTGGATAGCCGAGAATCTTTGAGCTTAACGGGGCTCGTTACTACATTGCGGTCTGCAATGACATCTTCTGGGCACATCGAACAAAGCCAGATAAGATCCCTGATTGTTCAGTGATTCTTAATCTAATTCATGTATTTGGCAAAGATAAATTTAAGGGATTCTCGGATTTTAATAGAAAAGGAATGGGATTGGAATCAAAGTCATGGAAGTGTCCTGTTTTTGGAAGTGTCAAATTCGATGGACGGGAGATTCCTCAAAAATGGGCAACAGGCATTTTCTGGAAATTTGATGAGGGAGTCAACACAAGAACTCCAGGAACAACTATTGACCGTATGTCAATTGATAATCAGTTAGGTTCAGATTACAAGTTACGTTTAGATTGCAAGTTACTGGAAGGATTTGTTTGCATCAAGATTTTCAAAGACATACCTCAAAAAATAGAGGCAATACCTTTGCTCGAACCGGATAAATAAGAACATTATCAAAATTGAAGCACCCCTTTACAGGGGCTTATTTCAACATTCGTGCAGCATCCTTTGCAAAGTAGGTGATAATGAAGTCTGCTCCTGCTCTCTTGATAGAGACAAGGGACTCGTAAATAGCTTTTTTCTCATCAATCCAGCCTCTGGCTGCTGCGGCTTTGATCATGGAATACTCTCCGCTCACGTTGTATGCAGCTGTCGGCATGCCGAACTCGCTCTTCACCCTGTACACGATATCCAGATAGGGGAGAGCAGGCTTTACCATAAGGATATCCGCGCCTTCTGTTACATCAAGGGTTACTTCCCGGATAGCTTCATCGCCGTTTGCAGGGTCCATCTGGTAAGTGGAGCGGTCTCCGAAGGAATACCCTGATTCGGCAGCTTCCCTGAAAGGCCCGTAGAAACAGGAATGGTATTTTGCGGCATAGGACATAATCGGGATATTCTCAAACCCGGCGATGTCAAGAGCCTCACGGATTGCAGCTACCATCCCGTCCATCATTCCAGACGGAGCCACCATATCAGCTCCTGCTTTTGCATGGCTGACGGCGATCTTTCCCAGGACTTCGAGAGTGGGGTCGTTAAGGACTTCTTTAGTTTCAAAGTCAACTATTCCGCAATGCCCGTGGCTTGTAAACTCGCACATGCAGATATCAGTGATCACGACAAGTCTGTCTCCGAGTTCGGCTTTGATCCTCCTTACCGCTTCCTGGACCACATCGGCTTCCCCGCAGGAAGAACTGCCTTCCGCATCCTTGAATGCAGGCACTCCGAAAAGAATCACTGCAGGAATCCCGAGGTCTGCAATCTCTTTTGCTTCTTTTGCAACCTGGGAGAGAGGGAGATTGTATATTCCCGGCATTGAAGAGATCTCAACAGGGGAATCGATATTCTCATTCACAAAAATAGGCATGACCAGGTCATCCACGGATAAAATTGTCTCACGCACAAGATCCCTGATCTTACCTTTTCTCAGCCTTCTCAACCTGATTTCTGGAAACATGTGATCACTCCTGAATTATAATGCTTTACCTGTAAATTGACCTGGTTTGATTATTTCTACCTGGATTAACTTTGATTTTCTGACTCTAATTTTCTGATTCTGATTTCCTGCACGCTCAACTTTGATCTTTTACAGCGTACTCTTCTTTAACCGCTGCATGTCCCTTTGTACAGCCCGGTTTTATCTGGTCAAACTTTGCCTGTTTCATTTTTTCAAACTTTATCTTATCCTTTTCAAGGCAAAAGACCCTTGAAACGACATCAAGGAACTCTTCATTTCCAAGTTCTGCAGCCTGGCGGAGGACTTTGGTAGGCTCTGCCAGAATTTTATTAACAATAGAATGAGTAAGATCGTCAAGAACCTCGGTTTCAATGTCCCCTATAGTATGATAGGAACTGAGCCTGTTGACTGCTTTTTGCCTCTCCCTTACGCGGACATCATAGACCTGCTTGTAAAGTTCAGAAATCAAACGGTCGGCTTTCTGACGCTTATACTGGAGATTCAAAAGCCTTATCTCTTCCTGGATAATGGCTTCTGCCTTTTTTGCCTCTTCTTTCCGCATCTTGAGGGTTCTTTCACTTATGACCCGCAGGTTGTCAATGTTGCAGAGTTCGACGTTTTCAAGCTCCACAACGGATTCCTCAATATCCCTGGGGTTTGCAATATCGATAAGAAGGAGCTTTCTGTTCCTTCCCTTAATAGTTTCTTCAACGATTTTCCGCGTAAGAATGTAATGTGGAGCGCCCGTACCGCTGATAACCACGTCAGCCCCAGGGAGATAATCCCTGATATCATCAAGCCTGACTGCATGTCCGCCGAGCTCGAAGGCGATTTCTTCGGCTTTCTTATAAGTGCGGTTTGCAATGTAGATAGCTTCAATATCCTTTTCGGCAAGGGCTTTTGCGACCAGGACACCGATCTCTCCTGCCCCTATCACAAGCACGTTTTTTCCTGTGAGCCCTCCAAAGATATCTTCAGCAAGGTCTACAGCCGCAGAACCTATGGAGACCGAACCTTTGTTGATTCGTGTCTCATTCCTGATCCTTTTGCCTACCTGAATGGCTTTTTCAAAAGCCGTATCAAGGATCTTGCCTGTGGTTCCGGCTTTTTTGGAATAAGCGTAGAGATCTTTAATCTGCCCGAGGATCTGGTCTTCTCCTACTATCATGGACTCGAGTCCGCCTGCAAGCCTGAGAAGATGTTCAAGGGACTCGTCATGCCCGTAGAAGTCAATGATATGGGTGGAAGCTCCCATTTCTTTTGCAAAAGAGAAAAGTATACTGCTGCTCTTGGGGGAAACAACATAGATTTCAACACGGTTACAGGTTTTTAAGACTACGCACTCGTACACATACTCATGATTATACAGGTTATGGAGAAGCCCGTCCAGATCTCCGTGCCAGGCGGACTCCATTTCCTCAACTTTTGCTTTTTTATGGGATATAACCATACTTGAGATTTCTGTCACAGAGAGCCTCCGGATAGAATTAATAAAGGGATAGGATGAATAATATAAGGAGTTATAAATTAAACTTTGTCCATAACTCCTGGCTATTTCTTATTAAAGGGTTTCCATTAAAGGACAACTATTTAAGATTATTCGAAATCGTTTGAAATTGCTCAGGATGACCTGATGTTATCCGAAATTATTGCATATGCTTCTTCTGCTGCTTTTTCGTAGGATCTGGAAAAGCCATTCCAGACACTTTCGCTTTCAAGGACTTTCCAGAGAAGAGACTTCCTTTCCTTCTGTTCTTTCACATGAAGTTTAAGGTAATTCCTCAACTCGTCCTGAAGCCGGATCATATCGGAATATGCAGGAGTTATTACGCCTTCTATTTGTTTACGGGTATATTTAGAGACCGCAGGACTGTGCCCGAGAGTGGAAATTCCTATCACAAGGTCTCCTCTTTTAATAACTGACGGGATTACAACACTACCTAAAGCATCCACCTGATTAATCAAAATATCGCTTTCCCTAGCAATATCAGTTATCTTCCGGTTAAGTTCCGAACTGCTTGTTGCAGGGATTACAAGAAAAGCCCCTGAGATGATTTCCCTGAGTTTGGAGTCCGAGGCTGCCTTAAGATCAAGCTTTGACAAACGGACCTGCCCTGATGCCTCAAGTTCCCGCAGCCTTTCGGAAAAATCAAGGCTGACAACGACCGTATCTGCACAGCCGCAGAAAAGTTCAGCTTTGCGCTCCCCGACAGACCCGCCTCCGAAAATCACGATTTTCCTGCCTGAAAGGTCAAGCATGAGGGGGAGAAAATTGTTTGTTTCAGCCATTTTCAGGGACCTCGAAATATAAACATCAATTAAAATACATTAATAAAATATATTAAATACATTAATTAGTAGCTCTTAAAGCCTGACTCCGGTTTTCTTGAACTCTTTTTCACTGAAGAAAAGGGTGTAATCCTTAATCCCGGTAGCTTCCGAAATCTTCTCAGCTACTCTTTCGCAATCTTCGGGGTTATAGGAATGGACCATTGTAAACAGGTTATACTGCCAGTCAGGATACCGGGGGCGCTCATAACAGTGCGTAACTTCGGGAAATTCAGCCATGATATTCCCTACTGTTTCGATCTGCTCATCAGGAACGTTCCAGACGCACATTGCATTGGCTTTTATGCCTATGGCTCTGTGCCCGATTGAAGCCGCAAAGCGACGGATTTTCCCGGCTTTCTGGAGGTTCTTAAGCCTGTCAACAACCTCCTGTTCACTGATTCCAAGTTCAGAAGCAAACCCTTTGAAAGGGGAATGAGTGATTGGAATTCCGTCCTGCACCAGTTTTAACAGTTTTACATCCGTTTTATCCATAATTTCACCTGATATCAAACTTTACCTGGATTTTAAACAGGTGTTTTGTAGGAAGATCAAGAAGAGGACAGCCTGTTTTCTCCCGGATTTCGCTGAGAATCTCCTCAAGCCTGTTTTTATTAGGAGCAGAAAGCGTAAACCAGAGGTTATATTGTGCAGCACTCCTGAGATAATTATGGGAAACTTCGGGATACTCGTTAATAAAAATGGCAATTTCCTCTATGCGGGACTCGGGCACTTTCAGGGCTACAAGAGTACTTACGCCCCCCATATTTCTTGTGCTGAGGACAGGACCTACCCTTCTGACCGCTCCTTTCCTGTTAAGTTCTCGGAGCCTTTCAATGATTTCGGTTTCCGGAAGCCCGAGAATCTCGCCTAGCCTTGCAAAAGGTTCGACTTCGAGAGGGACTTCCTGCTGGATAAGGTTGAGGATTCTTTTGTCCGTCTCGTCAAGTTCTATTACCGAAACTTCCCCGTCATAAGGGTCCATATCACAGGAAAAATCGGCAGCCTCTTTTTTGAGCCGGTTTTTATAATTTTCAATATCATTCATCTCGATCACGATCATTTTTTTCCGGGCCTGTATATGCAGTAAGGCTCTTCTTCGAGATAATCGCCTGTGGCGGCATAGGCTCTTGCCCTGCAGCCTGCACAGACTTTTTTATATTCACATATCCCACACTTTCCTTTAAGCTCTTCGGGATCCCTCAATTTCCTGAAGACCTCGGAGTTTTCCCAGACATCTTTGAAAGGCTGCTCTCTTATATTCCCGGCAAGCGCGGGAAGGTAACCGCAAGGGTAGACCTGCCCGACACTTGATACGAAACAGAAACCTGTTCCCCCGAGGCAGCCCTTTGTCATGGCTTCGTAACCGTGAGTCTTCACTGATATCTCAATGCCTTCCTTTTTTGCACGCTGGCGCATGATCCTGAAATAGTGAGGTGCGCAGGTCGCCTTCAGCTGGATTTCCGATCCTTTCTGCATATCATAGAACCAGTGAAGGATGCGCTCATAGTCTGCCGGGGAAACCTCATCGGACTCTTCTCCCCTGCCTGTGGGCACAAGGAAAAAGACATGGTAAGCAACTGCCCCGAGCTCTTTTGCAAGCTCAAAGGTCTTCGGGATTTCCTCAAGGTTGCGCTTCGAAATCGTTGTGTTGATCTGGAAAGGAAAATCTGCTTTCCTGAGGACTTCAATGCCTGCAAGAGTCCTGTCAAAGGCCCCGGGCATGCCGCGGAACTCGTCATGAGTCTTTGCTAGCGCTCCGTCAAGGCTGATACTGAGCCTCTGCACGCCGGCATCCCTCAGTTTTTTCACAATCTCAGGAGTCAGGAGTGTCCCGTTTGTTGCAAGCACTACGCGGAGCCCTGCATCTGTCCCATACCTTGCAATTTCAAAGACATCAGGTCTGGTAAGGGGCTCGCCTCCGCTCAGGATGAGGATGGGTTTTCCAAGCTCCACAACCTCGTCAATGAAGTGTTTCGCTTCTTCGGTTGTAAGCTCGCCTTCGGGAACCGAGGAGGTGGAAGCTCCCCTGCAGTGCACGCAGTTCAGGTTACAGCCCGCAGTAAGTTCCCATGCAATAAGCCGTGGTGGATTTGTAATGGCAATCATGAATTAAGGGTTTTATTATGGAAGTAAGGGGTTAATGAAATATAAATTCGATATTAAGAATTTAATTATAATCAGGGTACTGAAGATAGATCAAACCAGCATTACTTAAAGTTAGTATAACTGAAATGTGACAGGTCATATTAATAAAGTAATATTAATATTCTGCCATTTCAAACAGTGACCTGTAAAAAGAGAACGGAAAGTAAAAATGTCGTGCCGGAAGACCAGAGATTTTGATGGCATTTTATAAAGCAGCAGAGAAAATTTCAAATCTATGAGTATCTTTATCCGGAAATTAAGCTTAATATTTAAACAATTCAGGAGTGAGATTTCTCTATTTTAGCAACTCTCCGCCACTCAATTAATCAGCAGAGTAATAACTTATGTGATAATACTCATTATTTAACTTTATATATTCAGTCCTGTTGCCGTATATGATGTTAGCAAACTCTGTCATATTTCCATTATGATTAAAAGGGAGCTTAATATCCTTTCCCGGATTCGTTACTGCTTCTTCAACATAGGGATATTTCTCGATATCTGCCAAACTAAATTCCACATATTTCTCAGGTGGGTGCTGAAGTTTATCTGCTCTTATGTACATACCTGCTCCAGGCTGGTAAATCATTAAAAAGAACACTAGAAGTAATGCTAAAGCGGCAAAAGAAATAATCATTAAAGCTGTTGTTCTTGATTTCATCCAGCATTCCCTACAGCATATCGAAAAAAATAGAAAATTAAGACCCCTCGGAGGCATAACTATGCAAGCCTTAATAGCCCTTAAAACTGGCATAATCATGCCCCTAAAGCGGTGTGGAGTTCAAGGTGAGCATGGAAAGTATATTCGAACTCCATAATTGACTTTTAATGAACTCTATATAAGTCTTCTAGCCATGCCATCAAACTAACAATCTTTTCATACTCTTTCATGCTCTTCTTGAATACACAGTTACTCTCTGGTCTCTGATTGTTTGATACCCTGGACAGAGAATTTATAAGGCTACAGTTATTGCAGGTGTTTTCCACGGATAAAAAAAGAAAAATGATTCGCGGCATGGAATGTTTATTATCGGAGTAAACTGGAGGATACAGGCCGCCATTGTATGTATTTTTTATTCCAGCAGAGTTCTTGGGTTGATAAAACCGCTCCTTAGCATATGGTCTGCAAGTACAAGAGCTATCATGGCTTCTGCAACCGGCACCATGCGAGGAGGAATCGTTGGGTCGTGCCTCCCTTTGATTACGATATCCGCATTTTCATGGGTTGTTAGATCAACGGTTTGCTGAGGTTTGCTTATCGAAGGCGTGGGTTTTACTGCCGCCCTGCAAACAATATCCAGACCTGTTGAAATTCCTCCGAGGATTCCGCCGGCGTTATTGCTAGAACAGATGACTTTTTCCCCGTCCATACGGAAGGAGTCATTCATTTCACTTCCACGCATTCGGGCAGCCTCAAATCCTGCTCCGATTTCAAACCCTTTGACTGCAGGGATGCTCATAATGGCTTTTGCAAGGTCTGCATCAAGCCTGTCAAATACGGGCTCTCCAAGGCCCGCAGGCACGCCTTTTATGATAATCTCGACAATCCCGCCTATGCTGTCCCCTTCCTGCCTCAGGGCTGCAACCTTTTCAAGCATTTTTTCAGCAGCCTCCAGGTCAGAGCATCGGACTGGGGTTTTTTCAACGTTGCCGAGAATTTCTTCAAAAGAAAGGGGTTTTGCCCGAATCCCGCCAAGTTCGATCACATGGCCTGCGATCTGAATTCCAGACCTGGAGAGCAAAAGTTTTGCAAGGGCACCGCCTGCGACTCTGCCTATTGTTTCACGGGCTGAAGACCTTCCCCCTCCGCGGTGGTCTCTTATTCCATAGCGGGCCATATATGAAAAATCGGCATGTCCCGGGCGGGGGGTATTTTTAATAGCATCATAAGAAGAAGACCGGGCATCCGAGTTCCAGACAAGCATGGAGATAGGAGTGCCTGTGCTCATGCCCTCGAAAACTCCGGAAAGTATCTCTACTTTATCAGCCTCGCTCCTGGGTGTGGAGACTTCACTCTGTCCAGGGCGCCGTCTGTCCAGTTCCTTCTGGATATCGGCTTCGGAAAAAGGAAGCCCTGCAGGCAGCCCGTCAACCACGACTCCGACAGCCCTGCCGTGGGACTCTCCCCAGGTCGTAATTTGAAACATCTGCCCGAAAACGTTTCCAGCCATGCATCTTAAGTGGTTTTTTTGGTATTTGATTCTTGGGGTAAAGCGGGTTCAAGGTGCACAACCACATCGGTAACGTCTTTGTATTCGGCTTTAAGCATTTTACTTACCCTGTGAGAGATAAGGTGTGCTTCTTCAAGAGTACTATCGGCCTGCACAAGGACATGCATATCTATCCGGATGTCGCCCATTCCGCCGCGTGTCCGGATTTTGTGGCATCCCATAACTCCTTCAATTCCCAGGACGAGGTTGCAGATGTCATTTTCTTCAAGCATAGACATGTCAAGAAGGACTTTTGAGTTTTCCTTCATAATCCTGAACCCTATCCTGAAGATAATCAGAGATATGAGAAGAGCTATCAGAGGATCAAGAAGGGGAAAACCCAGTTTTACGGCAGCCAGACTCACTATTACCGAAAGGGAGACATAGATATCGCTTTTCGTATGCTGGGAGTCAGCAATAAGAACCTGGCTTTTCAGGGCTAAGCCCTGCCTGTACTCATAGCGAGTGACCAGGTAGTTAATGCACATTGTGCCCAGTATTATTAGAAAACTGATGGTTGTTACCTCAGGCACACTCCGTATAAGGAAACGGTCAAGTGCATTCCGGAAAATCTCAAACCCCACATAAAGTAGGAGCAGAGAGATAAAAACAGAGGCTACAGTTTCATATTTCTGATGCCCGTAAGGGTGCTCTTTATCCGGAGGGCGCGATGCAATCAAACTCCCTATAATTCCCACAATGTTCGAGACCCCGTCAAATAGAGAATGGTACCCGTCTGCGGTCATGCTCAGAGCACCGCTCAGGGTCCCGTAGATAATTTTAGCAAAAGCTACAGCAAGGTTAAGGAAAAGCACAAGCACAAGAACTTGCTGGACTTTTTTAAACCTGCTTATCACCGGATAACATCCCCTGCTGAGAACCAGAATACCAGAACAAAAAATCAGGAAATTGAAGGATACTTAAGCCAGAATAATGTTATTGTACTAATTTGTGTTGTTTTAGTTATAATATTCTGCTGTGATTATAATATTCCTTTGTTACCGGATGGAAGCTGCCCATAGTCAAGAGACCTGCTGCAGCCGTTCAAACTAATTTTCCGGTCAGTTAAACCTGACCCTGATTTAAGTGGACACTATTAAGAAGTTAGCAACAACGCCTGCGAGAAAAGAAAAAAGATTGAAAGGATCTGAAATTAAAAGAGGGTGGTAAAGAAAAGAGCAGCTTAGCACTCAGAGCCTGTCCACAGAGTATAAGCTTCAACTATTTCCTTGCCTTCAAGGAAGACTAGCCCGTGCTCTTCACCATAATCTTTTGATTTTTCTTTAGAGAGCGCTTTCCCGCTATCGTCGTCAAGCATCTCGCAGACTACCATTGCAGGAGTGATTCCTGCCATACGGGCAAGAGCGATTGAAAGCTCTGTCTGGCCCATGCGCTCATCAAGAAGACCTTCAGCAGCCCTGAGAAGAGCTACGTGTCCCGGAGTTCTGAATTCGTTTCCAAAATGAACTCCATTTCCTGAAAGGGATTCTTCCGTGATCTCGCCTATTTTTCGGATTGTAAGAGCTCTTTCAATGTCAGGAATTCCAGTCCTTGTATCCCTGTGGTTGACCCAGATGGAAAAAGATGAATGTGCATCATATTTGAGGTCCCCTTCTTTTTCAACAACCTCTCCAAGGGAGGCACTCGTTTTGCTGGCTTCCCTGACAAGATCCGCCATGAAGGGCAATTTTAGCTGCTTTGACGCTACAGGGTCAACTGCCACACAGATAAGCCCGCCTGCATCTTTACGCATCCACTTAACATCCGTATAAGTAACAGCTTTTGCAGGGATCACGAGATCTGTTTCTCCTTCCCTTGAGTCCGAGTCATAGATCTGGATCATTTTTCCGGCACGCAGGGCTTCCAGTGCCCTGTTGATATTTTCATTGCTGTATTTCAGGCATTCGTATACGGTATTCTCACTCATTCCTGTCCCTCCGTACCCTGCTTTCTTAGCCGTGTCACAACTTTATCTCCATCTTTCAGTTTCAGGGCATCCCTGAGTTTTACCGGTGCAATAATCTCAATCAAATCCGAGGGGTAATGTGTCCTGTCAGGAACAACGACGGCAGCCTCTATACCCTCAACTCTGACAGGATAACAGTTGCCGCCTCCGAATGTGCGTTCCCCATCATTGAAACCTTCTATTCTGACAGCAGGCATTTCTTGCAGCCTGTTTCGAAGAGCTGAGCTACTTTCCGAGAGCTGTACATTAAGAGTACCCGGGAAAGGTATGAAGTGCAACTTTTCTTCAAACTGAGTCCTGTAACCCGGGATGTTTATATAATATTGACCTTCGCCAAGCCCTTTAAGCACATTTCCTTCGAGTTCCAGAGTATCAGGCTCTGAAGAAAATATCCTGCTGTATTCAACGTATTCGTTTTTTAGAATCTCAATCCCTTTTTCTGTCATCTTTATCAACTGGCCACCGGGTACCAGTTCTCTTTCAATTAGCCGCTCTTCTTCAAGCTGTTTTAGTTTTCTTGCTGCGGTTTTGGAACTGTCTCCCGTATGCTTATGAAACTCACTCGAAGAGACCTTAATAGTTTTATTCACTGCCCCTCTAAGGGCAAGTTTCTTTAGATATTCAATATCCGGCACTGCTGGCACCCATATTGCCTTAATTTTGAGATGCGTCTCAATAATGAGATAGTAGACTACGCATTTCAATATAATAAAGCTTTTGATATCGAAAAGGGAGGCAGGAAAGAGGAAGCAGTATTCCTAGAAGCTATATAAAAAGATTTACGAAATAATTAAATATAATAAAAAGAATCTTATCTGGACCTGCCATGACACAACATATCAAAATAGAATGCCCCTCATGTTCACCTGAGGAAAAAGTTTCGCACGAACTGATAAAACTTGGAATAAGCCCCCTTGTACATTGCCTGGAATGCGGGCTTGTTTATGTCCCCTTCGGATTAAAAACTCCAGAAAAAATAAGCGTAAGAGTTTTCGTAAACAGAATAGAGAAACCTTTTACTCGCTGGGTAAAACTAACCGCCGGGGAACTTCTATGCGAAGACGAAGAAATAGTCCTCGATAATGTAAAGGTCAGTGACGGTGAACCATTTATAATAACCTCTCTTCAGGTCGGAGTCAGAAGAGTCCCTTCTGCCCATGCTGAGGAACTTGATACAATCTGGGCACGGCCTCTGAACGAAATCACTTTCGCAAAGAGAAGAAAAATAAGGCAAAAACACCCGATATCCCCTGGAAGCATTAGATCAGTAGCTGAAATTTCTGCTCTTGCGGAATACTCAAAAGCAGTTCAGGAAAGCTAATCTACAAAAAAGACACTTCAATATATAAATCAATATTATTATATAGCCCTGATCTTGCAATTTCTTATCTTCCGGTACTTTTTTCTTATTGGATATTACTCTTTCTCATCTCATTTTCCTGTAACTTTTTTCTTCCTGGCTATTCTTGTAGAAAACTTTCTTGAGAAGATCACCGGAGAAGTTAAGTATTTAGTATTTTGAATCCATCTATTGATTTGACTATGATGAGAGAAATTGAAGTCGAATGCCCCTCATGTTCTCCGAAAGAAGAAATTGGGCATGAAGTTCTTAAAGAAGGGCAGAGCCCTCTTGTTCGCTGTCTGGAATGCGGACAGGTACATGCAGCGAAGATAAAAACACCGAAATCAGTCAATTTGAAGGTTATAGTTAGCAAGAAAGATACTTCAAGTACCTATAAAACTCAACTGGATTCCGAAACTGTCCTTCAGGTAGACGACGAACTGGTTGTAGATGATGAGGAAACAGGAGTAGTTTGTCCTATCCTGATTACGGCCCTTGATGCAGGAGGAAAAAGGGTCAAAGTAGCCAGGGCAGAAAATACCGAGACAATATGGGGAAGAGCCATTGATGAGGTTACTGTAAAGTTTTCTGCACAGGAAGGGACTGAAAAAACAGAGGTAATCGAGAAACGTGTTCCCGGAGATTATGAATTTGTTGTGGGAGCGGAAGAAAAAGTTGGAAATACCCGTCTTTTCATTACCAAAATAAAGATAAGAGATGGAAATTTCAGATCCAGAAAAGGCGATGCCGTACTTGCAAAATATGTGAAAAGGATTTTTGCCAGAAAGAAGGGGGATGGCTCTGGTCAACGCAGTTTCAGAAAAGGACCATGGTGAGAACAGAAGAAAAAAAGAAAAGGATGAAGAAGAATTTAAAAAGCTCCGCAAGCTTCTGGTAGAAGGGCTTGAAGGTTTCGTGCAGGACAAAAGAGTGCTCAGGGCAATGCTATGCGTTCCCAGGCACAGGTTTGTTCCTGAATATGAGCAGAGGGCAGCTTATGTGGACATGCCACTGGAAATCGGGGGCGGGCAAACAATATCTGCACCTCATATGGTTGCTATCATGTGTGAGATCCTGGAGCTGGCCGAAGGTCATAAAGTTCTGGAAATTGGGGCAGGTTCCGGGTACAATGCTGCAGTGATGGCAGAGCTCGTAGAGAAAACAGGGCATATCTATACTGTTGAACGGATAGAGTCTCTTGCAAATTTTGCGAAGAAGAACTTAAGGGAAACAGGGTATAATAATGTTACAGTTTTGCTTGAGAATGGATCAGTGGGTTATCCCCCATATGCTCCTTATGACAGGATAGCTGTAACATGCGCAGCCCCTGAGATCCCTGAAACTTTACTGGGACAGTTAAAGCCCGGGGGCATAATGGTAATTCCTGTGGGAAGCTATTCTCAGGAGCTTATCAGGGTTAAAAAGGATAGTAACGGTAATATACACAAAAAGAAAAAAGGCGAAGTTATCTTTGTGCCCATGATCGGAAAGCACGGTTTTAGAAAAACCTGGGGATAAGAAATCTGGACTAAGAAACCTGAAATAGGTCAGCAGTCTTTTTTAATAAACTGAAAAGAATTAATAAAGTATTAATAAGTGTGAAATTAACTACTTGATATGGACATCGACATAAACGAGGATTTTGAAGAAATCCATGTTAAAGATGTGTATATAGTCGACGTCTTCAGCGATCCCACACCTGTTGTACTTCTGGAGAATACAAAAGGTGAGATGCTTCCTATTTATATCGGACATCTGGAAGCCCTTTCGATAGGAAATGTGCTTAAAAATATATCTCCTCCTCGCCCAATGTCGCATGACCTGATGATCAATATTTTCGACCGCCTGGAAATAAAAATTGAGAGCGTAATGATCGATGACAAGGTGGACAAAGTCTATTATGCCCGCCTCCTTGTAAAGAAAGATAACAACATAATGCAGTTCGATGCAAGGCCAAGCGACTGCATTGCCCTTGCCCTCAGGGTTGGGGCTCCGATAAGAATTAGAAAGAAAGTCCTGGAATGTTCCGAAATAGAGATGTCCAGGCTTGAAGGCGCACGTGTAATGAATATTTTCGGCTGAAAACTATTGGTTACTGAATCTAACTGATTTCTGCAAAACTCTGTTATTTCATTTGCTCCGAATATTCGGTGTTCCGATCCCGCTTCTTCTTGCAGTTTCAGTCTTTTAGTTCAGTATTTTCTGGCAGCTTTTCTCATTTTCAGTATCCTCCTGCTTTCCGGACTTTTGCCGGTTTAATTTCAATAAGCTTTTAATAACAGTTACCTTCATTATCCCATAGATGCTCACCAAAAGAATCATACCATGCCTTGATGTAACCCTTGACAGAGCAGGAGGCTGTGTTGTCAAGGGCGTGGAGTTTGTGGACCTGAAAGAAGCCGGAGACCCTGTGGAGCTCGCCAAGCGTTATAATGAAGACGGCGCAGACGAGCTTGTATTTCTGGATATCACGGCTTCCGCTCACGGCAGGGAAACAATGATCGATGTAATCGAAAGGACTGCAGACGAGGTCTTTATCCCTCTCACTGTTGGAGGCGGGATCAGTTCTATCGATGCTATCCGCCAGATCCTGAGAGCAGGTGCGGATAAGGTCTCAGTCAACACCTCAGCCGTAAAAAACCCTGAATTTATCAAAGAGTCTTCCGACATATTCGGAGCCCAATGCATCGTTACTGCTATTGACTGCAGGCGAAACACGGATGTAAAAAATAACCCTGATAAAACAATTCTGGAACTGGAAGACGGGACTCCTGCCTGGTATGAAGTGGTAATCTACGGCGGGAGGCAGTCAACTGGAATTGATGCAGTCCAGTGGGCAAGAAGAGCAGAGGAACTGGGTTCGGGAGAGATCCTGCTCACAAGCATGGACAGGGACGGAACCTGTGCAGGTTATGACATTCCTATTACGAGAAAGCTTTCTGAAGAACTGGATATTCCGATAATAGCTTCAGGAGGGGTGGGAAACCCGCAGCATATTTATGAAGGATTTTCTGAAGGAAAAGCTGATGCCGCCCTTGCAGCAAGCATTTTCCACTTCAGCGAGTATTCAATACGGGAAGTTAAAGAGTACCTTAAAGAAAAGGAAATTCCCGTAAGGCTCTAAACTTTAAAAATAATAATCTGATATTATCTACAGGTCCCCTGGCAGGCGCCTATCCTGAAAGGTATATACCTAAGATTATTTTCCTACCTAAGATTATTTTCCGGGCAGGTGCCTGTCCATGTATGGCAGTCAGGGTTTAAAATAATCAAATAATAGATCGGCTGAGGAGAAAAAATATGGAAATTTCTGAATTTCAGAAGCTTATGTACGAACTCTATGCCCATAACGACAGAAGGAGAGGCGGAAAAGCCACAATGCTCTGGCTGGTTGAAGAGATAGGAGAACTTGCGGAAGCCATCCGTAGAGAAGAACCCGAGAACATAGAAGAAGAACTTGCGGACTGCTTTGCATGGATAGGCGCTCTTGCCAACCTTTACGGAATCGACCTTGAAGAGGCGTTCCTTAAAAAGTACCCCGGCATCTGCCCTACCTGCAGGCAAAAGCCCTGTATTTGCACTGACTGAATAAAGGCATATAGCAGCATCTTCATTGTATTGGGAAATCTTACATTCGGAAGCTTTCTTTTTCAGGACCTTTATAACATATATTGGCTTTCAAGTCTTAAGTTTATTTAGCCGTTATCCATTCAGTTTTCTTTTTTCCGATATTATATTAAATTTCAGATATTTGGGGATACTTTTTTATTTATTAGAGGTCATCTCTTACTTGAAATTTATCTGAATTCTTTATTTAATGGGGTAATAGAAGATGTCAGAAACACAAACTATGGAAACTCTTGAAGGTTTGCAGTTGAAGATCCTGAACAATACCAGCGACAACTTTGTACTTCAGGCTCAGAAGATTGAGAAAGGCAAGTACAAAAAAGGCCATGCAGCTCCGGAAAACATCGGATCTTATGAGGAAAAGAGTTTTGAGCTTGTTGCATGCGAAGGAAGCTGTGAGGGTGGAGCTGATATTGAAGGCTGGATTAAATATGGTATAGGATGCTCAGAAGGGTTCTTCAAAATACACTTCAAGTACATAGGAAGGCAAGACAAAGTCAGCTATTCCTGCGAATCCCATATGCACGGAGGAAAAATACTCTGTGAGACCTCAAAAGATAAGAAAAGCGACAGGATCGTAACCTGGATAATAGGACCGAAAGCATAAACCGAAAGAAAGCCTTTTAGGATTTTATCCAATAACACTTCAATTAATAGCCCCGTTTTATTATTTTTGCTCTGCCAGAAACCTTAATTGTAGCCTAATGTTTCTGGCAGAGCAAAAGACTCTCTGAAAATTATCCAAATAAACTTGTTAATTTACAAACAATTATCAGTGGATTATTTTTATAACGTTTTTCAGATAACTTTTAAAATCTGTGGAGAAGCGAATCCGACTGGTTGTTTCATTTTTAGTTTTCCCGTCAATAACTGCTTTTGTCATAAGCATAAGATTTTTTGCTCCATCTTTTGAGAACCCTGCCTGTATCAATGTATTTTCCCATTCTTCAGGTAATACCTGCTGTAAGGTTACATTTTTATTCAGTACTTCTTCAAATATTTTTGCAATATCTAAAGAACTATAATCAATGGGCCCGGAGATCTCATATACCCTTTCTTGCGGAGTTTTAGAGGTAATTACATCTGACAGGAATCCTGCAACATCTGGCGGAGCAATCATAGGCAACTCCATATCAGGCGGGAAAAAGGTTGGCAGTATCCCATATTCCTTGACCAATTCCAGGTATCCAAGCCAGTTACTGAAATAATAAGCGGGCCGAACAAAAACCTGTTCAATTTCAAAGTCGGAAAATGCATGTTCCAGCATATAAGATGCCATCAGGTTGCCTGTCCCGGATTCGTGCTGTGCCCCCATGGAAGATAAACCAACAATTTTAGTAATCCCTGAGGATAAAATAGCCTCTCTGTAATTGGTTATAATAGTTTGAATCTCACTTAGAAAGTCCTCGGATTCTGGATTTTCAGGTGTTAATAGAAAAACCGCGTTTCCACCCTGGAAAGCCTTTTTTAAGGCATCCAAGTCAAAATAATCTGCAATTTTAACCTCAGCACCCTTATTTCTTAATTCCTGTGCTTTAAGGTCGTTTCGAATAACAGCTCTTACGGGTTGACCTTTCTTTAAAAGATTATCAACAAGCATTGAGCCTACCTGTCCTGTTGCCCCTAATATTATATTCATTTCATACCTTCCAGCCGTGTATGATAGTTTGCATTAAATTTAGCTTATTCAATCCATAATGAAACTGACTACCTGTAAGAGAATTCCCAGCATTATAATAGTTACTCATAAGGTTCTCAGGAAAAGAGAGGATGCCAAAGTTTAATTAAGAGCATACTCAGTAATCCCATCTGATGAAGCCTGTAAAACCCGAACTGCTGGCTCCAGCCGGCGGCATGGAAGCCCTTACCGCAGCCGTAGAAAACGGAGCCGATGCTGTATACCTCGGAGCCAGGGCTTTCAGCGCCCGGGGATATGCATCCAATTTTTCAGAAGAAGAGCTCGAAAAAGCTGTTGATTACGCTCATCTAAGAGGCGTCAAGATATACGTAACCGTGAATACCCTGCTCAAGGGAGATGAAATGGAAAGCGCCCTTATTCTGCTTTCACGCCTGAGAGAAATGGGAGTCGATGCGGTTATCATTCAGGACCTCGGGCTTATTTCCCTTTCGAGAAAATACCTGCCTGACTTTCCCCTCCATGCAAGCACCCAGATGACTCTGCACAACAGTGAAGGGGTCAGGTTTGTAAAAGAGCTCGGCATCGAAAGGGTTGTGCTCTCACGGGAAGTTTCACTTGAAGAAATGAAAGAAATAAAAGAAAGAGATGCAATAGAGGTTGAAGTTTTCGTACACGGGGCTCTCTGCATTTCATATTCAGGGCAGTGCCTTTTGAGCAGCCTCATAGGTGGAAGGAGTGGAAACAGGGGATACTGCGCCCAGCCGTGCCGCAAAAAGTACAGGCTATATTGCGACGGAAAACAGATCAAGACCAGCGGCAGTTATCTTCTGAGCCCCAAGGACCTTAACATTACTTCAGGTCTGGGACCAATTATAGAAGCCGGAATAGAGTCTTTTAAAATTGAAGGCAGGATGAAAAGGCCGGAATATGTTGCCGGCGTTGTCAGGATTTACCGCCGCCTGATTGACAGATACCTGAAGGGCCCTGAAAGATGCCCGGTTTCAGGAGAGGAGCAGGAAACTCTTGCTCAGCTTTTTAACCGCGGCTTCACTTCAGGCTATTTTTTTGAAAAACCGCGTGGAAAACTTATGAGCCGGGAAAACCCTCACAACCGGGGGATTCCAGCAGGTACGGTTATCAGTTATGACAGGCGCACGCAACGTCTTCGTGTAAAACTCTCTAGCTCTCTCCGCCTGGGAGACGGGATAATGGTCGAAAATGCTGAAACCCGGCCCGAAGACAAAGGAAAAATCATATTCTCAATGTATACTGTAAAAGGTCAGGTATACAGTGCAGAAAAAGGTGAAACCGTAGAAATTCCTTTTGACTCAAGGGCACCATCAGGAAGCACGGTCTACAGGACGCATGACAAGAAGCTCATGGATTCCCTTAGAAAAGAAAGCGAATCAGGAGCGATGAGACCGAAGGTTCCGATATTCCTTACAGTAAACATTACGCCAGGGAAACCTGCAAGGCTTGAAGTGAAAGATATCGATTCAAACATTGTAACCGTTGAATCCGAGTATCTTGTAGAAAAGGCAGAGAAATCGCCAACCTCAAAAACCCAGATTGAAAAACAGCTCACCAAGCTTGGAAATACCCTCTTTGAGGCAGCCGAACTTAAAGTAAATGCGGAAGGGGATATTTTCATTCCCGTAGGGCAGCTGAATGACCTGAGAACGAAGGCAATCTCTCAGCTTGAAAAACTGCGAATATCAAAATGGAAGCGTGAGCCTATTGGAAATTTGCAGCTCTCCGCATTCGGAGAAAAAAAAGCAGAAGCAGTGAAAGAACAGGAGCCGGAAAAGCCGTTACTTTCGGTGTCCGTATATTCCCTCGAAGAGCTAGAAGGAGCTATTTCAGGCGGGGCAGACTGCATTTACTTCGAAGAAGGGCTTTTTAGACAAAAGAAAACAGCAGGAAAAGAGAAAAACTCCAGAGTAGAAGAGATTCCTCGCAAGGACCCTGATTTTATTTTTGAAAGCGCGGTTCTAAAAACCAGAACAGCAGGGAAGAGGATCTACTTCAACACTCCGAAAATCGTGAAGGATTCCGAGATGAAACAGGTAGAGGAACTTTTCTTGCGCGCGGAAAAATTCGGAGCCGATGGTGTACTCGTTTCAAACCTGGGGACATTTAACTTTGCTAAAAGAAAAGGGATTCCGTGTATTGCAGATAGTCCCCTGAATATCTATAACGGTTTCACTCTTGCTCTCCTCCTGGAAAAGGGGGCAAAAATGGCTGTCCTATCACCCGAATTAACGCTTGAAGAACTCAAAAAGGTAGCTTCTTATGGGCCTGCAGAGTGCATTGTGCACGGCCGCCTTGAACTGATGGAATCGGAACACTGCATTGCAGGAGGGCTGCTCGGAAAAAATGGAGGGAAGTGCAGTTCTCCGTGCAGCTCAGGGAATTTTAAGCTGGTAGATGAAAAGAATTACGAGTTCCCCCTGCTCATGGACTACCAGTGCAGGACCCATCTCCTGAACTCAAGATCTCTTTGTATGCTCGAATATATTCCCAAGCTTATCGAAAGCGTTGTCTCAAGTCTGAGGGTTGAAACTCTGGGAATGGATAACGCAGAAGAGATAAGGAGAATCACAGAGAAATACAGGCAAGCTATTGACGCATTTTATAAGCCAGGAAAAAAGATAAAGGAAAAATGCGAGGACCTGGGAAAAGGTTTTACGACAGGGCACTATTTTAGAGGAGTACAGTAATAAATCTCGAGAGAAATTTCCTGAAGGGTGAAAAAAATGGAAAAATTTGTATTCTCAGGGCAGGATAAGCCAAAAATTTTTGTTTCGGGATCTATCCGGGGAGGGAGGCAGCTTCTCGATACCTACGGGTTTATGTGTGACATTATTGGAGAAGCAGGCGCAGAAGTACTCAGCTTGCATGTTGCAGACCCGGAGCTGGAAGAGACAGAATCAAAGATGACCGAACAGGAAATTTATGATAGGGATATGGGACTGCTTGCAAGAAGCAATGCCCTTATTGCAGAAGTGACAGTACCGTCTACTGGCGTAGGTTACGAAATATGCAGAGCGCTTGACCTGAAAATCCCCGTTCTCTGCCTTCACAGGCCCGATGCGGCAGTTTCTGCAATGGTACTTGGAAATCCCTATCCTTTGATGGTAGTACGCTCTTATTCAAGCGAAGGCGAACTTAAAGAAATAATTATTAAATTCATCCGGGCTCTTTAAAGAAAGAAGCGCCATAAAATAGTTTTTATTCTAGAGATAAAAGAGAGCAGGAGACGTTTTCGAGTACATTTGATAGAATATATTAAATATGGGACACTGTTTCATAAAACTCAATGATAAATATAAATAATTTGAACACTATGTATAATCTATGGTAGTTGACATTACCGAAATCTCAGTACTGATCCTGGCAGTTGTAGCAGCTGTTTTGCTATACAAAATCCTCAAGACTGCCACCAGCCTTGCAATAAATGCAGTGCTTGGAGTATTAACCCTGATCGTAGCAAAGGTTTTACTGGGACTTGAAATCGCAGTTACCTGGATAGCAGTCCTTGTCTGCGCAATAGGAGGAATCTTCGGAGCCCTTGTAATAATTGTGCTCAATTATCTTAAGCTTGGATTTGCGTAAAAATAAAAGTTAAACGTTAAAATTTTAAAGTTATTAAAGGACCTGAAGCGGCAGAGAAAGGACAGGATATCAGGCACATCTTAATCGGGTTCAGGTTTCCGGAAAACTGCCCTGATCATATGCCGTTGATAAGGTTCCCCTCTAAAAATTTTCTCTTTTAGTATGTTTTCCAGTTCAAGGACCTCAAATTCGCTAAAAAGTGTTTTCACTTCTTCTTCAGTGAAATAGTGATAAATTATACCATTCTGGCGGGCAAATGTTTTCTCCTCAGCTGGGCTTGAAGCCTCCCCTCCGCAACGCATATCCCTGCAGCCGAAAGCTTCGAAAAAAACGAGGCCTTCTTTTCTTAGCAGGCGGGAAAACTCCCTTACAGCGGTTTCCCTTTCCCCTTTAAAAAGGTGCTGGAGTACTCCGTAACAGATTATTCCATCAAATGATCCTGATTTGAAAGGAAGTGCATGTATGCTTGCCCCAATATGTTCTGCAAACCTTCTGCTTCTTGAAAATTGGGAACGGGAACTGAGAAGGGCAGTTAAAGAAACGTCTACTCCTACGGAAGTATAATTCCGGGAAATTTCCCCAAGATATCTCCCGTTTCCCGAACCCGCATCCAGGACTCTCGCTCCAGAGGAAAGGTAAGCCTGAAGGTTCCTTACGGATGCAGGCCCTCCCCATTTGAGATGATTATATTCCTTATCCCATGCAAGAAAATGCTCTTTTGAAGGGACTGAACGTTTTTCCATCGGTTTATATACTCCTTCAGTTCTGCATGCATTATTCAGGCGCGCTTTTCAGGGCTGTACGTCGAAGCTTCCCTGAATCTATTTATGAGGAAATCTTCCTCAAAGGAAGACAAAAACCAGCCAGCCTTGGGGCCGGAACTCTGTCCGAGAATTGAGGTGTAGATAGCCTTGAAAAGATCCTTTGGGTCTACCTGCGGAGATGGGGCATTTAACTTCTCTGCGACCAACCTGTTCAACTCGGAGCCTTCCTCTTTTGCAGAGTAAACAAGCATATGGTATTCTTCTCCGCTGATTTTGCCTTTTGATTCGATAAGGTCTGCAAATGCCCCGAGGAAAGCTTTCTGGAGTCCTGAAAGAGTTGCCACCTGTACGGGCACCTTTTCCTTTACGCTGAACTTTGCAAACGGGGGGGCATAGAGTTCAAGCCATTTTGAGACGTTATCCACAAGCTCCCTGATACATTTTTCATCCTCAGTTGAAAAGCCTGATCTCTTCACTATCTGCAGGATCTGCTCTAAATTTCCTCTGGCAACCTGGAAAATGGTTACCATTTGCTTGAAAGGAATTTCCGGGTGACAGATACCGGTAGCTCTGGAGAGCTCATAAATCCTTTTTTCAAAATCGCCAAGGTTAGGGTCATTATCACGGAACTTTTCCCTGAGCCTCTCGTATTCATCAACTATGGTGAGAAGAGGCTGCCCTGGATCGAACTGAATATGCTTTTCAGGTTTTGTGCGGATGATCAGGTAGCGCAGGACTTCCGGAGGCACAACTTCAAGCATATCCGTAATAGAGACAACAACTCCGGTGGAAGACGACATTGCCCCCTGTTTACCGAGCATTATCCATTCATAAACGATAGGGAAAGGAGGTTCGTGTCCATAGATTTCCCTGACTATCCGCTTTCCGGTATCGTATGAACCGCCTCTTGATGCGTGGTCTTTTCCGAAAGGCTCGACGGTTACCCCAAGCACAGCCCAGCGGGCAGGCCAGTCAACTCTCCATGTAAGCTTGCCCCCTCCTGCCATGGGAACCGTCCCTGAGTGCCCGCAGGCGCAGACATAATCTACGGTTTCGGCTTCCATGTCAAAACCGGTAACTTTTGTGGTAGTTATTTTTCCGCACTGGCTACAGCGGGGATTGAAAGGGCTCCATTCTTCAGCTACGGTTTTGCCTGAGACCTCTTCAAGGATTTTTGCAATCTCATCTCTTTTTGCAAGGGCGGTTTTTATCGCGTCGGTATACATTCCTGCCCTGTACATTTCGTCTGCCCTGTAAACTTCAGGGCTGATGCCCAGGCGCCCTAGGGCTTCAAGGAAAGGCCTCAGGAAATGCTCGGCATAGTTCGCACATTCCCCGCATGGGCATGGGACCTCGGAAATAGGTTTTCCCACATGTTCGGCATAGCTTTCGGGAAGGAAAGGATAGACCTTGCGCAGGGGGTCGAAATTGTCAGCAATATAGATAAAACGGGCATCTGCTCCCCTGTCGATGAGGGCTCTATAAGCAGCATCAGCAGTCACTACCTCTCTCATGTTTCCTATATGGATATGCCCTGAGGGAGTGATTCCTGTGGCAACAAGGTGTTTGCCACTTTTATTTAATACGTCTTCGGCTATGACGTCTGCCCAGTGAATTGTGTCAGCCATAGTTTTCACCAGAATATCGGGTAACTGTAGAATCGGATATGAAAACAGGAGATCAGGATCTGTTCATGCATATATCTACAGGTTGGGTTTCCTGCATAATTATCGTATCGGCTAATAAACTTTGGGCTGGGGTTTTCAAATTCCGGAGGCAGTCCTGTTTTTTGCCGCATCAGAATATGCAGGAAAAGAAAAAACGGAAAACGAAAGTGAGAAAAAGCAAACAAGATAGAATTATCTCAGGAAAAAAAGAAAAAAGAAAAAAAGTAATGGAGGTTCAAAGGCAAATCTTCAAAGGAGTCTGCAGAATTACGGAGATTTAAAATGGCACTTTACAGGCAAATCAAGTAAATTTGATTTGCTAATAATTAAAAGCACGTATAAATATATAAATTTATCGTATTGAGTCGATTACGTTCTTAAAAAAGCAAAAGTTGCAGAACAACCAGGGTGAAAACAACCCATGGGTGATTATAGATAGAAGGAACTCAGATATAAAAGTAAAAATGGAGATTAGAAAAAGCAAAACAAAAATAACTATAGAAAAATAAAAGTGTTTGAAATATAAAACCCCGCAGAAATAATAATTTTAAAGCCGGGCACAAGGAGAACTTTGTAAGAAACTGCCAGCTTAAATAAATCTTTAATTACCTTTGAAAGGTTCTATTTTTCAGAGAATCAATCGTCATCCTGTTCCCATTCTATAATCGTTCCAGTAACTGCATCGATATCATATTCATATTCTGTGTCACCACTGTAAAACTCGATTTCATATTCCAATCCGCCATCATCTCTGTGAAGTTCTACTTCAACAAAAGTGACATCAGTTTCTGTGATTCCGGCATGATCAAGAGAGATTTCCATTGCTCTTGTCATCGTAATAATCTCTGTGTCGATTGAATCGTCGGTAGATTCAGTGCTCCGCTCTATAACCGCTCCAGTGGTTGCATCGATATCATACTCATATTCTGTGTCACCACTGTAAAACTCGATTTCATATTCCAGTCTGTCATCATCCCTGTGAAGTTCTGCTTCAATAAAAATAACATCATTTTCTGCTAGTCCGGCATGATCAAGAGAGATTTCCATTGCTCTTGTCATTGTAATAATATCCGTGTTTGCAGGCTGTGCAGATGCAGATGGTACGACACCCAGCACTGCTGATAAAACAGTATCCTCTGCGTTTTCTGCACTATTATCTAATGAAGTTACAGTAAGCGCTAATACACTGACCATTAATATTGTGAAAAATATATTTTTCATAAGAAATCCCCCATAAATCTTTAATTACTATGTTATAAGTATCCTGGCTCCCTAGAAATTTTTATTTTGATTCAAATTGATTTACAATTTTCTTATGTTGTACAGGGTCATTTCAAGTTTTTTACTTAATTGCATAGCATTCTTGCTCCAGGCACTTTTTAAACTTTTTTTGGCAACATATGACGCTGTATCTGTCATATTCCGTTTATCATAGATGATTTTCATTGATAAATTGAATATTTGATACCATAGCATATTTTTGACTGATTTTCCATGCCGGTATTATATTTTATCTGTGTCTTGTAACATTGAAGGACGCTTTTAGAATATTTACGGAAATAAAGAGATCGTCTTCCGGGTAGAATAGTTTTAAAACTACAATCAGCAGTTTCATATTTACATGAAGATAATTTACCTGATGACAATAGGAATTGTTCTTCATGTTTATAGGAAAAAATAGGGAGTATTTTATGGCTTTCATTCTTTAAATTCTTTTAAGTTGAGTAATTTGCAGGATTTCTGTAAAAGCAGTATCTTAATATTCTAGGACTTACGCACTTGAGGATTAGAATCATGATCAATAGACCTTGCAGTTAAATCGTCTATTTAGACAGTTGAAGGTTTAGAGCTGTTGTTTTTCAGTTCAACCGCGTAAGTCCTATATTCCACTTAACTTCATTGAGATCCAGAAAGATATTCCTGATAGATCCAAAAATGGCTTAAAGAAAAAAATTTAGCCAAAAGCATTTAAAAAGAATTAAAAGCTCTACTGCTACATTTTAATAAAGTAGACAGGTAGAACCCTGATTCCTGGGTCCTATCTGTCTTCAACAGTTTATTTTTAATTAACTGTTTTTTAATTAACGATTTTTAACTTACCATTTTTTAATTAACGATTTTTTATTAACCGTTTTTTAATTAACTGTTTTTTAACTAACCGTTTTTTAATTAACGATTTTTTATTAACCGTTTTTATCTGGTCTGTTTCCTGAAGAGATTGCAGGAATTAATCTTAATATCGAGCAGTTTCTCGATATTCATTTTTGCAGCAATGCCTTTTGCAGCACCCGGGACTGAAGTGATTACACCAATATCGAGCTCCTCACGGAGTTCGCGCATAACGTGTTCATCAGCAAGGTCCCTGATTTCGACATTGAGCTTCTTTGCCACGTATTCTTTAGCTTCTTTGATCCTCATGTTCTTTGAGAACTGCATCCTTGCAACAAGGTCTCCTGCTGCTCTCATCCCTGTCATACCTGAAGCCATTATGTGGGAGATCGGCATACCCAATGGGTCGCCGACCCCGACCTATATGCCGTCTACGCCTGCAATCTCGACCATTGCTTTGCTTGCCCTTGTAACAGCATCAATCGGTGGAGTTTCAAGCATTGGGATTCCGCCGACACCCATACCCATGTCAACGTGACAGGGAATTGGAGACACTTCGACAGCTGCCTTCATGAAGGTAACTGCGCGTGCAAGGTTCCAGGCTGAGGTCTTGCTTGTGTTGGTATTGCATACAGGGCCGAAAACGTTTGCCCCTGCTTTTGCAATCAGAGGTGCCTGCTGGTGAGGCCAGAGTCCTGCAAGGGTGACTCCGTCATACTGGAGGTTACCGTGCATACCAAGTACGCATTCTCCTGCCATTCCTGCTTCTATGTACATGTCAGGGAACTCTTTCCTGAGAGCCTGGATTGCGTGCAGGGTTCCGTACATGTCAGCGTCGCCTGCAGCTGCAGTTGTGTCGAAGTTAACACCATCTGCGCCGGAAGCAAAGAGTTTCTGCATAACCCATACAGTGTCCCTTGTAAGGTGCTCGGCTGCGTGCTCCATCGATTCCCAGGCTTCCTGAATCTTGAAAGCCTTCATAAGGTCTCCGGGGTTCTCGAAAGGTCCGTCAGGGGTATAATACAATCCCATGTTCGGCATTGCGCCGTAAAAGAGCGGGATGATCATGTTCTGCTGGCACACTTCCATTGCCTGGCACTCGTTTGAAACAACTGGCTTCACAGGTTTGAAACTGTAGTCAATGTGACCGAGTTCCATTGTGTCAGCACCAAATGCCCTCTCGTGCATCATGCAGCCGACAAGGCGGCTGGAAGGAATGCCTACACCGCTGTTGCCCTGGTCGCCGTCAAGCCGGATAGTACCGATGTCATGAGTTACAGGCACTTCCATACCCTGCTCGACGCTTACAGATTTTCCTGGCATCATAAGGATTTCCGCAAGCTTGTCGAGTTCGCTGGCGCTAAGGGCAGGGATCTCACCAAGATCGGCAGCGTTTGCTGTTCCGGCTTCAATCTCCGCCATAATTTTTTCTTTGGTAAGGAAGATCCTCTTCCCGTCTCCCATTCTCAAAGCATATTCGGTTGCCATTTTTATCACCATTTATACTACTTATATTAGATCTGGAAGCTGTATTCTATTGGGGTTTAGAATTTGGACATGAAAGTCCTTGCCTGCCAGAGAGCAACTACTGCCAGGATAAGGATAAGGACCATCCACGTAATATCTCCGGCTGGTATGAAAGAATTTGCCCAGTAAGCGTTGTAAGCTTCCATTGCAGCTGCTGTTTGTACCATTTTTTTAACCTCCTTGAGATTATGCATACCTCATGCAGGCGTCGGAGCCCCGGACTTTTCCGAAATCGGTGATCACATATTTGTGCAGGAGGAAATCTTTTTTGTAGATTCCTGCCTCATCAACTTTCTGCTCGAGATCTTTCAGCATCCCTCCGGATACAAGTTCAATGATATCGAAGTTGATGCTGTCCCTGCCGTAGTTCCCATGCATATTGTACTCTTCCTGGATCTTTGAAACAACTTCATAGTTCCAGTACTCTTTTCCATCCAGGAAAAGCTCCAGAATTCTGAACTTAATAGGCCTGTTTCCCATCTTATTCACCTCTCAAAGTTTCAAGTGCACTTGCGTCTTCAGTGAACATAATGAAACTGCCAGCAATACAGAGAGTGCCGCCGACAAGAATTGTCCAGCTAGGGACATCCCCGAAGAAGAGGAAAATGAATATGATCGCACAGAACCCGTAAAGGTTTCCTATACCCTGACCTCTTCCAACCCCTATAAGCGGGAAAGATTTGTACCAGGTAACATAACAGAAACCAAATGTGATACCTGCAAAGATCAGGACCAGCAGGGTCAGAGGCTCAAAAGCCTGGAGTGCAAAGGAATACATAGGGAAACCAACGATTGCCAGAATAGGCACAATAATGATCCACCAGATAATGTTTTCTCCAAGGAAACGCAGTGTCAGGCCGGCATCCGGTTCTGCTATATCCAGACCTTTACCTGCGATAGCGCCTTCAATTCCCCAGCCGGCTGCAGCCATTAAACCTCCAAGGTAACCTATCCACTGGATGTTACCCGAAGAAAGCTCGGTCAGAAGTCCGCCACCGTAAATGGAAATGCCTCCGAGAACAATGACAGCGATACCCATTGCTGCTCTCTTTGAGATCTTTTCTCCATACCAGTAATAAGCAAGAATCGAGCCCACTACAGGATAAAGAAGACCGGCAACAGCTGCAAATGCTCCGCCTATAAAGCCCATAGCAATAAAAGAACCAAGAATTGCCATTGGACCTCCGAAGATTGAGGCAAGGAAGAACCATTTGGAACACGGATGGAATTCCTTAAGAGTTCGGGCAAGTTCTCCGTATTTGCCAAGCACTCCATTCCAGAGCATAAGAGCAAGCATAACTGTAAGCGCATTGAAAGCAGTAATCAGGACAGCGGTTACAACAAGGGATACACCGTCCCCGCGCATTTCTGCAATAACGCTGTACATTTCATCGAAAGGATTCAGCACCCAGACAACGGTTCCTGGGAGATACCAGATTCCCCAGAATACAGCACAGAAAAGGGCCCACATGTACCCTTTACTGATCTTTCTTTTACTTTCCTGTTTTTTTAAGGCTTTTAAATCCACGGAAAATCCCTCCATTTTTCAGAATCACTGTGAAATTCCCTCAGGGCATGAGTCCGTCTCAACCCTATTCCACAGCCTGAAAGCACAGTTTGCGAACCCTTTTCAGGGCATTTAATAACTCAGGGAACTATATTTACTTTAAAATTAAATTCCAACACTATAATTCCGGGGGACAATATTTATATTTATCTACAGTTTTTAATTGCCGTTTTTATTCGTTTTTAGCCCCATTAAATTGGAGTTTACAGGTATTCTGACAATTGCATAAATTTCCGTTTTAAAGACAATTGTCACTACCTTGAGTTGTGCCGGAGTGGAACCGAGAAGGCTTTTTGCTCAGTTTTTATGCTTACTGGATTCCCATGAGTTATAACCAGATCCGTAAATTATAATCGGATACAGGATTTTGTCTATGCCGTAAACTACAGGTTTCGCAGAAACTGTACAAAATAAAGTTTGGCAAAAAATGCATTTGATAAAATCTCCTGCATTTTCTGCTTATTGAGCCTTTAGAGTAAGGCTGCTTTTACCTTACTGACGACGTCGGTGGCACTTTCTCCGTAGATGTCTGCGCCGATCTTGTCAGCCCAGTCCTGGGTAACGGGTGCGCCTCCGACCATGGTCTTTACCTGACCGCGGATACCTGCTTCTTTCAGCTGTTCCTCGATCTGGATCTGGTTGACCATGGTTGTGGTCATAAGGGCGGAGGATGCGATTATTTGTGGTTTGATTTCTTTTGCCTTTTCAACGAAGGTCTTTATTGGGACATCTCTTCCGAGGTCCACGACTTTAAAACCTGCAATGTTCAGCATGGAGGCAACAATGTCCTTTCCGATAGAATGGATGTCACCTTCAATGGTCCCAATGACGATGGTCCCAAAGTTCTTGGTCTCGGACTTGCGCTTCTCCATTTCCGGCTTGATCACATCTATGCCTGCGTTCATTGCTTCTGCAGCTGCAAGCACGTGGGGGAGGAAGAGAGTACCCTGTTCGAACTGTGCTCCGACTTCTTCCATGCCTGCGGTAAAGCCCTTCTCAATGAGTTCTACGGGGTCGACCCCAGCAGCGAGAGCTTCTGCTGCAACTTCTGCTGCAAGTTCATCATCAAAATCTGTGATTGCGTCTTTTGCTTTTGCAATTAATGCTTCTTTGTTTGCCATTTTTAGATCTCCTGAATACTGGATAATTACATTCCTCTGAAAGCTTTGTCAGCCTTGTCCACGACAGCTTTCATGTCCTTGAGGATGTCTGCATCGATTGGTTTGACTTCGTGGTTCTTGAGGACGTCCACAACTTTTTCATGTGCGACTGTAGCAAGGTCCTTTGATCCGGCCGCTGCCCAGTCTCCAAACATGCGTCTGTCAATAAGCATAGGGTTGGATGGATAGTCCACAAGCTGCCTGGTCTGCTTAAGTGCGAGGAAGTTGTTTCCGATACCCACTTTCTGGATGGATTCTACTGCAAGGGTTTCTTCGGATACAGGAATTCCCTGCATGGCTTTCTTGACCATACTGAAGATATCGTTGTCAATTACGAGCTGTTCCATTGAGAAGGTCATTCCGAGCTCAAGCATTCCGGCCCCATAAATGGTGTTTGCACCAGAAAGGGCAGGCAGGAGGGTAGTCATGGTCTTTTCGTGGCCTGCCTGGTTGTCCGGAACCTTGGAGTCAGACTAGGAACCTGCCACGTAGGAGGGAAGGCCGTAGAACTGGGCAAGCTTTGCGACTGCAGCACTGATAAGACCGAGTTCAGGAGAACCGACAGGTGCAGTACCTTTCTTGAGGTCGAAGGTAGTTGTTGAGCTTCCGTACCAGACTTTTGCTCCTGGTACTGTAAGCTGAGCAAGAGTAATACCGGAGAGGACTTCGGCGTTGTGTGTTACGAGAGTTCCTGCAAGGTAAACAGGGGAAGATCCACCTGACATTGCCATACTCAGGACGTTTACAGGCATTCCGAAACGTGCACCTTTAATGATAACCTGGCAGGCATTGACACTGAGCTCAAGAGGGCTGGTCGGGCAGAGGAGCATGGAGAAAATTGGCTTTTTCCTTGCTTCTTCTTCATCGCCGCCGTAATATGCAGTTACAATGTCACGGTAGTACTCGACATTCTCGCCAACCGGGTCAATGTGGTGGAAGTGTTTTGAGGTGCTGGTGATAGGGGTAAAGGTCTCGTGGACATCCTGGGCACCCTGGCCTGCGATGTCTCGTGCAGATACCGGAAGGGAGAAGTAGTCAATGTTTTCTGCCCAGTCACAGAGTTTTGCAATATCTGCGATGTCCTGTTCAACGGAGTCAACGGTTACGTATTTGCCGTCCTGGTACTTGCAGACTTTCACACCGGTACCGAAACAGGTCCAGTGTACTTTTCCACCGCATTCCTGGACTGTGTTGTTCTTTTTGTCACGTCCCCAGAGAGTGAATCTGGATGGAGCGAGCTGAAGGGCTCTTCTTATAAGGTATTCAGGGATCTTTACAACATTTGTTTTTTCATCGACTTCACAGCCATTCTCTTTGAAGATCTGTCTTGCCTCGGGGTCAGAGACCTGGATACCGGGGTTCATCAGAACGTCCATTGTGGCGTAGTGAATCGCTTTAAGTTCATCAGTGGTAAAAAGGTTTAATTCTACACCGTTAAGTGCGTGGAATCCTGCAACTGCATTATTTTTTGCCATTTTTTTAACCTCCGAATAAGAATGATTTAAGCCAGCAGTTCTTTTGCTTTTGCAACGGCTTCACTTGCGTTTTCTGCATAACAGTCTGCACCGATCTTATCAGCCCATGCCTGGGTGGCAGGTGCTCCGCCAATCATGACCTTTACTTTACTCCTCATTCCTTCCTCTTTGAGAAGTTCAATAACTTCCCTCTGGCCCTGAAGGGTTGTGGTCATAAGAGCGGAAATTCCGATCATGTCAGCATTGACTTCTTTTGCCTTCTGGATAAAGTTCTTGATCGGGACATCACGGCCGATGTCATATACTTCAAAACCGGCAGACTGGAGCATTGTGGATACGATAGATTTGCCGATGTCATGGACATCGCCTTCTACGGTTCCATTCACAATAACGCCCATTTTTGAGCTTGCAGAGCCTTCAGGCATAAGATCCTTAAGGGCATTTACTCCTGCAGTCATAGCGTCGGCAGCCATCATTACATGGGGTAAGAAAAGTTTGCCTCTTTCAAAGCGGACCCCCACTTCATTCATGCCTGCTGCAAGTCCTTTTTCAATTATCTCGGATGGTTCAAGTTCTCCTTTTGCCTTTTCAACGGCAGCGAGTACAGCATCCTTCTTACAGGTGATTACTGCACCTGCTAGTTCCTGAAGCAGTTCTTCTTTGCTAATATTGCATCCTCCGTTTTAGTTGTTAAACTATGGAGACTTCTTAACCAATCACCATGATTAATCATGATGGTTTGGGATGCTAGCTCACGCTCTTCGAGTATGAGACGCATGAAAAGTAACTTATGATATCATGGGTGGGAAACCAGGATTACCACAAGCAAAACTGCAAAATCATGAATTCTTCATGATTGCTTACTGGGGTTCATGAGATTTAGCAGAGGGAACGTTTTTGGTGCCATTTTAAATCCCGTCTGTTACTCATCTTCACAGATGTCTCCAGTATTAACTGCTCTTTACTGGTATAAATATTTTGTTGGAAAAGAGAGGAGAAAATCAATGGTTCTATATATAGTTTTTGGTTTTAAGTTTTTGAGTGAAGTATTTAGAGAAAAATTGAGGGAAAGGATAAAAAAATATAAATATCAAATGCTAAAGTTGGCTCTTTTGAAGCGAATGAAAAGGAAAAAAAATGCCGTATCATTTTAAGAGATTAAAGGGACTGGAACAAATATAACTTTCGCCCCAAAAAAAGTATGTAATAATAACTGGGGCGGCTGAAGCTGTTTTTCATATAAAGTTCAAAACATGGATCAGATTTCGGATTAAGAATTTCTTTTTTTAAACATCATTTTTTCATTTTCCCTTAGTTTGAATAAAACTGAAATAAAAAACAGGACGAAAACGAAAAGAATATATACTAGATTTTTTGCCGGGACAGAATTTTGTGCAATTTACTTATGATAAAGAAAAAATTGCTGTTGCAATCAACTGCGGGCCAGAAATGTAAAAGGTATAAAAATAATATAAGAGAGGTCAAGAGATATTTTTAACATGCAATTATATGAAAATACTGAGAAGAAAGAGAAAAGTAAAAGGAGATAGCGGATTTAGTTCTGGAGTTCAGGTTCTTTGTAACCAGAAATACATGAACTGTAAGCCCTGTTTACGAGCTCGATCATCTTCCTGTCTTCCCTTTCAATCTTTGCTCCGCAAGCCAGGGCGAGATATTCAGCCAGATCAAATATCTTTATTTTTTCATTCTTTCCGGCTTCTGTCAGGTTCTGCATACAGCCCCCGCAGTTTGTTACTATCACGTCACAGCCCAGTTCTTCGGCAGCCCTGAAACGGTCAGAAGCCACAGAAATAGATTCGGAAGGATAATTTACCCTGACTCCTCCTCCGAAGCCGCAGCAAGCCGAACATTCAGGAGTTTTATTTGCAAGCTCGGTGCCAGGAATATTTTCGAGCACATTCCTCGCTTCCCTGTAAACTCCCATACTCCGGGTCAGATGGCAGGGGTCATGGTAAAAGACCTTCCTGTGATTAAGAGCAGGTTCTGGACTAATTTTACCTTCCTCCAGAAGCCGGTCAAGATATTGCGAGACCTGAAGAACCTCAAAGTCCAGTTTCCCAAACATGCGCGGATAGATATCCTTAAAAGCTTTGAAACATCCCGGGCAGGCAGTAACCAGGATTTTCGCCCCTCTTCTCCTGATTTCATCAATATTTTGCTGCCCATGCCTGCGGATGGGACCCTGGTCTCCTGAGCCGGCTGAAACAGCCCCGCAGCAGTATTGAAGCCCGCTCAAAACAGTATAATCAACCCCTGCCTTGTCCAGCAGGGCGACAGTAGCCTGAGCCATCACTCTATTGATATAGGTGCCAGCGCAGCCAGGGAAATACACTACAGACCCAAACCTGTCCGGGCATTCAGGAGCTCCATCCATTTCAGCAATTTTTTTGAAGATATTGTTTTCAGCTTCAGGGTCCACCATAGTCTGCCGGTCAGAAAGTCCATTTTCATTTACCCATTTCTGCCGGGCAGAGGAGATGAGAGGCTTGATCCCCAGATCCTCAGGGCAGGCAGAGATACAGAGCCCGCAGGTAAGACAGCGGAGCAAGTATTCTTGATCGATACCTGAAGACCCCTCAAGATAACCGCAAAGTCCGTCAAGTAAATCCAGGTCTTCATACCGTGGGCAGATATCGAGACATTGACCGCACCGTGTACATTTTTCCCTGTATTCTTGTACTATGCTCATATTTTAACTCCATATCATTTTAAACTCATGCGGCTTTATTCTTATAGTGGCCCTTAAACTTTCTCCTGGAAAATTCTATTCCAGCAGAGTGTTTAATAAGATACCCAAAGAGACATTTAACCAGGGAAGCTGCCCTTAAAAGGAAAAAGGAATAACCGCCGGATCTGAATCCGCGGAGTCCAGGTGTCTTTAGAAGAAAGAAAATCAAAGTATCCGAATGTTAAAAAACAGGACAAAAAGCCCTTAATTTTATCTGCCCCTTCAGTATCTCCCCTCCAGGCATTTCCGTACGCTTGGATATGGCCCTTTGTGCGTCCTGCTGGAGTCTTACGGCATTCCATAAGATCTGGCTGACACAATTGATCGCTCTGGCTGCCTTCATATTCAGTTTTACTGGCAGTGAGAAGGCGAGCTACTTACAATTCAGTGTATTTCGGAGGTCTTGAAGAGTTATGAACCTGTGGTTATTATTACTCGGTTTCATTCTGGTCATATGGATACTCATCGAAGCGCTATGGACTGCTCTGTGGATAGACGGAAACTCCGCGCCTTTTACTTCTCGTCTGACAACCTGGATCTGGAAGACCTTCCGGCTGGTTGACCGCTCAAATCACCATCGGTTTTTAAGTTTATCCGGCCCTTTGACATTATTCATTACGGTTGTTATCTGGGTCCTCTTGCTCGGGTTAGGATGGACATTAATGTTTCAGGCTGATCCCGGTTCTCTTGTGAATCCAAAGGATAACACAGCACCTGATTTTGCCGGAGTAATCTGGTATGTCGCCTACACTATGTTTACGGTAGGAAACGGAGATTTTTCACCCCAGGGCTTTTTATGGCAGCTCATCAGTAGCTTTGTAGGCTTTACAGGCATGTCCATTGTAACCCTGTCAATCACATATATATTGCAGGTGCTTTCTGCAGTAGTAAATAAACGAACATTTGCCGCCGAGGTTCTCAGCATCGGCAAAAGCGCAGAAGAAATGCTGCTTGCCCAATGGGACGGTAAAGGATTCGGGCAGATTGAATTACAGCTAAACACCTGGTCTTCGCAGCTTTCAAAGTTAACCGAGCAAACACTGTCTTACCCTATTTTGCACTATTATCACGCAGCCAGAGGAGAAAAATCAAGTGCTGTGGCACTGGCTGTTTTAGATGACGCTTTGAGTATGATTGCCTGTGGCATCCGGAAGGAATGCCAGCCAGCCCCTACTATCCTGCTGGCAGCGCGCCAATCTGTTAGAGGCCACCTGGATACTCTGGAAACGGCATTTATTAAACCTGCAAATTCAATTCCCGCCTCTCCGGACTTATCACGGTTGAGAGAAGCAGGCATTCCGGTGGTTGATGAAAAGGAATTTAATCATAACATTAATCAGTTACAGGACCGGCGAAAGCTGCTGCTGGGCATGATCCAGAACGCGGCATGGCACTGGCCACCATTAAAAGAGGATGGGCAATCATGAGCCAGGTAAATTTCTTCTGGAATGGATGGGAACCGATAGCGCGTATTCTTGTGGTAGGCACGCTAGCCTATATCAGCATTATTTTTATCCTGCGAGCAACTGGCAAAAGAACTCTGGTAAGCATGAATGCTTTTGATTTCATTGTTACCGTGGCAATAGGGGCGGCGTTTGGGAGGATATTAACAGCCAGGCAGGTCGTAGTTGCCGAAGCAGTCACTGCTTTTATGTTGCTGGCAGTGCTCCAGTATATCGTTTCCTGGATTGAAGTTCGCTGGCCTGCTTTTGCGAATTTAATAATCGCTCAGCCCACCCTGCTTTTCTATGAAGGCCGCTTTCTGGAAAAGGCTATGAGAAAACAGCGTATTCGACAGGAAGATATCCTGGCAGCAGTCAGGAAAAAACGGATAAGCAGCCTTTCTCAGGTAGAGGCAATTATTCTCGAATCGGACGGGACACTGGCAGTAGTGAAAAAATCCGAATCTACTGATGATTCCGCCCTGGAGAGGTTAAAAGAGCAAATTAGATAAGTATAGATTACCGGCAGGAAAAATTTCTGCAATAGATTTCCGAGTACCGTTGCCTCATGACTCGGATGCTTCCCCGAGCTTGTTATAAGCTCTATTTCCGCCAGCTTGTCCCTATTTATCTCATTACTGACCTTTATCACATTTTTCTCTATCTTTTCACTATACTCATATTTTAACTCCATATCATTTTAAACTCATGCGGCTTTATTCTTATAACGATCCTTAAAACCTCTTTCTGAGGAATTCCATGCCTGCAGATCATTGAATCAGAAAAAGTAACTCTTCAAAATAAAAGTCTCTCTCAATGGAACCCGGAAACCTGATTCCAGAAGTTTTCTAAAAGAAGATACGACTATATCCAAAGATGTAATATCAATAACCAGATAAAGGAAGGGATTAAAATATTCGAGGATTTAAAAAACAGCGCAAGAAAACTGGTAATTCCGTTTGCCCGCTCAATACCCCTCTCTCCAAACACCCTTACCCTACTGGGTTTTGTAGTAAGTGTGGCTGCCGGGGCTGCATTTGTACTGGGCAAGCCTTTTGAAGGAGGCCTCCTGATCCTCTTCAGCGGAGTTTTCGATATCCTTGACGGAGGAGTTGCAAGAGCAAAGGGGAAGATCACCCCTTTCGGAGGAGTACTGGACTCCGTGTGTGACCGCTATTCCGACGGACTGATATTTCTCGGGATAATGGCAGGAGCAATAAACGGGAGGCTTGTAATCCCCCCAATCATAGGTATTGAGGGATGGCTCTGGTCAGGATATGCCCTTATAGGCTCTTTTCTCGTAAGTTACACACGCGCCCGAGCAGAATCTGCAGGTTGCAGAAAGCTGTCAGTTGGAATTGCCGAAAGAACGGAAAGGATGCTTATCCTGGCTTTTGGAGCCCTCTCTGGATTCCTTGGCTGGGCACTTGTTTTGATAGCGGTATTTTCACATATCACCATGGTCCAGAGAGTTCTGCGGGCAAAAAGCATACTGAACAACCCCTCTGAACCAGGTATTCAGAAACCGTAACAAGGGAATCACAGGAATCTGGTCAAAGAATATGGATCAAGAGTTATAAAAGTAATAAAGACAAAATATGGATCGTTCACTACCGATACTCATTTATACTACATGTTTAATTACAGTAGTTGGTTGATGGCAAGCAGGGCAAAAACCTTTGTCATCCGGTAAAATAAATCTACTCTGCGGGGCCGTAGGGTAGCTTGGTCCATCCTGCAAGACTGGGGGTCTTGCGACTTGAGTTCGAATCTCAACGGCCCCACCAGAATTCATTCGGCTTTTGATTTTTGCATGTTTTCTGTGGCTCTTAAAATCGTCTATTCTGCCGTTCCAAACTATTTTCATCATAACTTCTATTTTTCAAATGTAAATCCTGTTTTCAAATGTAAATCCTATTTTCAAGCGTATAATCCTATTTTCAAGCGTATAATCCTATTTTCAAGCGTATAATCCTATTTTCAAGTGTAAATCCTGTTTGAAAAGCATGTGGGCCTTCCAGAAATCCGAAAGAAAAACTGAAAATATGAGTTAGAGCAGTTTAGATTTCCAGGAATATCAGGAGTAGCGTAACCTGAGAAGAGATAGCAAATCTTTTTTATAATGTAAACACTGTTTACATACAGGGTTAGTATGAGGCTTCACTGGATTGATGCATTAAAAGGAATCGGGATTATGCTTGTGGTGTTTGCGCATCACAGTTTGCCGGCAGCGCTTGATACTTACATATTTTCATTTCACATGCCGCTTTTCTTTTTTATTTCCGGATTTTTGTTTGACTTCGGAAAATATGCAGGATCGGCTGCAAACTTTATCAAAGGGAGATTCAGGTCTCTTATCGTGCCTTATTTTGCTTTTGCTGCCCTTACCTGTCTGTTTTATTTTTTACTGGATACAGGATTTCAACCAGGAGTCCCAAATATTAAATTTTTTGAACATATCATACTTCTTGAAAACAGCATACTTCATGGAATCTATCATATCTTTTACGCATTGGGTCCGATGATATCTTATAATCCGCCTCTCTGGTTCCTGACCTGCCTGTTTGTAACCGAACTCCTTTTTTACGGGCTTGCGAAAAAGTACTATGGAGAGCCGAAAAAACTTGTACTATGGATTACTGCAGCCGGAGTAATTGGTTATCTTTATTCTGTCTACGTGCCTTTCAGAATACCCTGGAATGTTGACGTAGCTCTTGCTGCAATAGTCTTTTATGGAGCTGGAAATCTGTTCAAGATACTTACAGAGCCTGAAACAGAATTGAAAGCAGATCCCAGACTGAAATCAGACTCAGAGATTACAGAAAGATTCTCAAAAGTTGAGAAGTATTTACCTGTTTTTGCGATTCTATTGAGCTTTCTATACCTGGGATACCTGCTGAAGTTTCCAGTAGACGACAAAGTTAACATGAATGTTCTGAAATATGGTAGCTTCTTTTCATTTTACATTCTTGCTTTTTCCGGAATATTTACATTTGTCTACCTTTTTAAAAAAATAGGGAGTTCAAAGGTATTCGAGTACTACGGAAGAAACAGCCTGATTGTACTTGCTCTTCATTTCCCCCTGAAGGATGTCCTGACAAAATTAGCTGCTCTCAGTTTCGGAGGCGAGTTTGAATCTTTCTATTACAATACCGCTTTTGCCCTGAGCTTAACGATTATTAACCTTCTCTTACTGGTACCCGTGATTTTCCTGATCAACAATTATTTTCCCTTCCTGCTGGGAAAAAAGAAAAATTCTACTGAATCTAAGAGATTAAGGATTTGTTCCAGAAAACCTGTGAATTAGTTATAACCTGTGGCCCAGTTTTGACCTGTTACTCAAAGCAATAATAAGACAATAACATGAGAGCCATTCTGGCAGCAAAATCAAAGAAAATCTTTAGAATTTTCAGGCTCAAATTTCCCAAAAGATTTAAAGGATTAAAGTGAGTTATAAGATACGAAATATATAATTAAAATCAGTTACCTTCTTTAATTAGTTACCTTCTCTAATTAGTTATTTTCATTATCTTCTCTCTCCTTTTCCCGCTCATACCTTTCTTTAATTTTCTCAATCATCTCCTCATTAGCCTCGATAACGAAAGCTCCGACATATCCGCACACCTTACAGTGGTAGACAGCACCTGCATACCCGCCAACCTCATAGTAGATATCCGAACTCCCGCAGACAGGACAGACTTCAACTAATTTTTCCCTGCTCAGGATAATTCCCTCCTTTGATAAGGCTTACAATATCGAATTGTTAAATTATATATAAGAAGCATGATTCAAGATAAAGGCATAGTATTTGTAACTGATATTCAAACAAATACTGCAACTAATGTTCAAACAAATACTGCAACCAATGTTCAAACAAATACTGCAACCAATGTTCAAACAAATACTGCAACCAATGTTCAAACAGAAACTGCGACTGGAATTCAAGCAGCTGCTCAAACTGATACTCAAACAGATACCATTTAATATTCAACTGATGCTCAAATGATATCATTAAATTCTATTCAAACTGGATAAGAGAAAAAACCGGGTTGGACAACTGGGGCTGATCAAACGATATCACCGACACTTATCCATTCTTTCCATTTAAAACTAAAAGCCCATTCCTGATTCAAACGCTAATTTCAAGGTATATAGATCCAAGGCTACAGTGAGTAAAAAATGACTGAAATGATGACCCCTGCAATGCGCCAGTACTACGAGGCCAAACAGGCATACCCTGATACACTGATCTTCTTCCGAATGGGAGACTTCTACGAATCATTCGGAGAAGACGCAAAAACCATTGCAAAAGAGCTTGAAATCACCCTGACAGCAAGGGGGAAGGACAGATCAGGGGAGAGAATGCCTCTTGCAGGAATTCCTTATCACGCGATTGACACATACCTTCCAAGGTTGATAAACAGGGGTTACAAGGTAGCCATCTGCGAGCAGCTCGAAGACCCCAGGCAGGCAAAAGGGGTTGTTAAAAGGGGGGTTGTCAGGGTAGTAACCCCGGGAACTGCAATAGATTCTTCCATGTTCCCTGATGCATCAAACAATTACTTAATGGCAGTTGCAGGAAGAGAGTCAGGAAAATCCGGAAAAAGCGGAGAAAAGGAAATTGAATTCGGGATTTCCTTCCTGGATATCTCAACCGGAGAATTCCTTACAACCCAGTTTACAGATTCAGAAAACTTTGAAAAACTCCTCTGCGAACTTGCCCGTATGAAGCCTGCAGAATGCATCCTTCCTCCGACCCTGTATGGAAATCCGGAACTCGTTGACAGGTTAAAGGGACAGACAATCGTGCAGGAATTTGCGCCGGAAATTTTCGGAATAGAAGAAGCCGGAGAAAAGCTAAAAACTCATTTCAGAGTCTCAACCCTTGAGGGTATGGGCTGTGAAAAGCTGGAATTTGCAGTATACTCTGCCTGGGCTGCCCTTGAGTATGCAAAAACAACCCAGATGAGAGATCTTGCTCATATCAATACTCTCAGGACTTACTCAAACACAGAGTTCATGATTCTCGACTCTGTTACCCTCCGCAATCTGGAGATCGTGAAAAATGTGCGGGACGAAGGAGACCAGAACTCCCTTTACAGGACCCTGAACTGCACAAAGACACCTATGGGGAGCCGCATCCTTAAAAAGTGGCTCTTAAAGCCGTTGCTTTCCGTAGAAGAAATTAACCTCAGACTGGATGCAGTAGAAGAACTGGCAGGAAACAATCTGCTTCGCTATGACATCCGTGACTGGCTTTCAGACGTAAGGGATATTGAACGCCTTGTAGGCAGAATAGTTTACGGAAATGCCAATGCAAGGGATCTTGTAGCCCTGAAAAAATCCCTTTATGTTGTGCCCTCAATCAGGGACTGCCTCCTGGAGAAAGCTAATACAGAGATGTTAAAAGAAATTGCAGAAGGGCTTGAATCTTTTTCAGAACTGGAAGAACTGGCTGAAATGATCGAAAAAGCAATTGTCGAAGAGCCTCCCTTAACCGTCCGTGAAGGCGGAATGATAAAAACCGGGTTCAGTGAAGAACTTGACGAGCTCAGGGATATTTCAAGCAACAGCAAACAGTGGATTGCAGCCTTCCAGCAGAAAGAAAAGGACAGGACAGGAATCAAGTCCCTGAAAGTTGGATACAATAAGGTCTTCGGATACTACATCGAGGTTACAAATGCAAACAGCAGTCAGGTGCCTGATGATTATATAAGAAAGCAAACGATGGCAAATGCAGAGCGTTTCTTTACACCGGAACTCAAAGAAAAAGAAAGCCTGATCCTGACAGCAAATGATAAAGCTGTAGCTCTGGAGTATGAAATCTTCACCGAAATCACAGATACCCTTGCAGCTCATTCAAAGGAGCTCCAGGAAACAGCAGAAAGGATAGGCATTCTCGATGTCCTTGCGGACCTGGCAGAGGTCGCAGAAAATAACAATTATACGCGCCCTCAGCTCACTGAGGACTGCAAGATCCTTATAAGGGACGGCAGGCATCCAGTTGTTGAAAGTACGGTATCAGGCGGTTTTGTCCCGAATGATACGGAAATGAATTGTAAGGAGAACCAGTTTTTGCTGGTTACGGGACCGAACATGGCTGGAAAGTCCACCTATATGCGCCAGACTGCACTTATCGCGATTATGGCTCAGGCAGGTTCTTTTGTCCCGGCATCCTATGCTTCCATAGGAGTTATCGATCAGGTTTTTACAAGGATAGGAGCTTTTGACGACCTCGCAAGCGGACAGAGCACATTTATGGTCGAAATGGTTGAACTGGCAAATATCCTGAATAATGCCAGCCCGAAAAGCCTTGTGCTGCTCGATGAAATAGGCAGGGGAACGAGCACTTATGACGGGTACAGCATTGCAAAAGCAGTTGTTGAGTTCCTGCACAACAGGGGAAAAGTAGGCGTAAGGGCTCTTTTTGCAACCCATTACCACCAGCTCACAGCCCTTGAAGAGAAATTAAAGCGGGTCAAAAATTACCACATTGCAGTAAAAGAAGAAGGTCACGAGCTGGTCTTCCTGCGGAAAATCGTTCCGGGAGCAACCGACAGGAGTTATGGGATCCATGTCGCAAGGCTTGCAGGAGTCCCGGAAAAAGTGATTGAAAGGGCAAGCGAGATCCTCAGGGAACTTGAAAGGGAAAGCGTGCTTGAGGAAGCTGAGGACGAAGAAGGCGGAAAAAAGAGAAAAGGTAAAGCAGCCGCCCGCTATACCCAGATGCTGCTTTTCGATCCTGGGAGCAGCAGTGGGAATTCGGAAGTGAAAAGGGGGCTGAGCCCTGTAGAAGCAGCTCTGAAAAAAATGAATGTGGATGAAATGACGCCAATAGAAGCTATGAACAAACTTCATGAGCTGAAAAAGCTGCTTGGTTAAAGGAAATGGGCAAAAAAACTGATAGAATAAGTGGAAAAACCAGAATAAATGGAAATACCGACATTGCAGGGAAAACGGATAGAATAAAAGATGGAAGAACAGATGAAAGAGCAGGTTGAAGAGATACGGGAAGAGCAAACCGGAAAGAATACTGGAAAGAAGCTGGAAGGCAAGATGGAAGAGAAAATGGGAAAACAGGAAAATAAAATCCGGATTCTTGATAAGGATACAATAAACAAGATTGCAGCCGGAGAAGTAATAGAACGCCCTGCGTCCGTGGTAAAGGAACTCATAGACAACTCAATCGATGCCGGAGCAACAGAAATCCGCATCGAAGTTGAGAAAGGAGGAAAGCATTCTATCCTTATACGGGACAATGGCTGCGGAATGAGCAGAGCCGATGTTCTCCTTGCGTATAAAAAACACGCAACAAGCAAACTTACAAAGATCGAGGATCTTGACACGATCTCTACAATGGGCTTCAGGGGAGAAGCCCTTTCTTCCATAACCGCCATTGCCAAAGTAGAAATCCTTACTCGCCCTCCAGAAGAGATTGCAGGCACAAAAGTTGTCATCCACGGAGGAAAAGTAGAGGAAACTTCTGATGCAGGGACAGCTCCAGGAACATCGGTACATGTAAGAGATCTCTTCTATAACACACCTGCAAGACGCAAGTACCTGAAAACAGACCGCACAGAGCTTGCCCATATCACTGATACCGTCATGAGACTTGCCCTGGCAAATCCGGGAATTTCCTTCGTCCTGATTAGCGAAGGCAAGCCAGTCCTCAGGAATACCGGGTCAAATGACCTTTTTAACAGCATGGTGAACCTGCTCGGACCTGAGACTGCACGGGCAATGCTCCCGCTTGAATACGGGACGGAAGAATTCCAGATAAGGGGTTATGTCTCCAAGCCCGAACTGAACAGAGGAGACAGCGACCAGCTTTTTCTTTTCGTAAATACCCGCCCCGTAACTTCAAAAACTATTAATACAGCCGTCCGTGAAGGATACTACACAAAAATGCCTAAAGGCCGCTATCCTGTAGCAGTTCTTTCTCTTACTCTTGATCCTGGAGAAGTTGATGTAAATGTCCATCCCCGAAAAGCAGAGGTCCGCTTCAGCCGGGAAAAGGAAGTAGGAGATGCAGTTATCCGTGCGGTTGAAAAGGTCCTTTCGGAACACGGGCTCGCCCCCGAGATCAGGGAAAAGGAAGGAAAAAGGTTACAGAAAACCTTCGATGTTCCTGAATTTCCAGGAAAAATTCAGACGCCGGACGCTGGAGAGGTGCTGCCTGGAAGAGAAATGACAGAGGGAATAGGGAAAGCAGGCGAAAGAGATACCGGGCACGAATTAAGAATTGCGGAAGCTTCAGAGGTAGCCAGAACTCAGGGAAATGGTAATAGAACCCTGAAAGATAAGCCAGAGGCTTACACCTATCCTGTAAAGGATACTGAAAGAAGACTGAAAAAATCCGAGCGCCTCCTAGAGTTTGCAGGAAAGAGCGAAGAGGAGAAGGCAGATAGGGAAAAGGAAAAGGCGGAAGATAAAAGGATAGAGAAAGAAGAAGGCCTGCTAGGCAAGAAGGCTGAAGATAAAGTAATTGAAAAAACACAGGTAGAGGAAAAGCAGATCCAGAAACAGAAAGCAAACACTGACCTTCTTGAGGATATTCGTATCATAGGCCAGGTTTCCAGGATATATATCCTTGCTGAAAAAGGAGAAGATCTTATAGTTATTGATCAGCATGCAGCTCATGAGCGCATCCTTTACGAGCAGGTTTTGAGAAGCAAAAAATCAAGGGTGCAGGAACTTATTACTCCAGTAATGATAGAGCTTACCCCGAAAGAAAAGGTGCTAATGGAAGAATACATACCTTACCTTGAGGAATACGGGTTTGGAATCTCGGAATTTGGAGATAATACCTATGTGGTTACTTTTGTTCCCGAGGTTTTCGGACGTCTTGAGGATACCCATGTGATTCATGATGTGATATCTGACCTGCTGGCTGAAGGAAAGGTCAAAAAAGAGACCGGAATCCTGGAAAAGGTGAGCAAGACCCTTGCATGCAGAGCAGCAATTAAAGGAGGGGCAGCCTGCACTCCAAAGCAGATGGAAGATTTGATTGAGCAGCTTAAGAAAGCTGAGAACCCTTACTCCTGCCCGCATGGAAGACCTACAGTTATAACCTTCACTAAAAGCGAACTGGACAGAATGTTTGCAAGAGCCCCCTAAATAGTGCGAACTGAATAAAGAAAAAAAAGAGAATATCTCGAAAAATTAAGCCGGTTAGCAGAGAAAATATGCGCATAAAAAACATAGCTTTTCGAAATAATATATAGAAAGAGTATCAATTATTGATTAAAGCGGGATCAAAAAGGTTTTCTCTGGGAAATATATCATTATTTCCTATAGATTTATATATTAGAACTGATATTTAGGGTACATGTCAGCCCAGTACTGACACCACAGGCATCATTCCAAAAAACTATTTTTCACACCCCAACCCCCAAACCCAGATAAGAATGGCCACCCCCCATTCAAAACCCCCAAAAACACACCCCAACTTCCAGAAAAACGAAAAACTCCATTCCTGGAATGATGCCACACTTTTCTATAATTATGTTTTTTAGTAAATAATCTGAAAATATAATATAGTAGTGTTTTAATACATTGTAGTTTTACAGCATACCCGTGTTTTATAAAATGCTGGTTTTTCCGGGTAACAGCTGTGGTTATTGGGTCTCTTTCTTTTAATTTTTATTCGGTTTTCAGGTCAATACATTTATAATAAAAAACCTCCGAGTATTCTTCCATGATAGATCCTGTTAACAATTTCAAGATCCCTGAAGAATGGATTGCTCGCACAGGGCTGCCCAGGGAAGAGCTTGAAAAAAACGTAGCATCCGGCATGGTTGTTGTCCTGAGTGACGGGTCTGTCCTCAAGCGAGGATATACAACAGGCACTACAGCTACTGCTGCTGCAAAAGCCGCTGTCCTTTCCCTTAAGAAAAAGATTGACAGCGTATCCGTCCCTACTCCGGCAGGACTCAGAGCCCACCTTAAAGTAAGCGAGTCTTCCCCAGGGCGCGCAGTTGTAAAGAAGACCCCTAACGACCACGAGTCCGATATTACACGAGGTCTCGAATTTGTCGGCGAAGCCAGAGAAACCGAAGGAATTCACATCCTTGGAGGAAAAGGCATAGGAATTGTAAGAAGGGACGGGCTCCAGGTACCAAGAGGCAAGCCGGCTATAAACCCCAAACCCATGGAACAGATAACAGCAGCAGTAAAAGAAGCTGTAGAGGAACTGGGCCTGCAGGGAGCAGAAGTTACGATTTCAATTCCTGAAGGGGAAAGGATAGGGAAAGAAACCCTGAACAGCAGGATAGGAGTCGAAGGCGGGATTTCTGTCCTCGGAAGTACAGGTTTTGTTGAGCCCTGGAACGACCACCTTGGAGAAATGAGAGGAGACCTTATCCGCTGCACGGACAAAGTAGTTTTGACCACAGGCCGGATAGGAATGAAGTATTCCCACATGCTTTTCCCTGAATATACCGTTGTTATGGTGGGGAGCAGGATCTCGGAAGGTCTCGGTCATGCTTCAGGCGACATTATTATCTGTGGGCTACCCGGCCTTGTCCTGAAATGGGGAAATCCTGAAATGCTTGAAGGCAGCGGGTATGCGACTGTTGTTGAGATGCTTGAGAAGGCCCCGGAGCATGAGCGCCTGAAAGAAGCTTTCGAAATGGCAGTCGAGAAAGGAAAAAGCGCAAGGATAGTTGTAATTGACAGGGACGGGTCTGTCCTTATGGACAGCAGAAGCGGGAAGTAAAAGAATAAAATAGAAATTAAAGCAAATTAAAGCAAATTAAAGCAAAATTAAAATGAAAATAACCGGACAGGAGAATAACCGGATAGAGGGAAGAGAAACCATGATAGTGGTAGGAGTCGGGGTCGGACCCGGCATGCTTACGGAAGAAGGTATAAGGGCAATAAAGAAGGCTTCAGTAGTCTATGGTGCAAAAAGAGCCATTGAGCTTGCACAGGAACATATCACCTGCGAAGCAAAAACGATTAAAGACTACAGGTCTCTTCACCTCCTGCCCGCAGACGCTGTTGTCCTGTCCACAGGAGATCCTATGTTTTCCGGGCTCGGAAAATTTGCAGGGGAAAATGATACTGTAATTCCGGGAATCTCTTCAATGCAGGCAGCCTGTGCCCGTACAAAAGTAAACCTGACCAACCTCTGTGCGATAACAGCCCATGGCAGGGACTTTGAGCCTGCAAAAGCCGAATTGATCCAGGAATTAAGGAACGGGAGAAACATCTTCTTGCTGCCGGAAGAGACCTTCGGCTCTCGTGAGGTTGCAGAAATCCTTAAAGAGCTTGAAATCGAAGCCGAGCTGTATACCTGTGAAAACCTCGGGTATCCTGAGGAAAGGATTGTAAAAGGTACTCCCGATAACCCCCCGATTGCAGAAACCATTCTTTACGGGCTGCTCATTGTGCAGAAAAGGTAAAAAACAAGAGAAAATTGAGAAGATTTCTACAGGCACCGGTTAATTAAGAAGATTTTCGAATGCCTCTATAGATTTTTCGGCATACTCCTTAGATCTCATTTCAGCCACCAAGGAAGCCGGATACGGCATAAAAAATCAAATCCCCAAAAACGACTGCGATAATAAAGCCTGCAGTAATTGAGAGCATAAAGGGCAGGCCAGGAGTAACCCAGATCTCTTTTTCAATCAGCCCTTTTTTTACGTATTCCTCAAGTTCTGGTTTCTGGTTTGCATCAAAATTAAGCCCTGCCCTTGCGAACTTCCTGATGACAACCCCGTTTTCGTCGAGCTCGAATTTTTCAAGCAAGCCCAGATGTTCTTTGTTTTTCAGGGATGAAACTTCAGTCCTGTACCCGATAAACATATAGAGAGGATTTTTAAGCATCTCAGGCGAGAAATGCATGAAATTGTAGCAAAACATCCCTATAGGTACAAGGACAGTTACCAGAAGGGCATTTTCCAGTACCGTGAAAGTAAAAAACCCTATGGGAGGCAGCCCGAGCAGAGGATATACTTTTTCGGAAAACAAAAATACCGGATAGAGAGGAAACAGGATGGAGAGCACTATCAGCCCTTTTGCATCCCCGCCCCCGAATGCTCCAAGCTGGAAAAGGATATAAATTGAAATGAAAACAATAACGCTCGAAAGAACCAGAGATTTAAGGTAAGGAATCCCCCCGGTAAAAACCTCATAAATTACAAAGACCGAACCTGACGCAAGCATGTACTTCCATACCTTATTTGAAACTCTGCGTTCCTTTATGTCGGTGTAGCACCCGTAGAGCAAAAAAGGCATTGTGAAAAGGATTTTCAGGATTTCTATCATATAAATCAGGCAATTAAATTATTTCTATAGTTATGAATGTCATTACATTTTTACTTTTTTATCCTGTCATCTGATTGAAAATTCCAAAACAATATAAAAACAAAAAATTCCAGCAGCAAAAAGTAAAAATAATTACAGAACAGGTCCGGCCAAGCCCAAAATAAGCCCGCAAGCGATAAGCTTATACATAAGAAGTTCTATTTTATGGTTGCTTAACCCTTTTAATTTTCAATTTCAATCTAGGGCTCGTGGTCTAGACGGTTATGACGTCGCCTTCACACGGCGGAGGTCCCGAATTCGAATTTCGGCGGGCCCATTTTCTTTATTTTCCTTGTTTTCTGATTTAGAGTCTCTATAGACTTCCTTTTCTAAAGCTTCGATTCTTGCTTCAAGATCAGATTTTTCTTCTGGTTGTGCAACCTTGAGTTCACAGTTAAGCTCTTCTTCAAGAGCGATTACATACACAGGCTTACCATTATATTCAGTTTTGAAAATATGTGCAGTTTCTCCAGCAAAGTCTACTTCCGATTGTGGAAGCCTTATTAAGGGATATGTAATCTCTGGTTTTGCCTTGTGTTTTATAACCTTAGACTTTCCCAACAGCTTCATCATTTAACCTCTTTAACATCAACTAATAGTTATAAAACAGTTATATAACTTTCTATTCATATCAAGTAAAGGAAAGGAAATGATGAATTAAGCTCCAGAGTACCCCCCTCAAAATCTTACAAAACTTTTTCTGTAAAACCGTGACCCAAGTGATTTCGCTCAAAAAGTAAAATTGATGACCAGTTCCCGTTGATTTTGATCAATAGATTATTTCAATTTCATCTATATGATTTTCATAAAACTTTTTACAATTATTTCCGTTTTAGCAGCATACACATCTAATGATAATCGTTAAATGTAGTGTAAAAACTACTTATTAAAGAATAATGACGAAGAATTAGGGTCGTAATTGTCAAGGCCGGTGAACAATTCCTCATTTTAGCCTGATTAAAATTCCCCAATTTCCAATCCTTGAGAAAAGCTCGAGGATCCTAAATAATGTTGAAAATGGAGGAATGGCTATTGATACGAGATTTGTATTCACAAGGCTTTAGCATAAGTGAAATCTCCAGACAAACAGGTTTTGACAGGAAAACTGTGAGGAAGTATCTTCTGCTGAAAACCTTGCCTGAGCCCCAGAAACGTTCTGGAAGAAAGAGCAAGCTTGATCCTTTCAAACCTTACATTCTTGAAAAACTCAAAGAAGGTCCCTATACTGCTTCTCGCCTCTATCGGGAAATCAAAGAAATAGGTTTTGATGGAGGAAAAACCATAGTCAAGGACTTCGTACAAAAAGTCCGACCTGAGCAAGGAATTCCTGCTGTGCTTCGCTACGAAACAAAACCAGGTGTACAGGCTCAGGTTGACTGGGGAGAGTTAGGAACAGTTGAGGTTGATGGAAAGGTAAAGAAACTCTTTTGCTTTAACATGATTCTTGGATATTCAAGGATGAGATATGTTGAATTTACACTGAGCATAGACACTCCAACTCTTATTCAGTGTCATCGGAACGCTTTTGAGTACTTCGGAGGATTTACACAGGAAATTCTGTACGATAACATGAAACAGGTTGTTATCAAAAGAGCCTTAAAATCATCTGATTCTGAATGGAACTCACAGTTTGAGGATTTTTTCAAATGCTTTGGTTTTATTCCAAGGTTATGCAGGCCTTACAGGCCTCAGACAAAAGGCAAGATTGAAAATACGGTAGGGTATGTCAAGAGGGACTTCTTCCTTGGAAGACAATTTACCTCTCTCGAAGATCTGAACGGCCAAGTTAACAGGTGGTTAGAAAGAGTAAATTCAACTGTCCATGGAACAACCTATCAAATCCCTCTTGAACGCTTTAAGGAGGAGAACCTGAACCTTCTGGGTCAGGTTCCTCCTTACAAAGTTGTCCATAAGGAGACCAGAAAGGTCTCCAGAGACTGTTATATTTCGTTCCTTGGAAATAAGTATTCTGTTCCTTACAGGTTTGCAGGAAGAACTGCAGAGCTTCAGATCTTTGAAGGAAAATTCGAGGTCTATGTTGATTATGAGAAGATCTGTGAACATGAAATTCTTCCCGGAAACTGCAGAGTTTCAAGGAAAAAGGAACATTTCCAGGGTCTTCTGAGCGAGATTCTTAAAGAGAATTCAAAATGCAAGAAAGCTTCACAGATTCCGTTGAAATTCTCAGGTCCAGAAGTTGAAAAAAGGTCTCTTGATGTCTATGAAACGTTTAGTGAAGGTGGTTTTGAATGAACAACTTCACCTATGAGAGACTTCACAATAATCTGCAATACCTCAAACTGAATACAATCGAAGAGCTCCTTGATAACTGCCTTGAAATTGCTGCAAGGGACAGCAAGACAACAATGGAAGTCCTTGATTATCTGTTTGAACGGGAAAAGAAACACAAGGAAGCTGCTGCAATTGAGAGAAGGATGAAAAGTGCAGGTTTTCCTGTGAAAAAGACGCTTGAAGAATTCGATTTTGAGTTTCAGAAATCCATTGATAAAAAAGTAATGGAAGACCTTGCAACCTTGAGATTTGTTCATAATTCAGAGAATGTTGTTTTGCTTGGTCCTCCTGGCGTTGGAAAGTCTCATCTTGCAATTGCTCTTGGGATTGAAGCAGTAAAAGCAGGAATTTCGGTTTACTTTACGAATACAGGAAACCTTATTGAGAGGTTGAAAATAGCAAATAGAGAAGGAATTCTTGAAAAGAAGATCAGGGATTTGACGAAATATAAAGTGCTGATAATTGATGAAATAGGCTATCTCCCATTTGATGACGATGGAGCTCACTGCCTATTTCAGCTAATCTCCAGACGTTACGAAAAGAGTTCAACGATCCTGACATCAAACAAGTCATATGGAGAATGGGGGGAGATATTCCAGGATCAAGTAATAGCGGCTGCTGTGCTGGATCGCATACTCCATCATTCTACTACGATTAACATAAAAGGAGAGAGTTATAGGCTAAAGGAAAGGAAAAAACAGGGAATAAAAATGGGAAATATGTATCAGTGATTTTAGAGTAAGCTTTTAAAAAATTGAGTAAAATTTATATCAGCATATGAGGAAATTTATACCGGCTAATGTGAGGAAAAGTAAACCGGCCTTGACATAATTAAAGATTGAATTGTTGAAACAAATAAAAGATAATAGCCTTTACCCTGTTATATTGCTCTCCAGATCACGGATAAAGAATAATCATAATGGAAAAACAAAACTATCCAGATAAAATATAATATAGTTTAATAATTTGAACTAATTAAGTTATTTATGTATCCTTTAGATGTTTTTAATTTGTTTCCATCCTTTCCTCGTAATAATAAGGTTTTCGTGGCTATGGATTTTGGTAATGAGTTTGATAAAAGATGGATTGATGTGATAGTACCCGCTGTGAAATCTGTTAATATTGATGATTCAGATAGTGGCGAAAAACTTGAGCCTTATCGTGTGGATTTGAGGAAGGCTGGTGATTCGATAAATGTAGAAATTATAACTGGCATTAATAATTGTTTTTTGTTTTTTGCTGATCTGACTACAATTGGATCTTTAGACAAAAATGGCAAAAAATATGCATGCAAAAATAATAATGTAATGTACGAAGTAGGACTCGCCACTGCTGTTAGACTGCCAGAAGAAGTTATTCTATTTAAATCAGATCAAGATTCTATTCCATTTGATCTTGCCAGTTTAAGAGTGAATAAGTATAATCCTGATACAGATCCCGAACAAGCAAGAAATCTCATAAAACGAGCACTAATATTAGCTATAAAGGAACTTGACCTTCGAAAACATATTACAGTTAAGCGAGCAGCTGATTCTTTAACGAAAGATAGTTGGCTATGTCTTCATGAATCTTATATACATACTCAAGGAATAATTACTCATCCTACTAGAAATAATATGGGTGAAGCTTTATTAAGCATTGAAAGAAACAGCTCAATTCAACAACTTCTTGAACTCGGTATCATAACTGCCCAATACTTGAATCTGCAAGACAAAAATCTGCCACTTAATGAAAGATTAATTTACGAAGTTACTCCATTTGGGAAAGCAGTTACAGAGGAATTGATGATTCGGTCAGGTCTAGTTGGAGCAGATGAAATAGTACAATTGCTCTTAGGTAATAAGAAAACAATTTTCGACTGAAGGAGTCTGAATAAGGTTAGCAAACTTAAAACGTTATTATAGCTTCTCTAGCTACCATGATTTGTTATAGGGGTTATTCTTGGAGGTGTAAAATATATTTACATGTGAACTACCACTAGGCTAAAGACCTAGTGGCTTCCTGCTTCATACCTCGGAGCAACCTCCACAAGTCCACAGGCTCTACCCGAAGTCCCTTCGGTGAAATGGAATATGAGTGTGATATACTTGAGATGCTTATAGCTACCGTCTTTCCACGGCTTAATCCCGATCCCTTCGGGATGATTCTTGCCCTGTTATCCAACTGCTCCATGTTCAAAACGTTACCTCGCTTGGTTTTCGCATACATCCGGTAACATTCTTAAAGAACGGTGAGTTAGTGGTGACAGCAAAATCTAATATTAGAAACGTTTTGAAGACATTTAATAGTTTACAGAAACTATAACGGTTAACAGTTTGGAAGTTGACGCTTATATCCCACGAAGCTAAAGACTTCGGGGTTTTACGCTTCTTCCTATAAAACTTAGAACTCTCTGATCATTATAAGATTTTTAGGTAAACTCTGTTTTAGGGTTATTTTAACTTTCATATATTAATCGCGAATTGGTTATGTTTTCTTGAAGTTTGAATGCAATCAAGATTAGAGCACCCGGGCTCAGAATGTAACAATTTTTGAAGATATTAACAAGAAATATATGGCAGTATTACAGACTCCGGGTACACCTTATCATTATGTCCTTATGTCCAGTTAAAACTTACATTCTACTATAATTTTATATTTTATTTATTTTCAGATAAATACAAAATTACTGGACACATGGACAAGGTAATTCACTTATTTAAAATTTATTATAACTTAGGTGGAAAATGAACAATATTTTTCAATAATATCTTCCAAATCAGATGGATTATATGAAATATCTTCATGCCATATTCCAAATCCGCCGTGATTATTCACTGCTTCCACCCATTCTTTTAGGAATACTCTCTTCGTCTTATCCTGTTCATCGTTTTGACCTTTAGTTTCGAGTACTAAAAATTCTCCGTTTACCAGTTTTATTATGAAATCTGGATAATATTTCTTTATAACTCCCTTAAAGTTATATAAGATAACGAATCCCAGGTGATCATTCTTTGCCCAAGAATCAACCAAGGGGTTTTTGTCTAATGTGTAGGCTTCTGATACTTCCCAAGCACTATCCGCAACTATAAGGTTTATATGAGATTTCTCAGTATGTTCACAAGGCTTTGTAGTATACCATGTGCGCATTTGTGCTGTTGACCTAATAGAGTTTTCCTTATCAAACACAGGCAGCAACTTTTCTGTGTTTTCTGCACGAATAGCGTTCCAAATATGTTGTACGATTTTGTTGATGTTAACTGTAATTAATACTCTTTTTTTCAGCTCATTTTCCCTGTAATGACGGCTACTAATCACAATTTTCTCACTATTAATAAAATCACTTGTTATCTTTATGAGCTGGGCAAGGAAGAAATCTTTGTTTCCTTTTAAACTGTCCTTTTCGCTATTGAATATTCTTTTTGCAGTCTCAAATATTACTGTCTGGGTCCTAAACTTGTCAGCAATTTCTTGCAGATCTATTTCGGATAATGCTGCAAGACTAGGTTTGCTGGCAATAATCGCAGCCATTTCTGCCTGAGTTATACTTTCATAAGGATCCAATATAATTGGAGTTACTTTTTCCATGTCAAGTTTTAAAACTGGACGGTATACATGGTCTATTCTCAATATATTTGGCCAGGAAATTTCATACTTTTGTTTTTCTTTTACTGGCTCGATTGTTGTTCTGGGCTTTGTTGGCTTCGGAATTCCCTCTCCTCCTTCATGAGGAAGGAAAGTAAAAGGTACTCCAAAAATATTCACATATTCAGGCTCGAACAATCCATCATCTTCTACTTCATAAGAAGTTCGCCTAAGACCCCTACCAACAACCTGTTCACACAGGAGTTGACTTGAAAAAGCACGTAAACCCATAATATGGGTTACAGTCTTTGCATCCCAACCTTCAGAGAGCATCCCAACTGATATGACATTTTGAACCTGCTCTCCAAGTTCTCCTTTCTTTCCTATTGTATTAACTTTCCAGCGAAGCAACTCTGCTTGTTTTTGTTTTGTTAATTTAACTTCTTGCTCATTGATATCTGAAGAAAAATCAATATTTTCTTCTGCACTTTCAGCTTCATTCAGGATTTTACTATCAATTTGAAGTGTTTTTTCGGAATCGCACAACTCAGGAATGAGAATTTCGTTATGATCAAAAGCATATTTTATTCTGGCAGAAGTCTCCGTTCTGTTTGCAACAGTTATCATAACTGGAGGAACATTATGACCTTCTTTCTCCCATTCTTCTTTGGTTTTTAGCCAGTCTTTGCCGAGGAGATAATAAGCATTAATTATAAAATCGTGGAGAGGATAGGAAGGGTCTTCTTTTAAGTTTAAGTCGTTTTGAATATCAGGATCCTTGTATATATGATATAATCGGGATTTAAGTTCCTCATTTTTCCTACCATCGTCCCGGATAACTATTCTGGGGGTTTTTACTAATCCTGACTCTATTGCATCGTTTAATCCAAAATCACTTACAATCCATTCAAAAAGTGCTTCATCAGAAGCTTTTTTTCCTGAAGGAGCAAAAGGAGTTGCGGAAAAATCAAAACATCGAAGAATACCTCTTTTACGATTGATTCTGTCTAATCCACCAACCCAGATTGTGCTTTCTTCAATTTCTTCCTTTTTAACTCCTTTTATCTTGCTTTCAGCAGGGACACGCCATGCATGATGCGCTTCGTCATTTATGACAACGATATTGCTGGCATCTTTTAGTTCCCCAAGCACTTCTCTAACATATGCTTCATCACTCTTCGCTCCACGCTTGTCTACGCTCTTTCTTTTTGCTATCTTTTCTTCGTTTTCCCAAGCGAGTTTGTGCCAGTTGATAATCTTTACTTTACCCTGTCGTAACCTTTCAATCAAACTTGGAGGAACAACATTGAATTCTTCATAATAATTATTAGATTCGTTTGGATTAAGAACAGAAAGTCGATTTTTAACTGTTATGCCTGGAGCTACTATTAAAATATTTTTAGAAAACTTTGTATCTTGAGGGTAAGCTACTTTATTCAATACTTGCCAGGCAATGAGCATAGCCATAACTACGGTTTTACCTGAACCTGTAGCCATCTTGCTACACCAGCGAGAGAAATCTCCTCCATCTGAAGGAATCTCTATTCCTATTTTTTCAGATTCTGAAGCTTCGGTAAGCCAAATAAGGGTTTCAATAGCCTCAAGCTGGCAGAAGAAAAAACGATTATTAGTACGTTCTTCTTTATCTTGCCAGTATTTTAGTAATCTTTTTGTTACTCCTGTTACTCCTGGATAATCATTATCTTTCCAGTCTTTTACCTTGCCACGTATTTTTTCAACGAGTTCTATTTTTATAAAGACTCCTGGATCGTCAAAAGACTCGCTTCCCTGAGTGGCTATTAGATAACCTGGAGGTCTTCTACCATCTCTCTTTTCAAAAAGGCGCCTTTCCCTTACGTAAAACCAGTACTGTTTAGGCTCTTCATAGGGGGAATTAATAATTAGCTTGTCTATTACTTTTTTCACTTCCATATACAATCCCCCTTTACAGTTTGAGAATTCTCAAACTTTCGATTCCACGGTTATCGATTATCTTGACAGCAATTTTCCAATTTCGACCCGCTTCGAACGGAATCGATATGGTGTTTCTGAACTTTTCTAGTTTTTCAGTGTCAATATCAGCTTTAAGGTTCCTGGCAAGCTTTGCCCATCCATCCTTAGCTCCAGCAATAGGCAAAAAAACCTGAGACGGGAAAAGACTCCTATCATCGTAATCTGTATCCAGCATCCACATGGCTATATTACTTTTTCCACCACTCTCTACGTCCCCAGTCTTAGGATTATAGTAATCAAAACCAAGTACTTCTACTTCATATTTTCCTGCATAATCGCCTTCGGTAATATGTCTGAGTTCAATGTCTGGCTGTCCTACCAACCAGAAACTTTCATTGCCAGATTTTTTCTTTTTCAGGTCTTCAGTAAAGAGATCAGCATTCATCTGTGCCTTTAAAAGTTGCATTCCTGCAATCTCCGGCTTCATCTCATCTATATCTTTAGCAGCCTCTTCTTCAAACTGGAAAGCACAGAAAAGAAGTATATCTGGTCTGAGAGTCCGAGCTTCCTGCCAGGCATTTTCTACTGCCCTCTGTTCAAGAGGTGCATGTTCCGGCCCGAATACTATAAGGACCTTTTTAGGTTGATCTTCCTTTGTTTCTCCCTCAGCCTGAATATAACGAGTTCCAGAAAGTGCCTCAACTCTGGTGAACTCAATCTTTTTTCCGCCCTTAGCTCTCACTCCCACTCTTAATAATTCATCTCTCCACTCTTCCTGCCTTAATGTTTCACCCGAGCGAGATACGCTTAAACCAAATCCACTGTTTTCCTGCTCAATTTCTCCTAGAGATTTGGCTGTCATTGAGGGTACTGCCTCCACTGTAAATGGACCTGTAATACGAGTTTTCTTATTGTCAATCAAAGGCTGATCATAAAGAGTTTCGTCTGTTGAAGGCTCGTTATTTGCAATAGACTTAAGTGTGATGTGTGGAACTGTTTGATATAGGAAACCACTGCCTACACCTTCATCTGGATGGACAAGCTGATAGTAATCAAAAATAGCTGTCATTAACCTTTGTTTGGCAAGAGTCACTGCCACACGAGAAGTATCGCATGTGATCCATCGGCGTCCCCATTGTTCTGCAACATAAGCAGTCGTACCTGAACCACAAGTAATGTCAAGAACAAGATCTCCAGGATCAGTAGTCATAAGGAGACATCTAGAAATTGGTTTTGTTGACGTTTCAACAACGTAACTCATATTTGTTGGCGCCGAAGTATCGTCCCACAGAGCAGTAATTGGAGAGACAGGATAGTCAGATAATTTTAGAAGATACATCAATCTGTCTCCTTTTTCGTACGGAACCAATCTTTCATCTTTTAATAATCTTTTTGCACCCTCTTCGTTAGTTTTCCAAGATTTTCCTCTCGCTGGGAAATACTCTCTTCCATTAACTTTTATTGGAAAAACACGGTTGGGATCAAATCCTATTGGAGACATTAAAACTAATCGACATGGAGTAAATTCTTCACCTACAAGTGAATGGTTATTAATTTCATCTTTAGTTAATTTTCGACGCTTTTTGTCCTTAAACTCGGCAATATTCCAATGGCTATCTCCCTGAACATCAGTTGGCTTAAATAACGAATGATACTTCAGGTTTTCTTTCTGTTTTGAATAAAAAATTATATAGTCACATGTTTCTTCAAGGTATTTAGCACCTAAAGGCATTGTTTTCTTACGAAATGTAATTAAACTTACAAAGTTTTCAGATCCAAAAACTTCATCCATCAAACATCTAACAAGATGCACATTTTCATCTGAAATCTGAACAAAGATAGAACCGGAATCTATCAGTAACTCTTTAGCAAGCAATAATCTATCTCTCATATAAGCAAGATATGAGTGAATGCCGAGCTCCCAGGTATCTCTAAAAGCTTTAATCATTTCGGGTTCAGTTGTTAAATCCTCATCTCCGTCTTTGACATCCCTTTTACCTACAAAAGGCTGAAAATTAGAGCCATATTTAATTCCATATGGAGGGTCAATGTAAATCATCTGAATCTGACCACCCATTCCTTCTTTTTCCAACAAGGAATTCATGACGAGCAAACTGTCCCCAGCTATCAAACGGTTGGTCCACCCTTCCTTGTGTTTATAAAATTCCACAGCTTCTCTGAAGGGTTTCTCATAGACATCGAAAAGTGATGCTTGTACTCTTTTTTTCCCTTTTTTGAATGAACTTATAATTGTTTTCGGATCAATTCTTTCGTGTACGTGTAAGGATACAGTCGGAACTTTAAAAGAAGTGTGTTCTGTTTTTCCTGCCCACTGAAGTTGAGGGTCAATATGCGGATCATACTCGTATTGTTTCTTTTCACCTGTATCAGGATCAGTTATTGGAGTTACTAGTCCTACTTGAGGGTTATTTATCCTTTCTTTACCTAGATGATCATACTGTTCAATGGATTTTTCTTCAGTGTTTGCCACGAAAACACCTATCTAATTGGTTAAAAATTAATTTAAATTTAGGATAATGTAAGCTGTCTGATTATAATAAAAAATATTAAGATATTGACAAAATGATCTTTGAATTTATAACTTTTTCTAAAATGTAAGATTTTTTCTGGATTTTCACTGGGAATTTCTTTTCTATTTCGTTCTTAAAGCTAAATTACTGACCAACCGAGATACTGCTGGTAGAATGAAAAAGAGTGAAAAGGCGTATTATTGGAAAAAGTGGGGCGATTGCCTGTTCATGCGCCCCATAAAGATCGGAGAGCCAGAATAGCGGCAATGCCCAAAGAAATCTTATACAAGTCGTCGAGAGATATGATGAAGTTACCAATTGCTGTTATTAAACACCCAACATCTTTGACAACATCACCAAGCGTTTCAAACACTCGCCCTAGAGCCTCAAACACATGCCCAAGAGCTTCTAAAGGACTCTCTTTGGATTCTGCTTTGGATTTCTTTTCTACTTTTTCGACTATATCTTTTGGCATGCTGTCCCCACACAACAGGTGGAGATCATTGTCCAATTATATGAACTTGAGAAACATATAAAAATCATTCCATTTGCTTCTATTAAGTAAATTCCATCCAGTTAGCGACGATTTTAGGACAGACTGAAGACGTGACAATGGAGAGTAAATGGTTTATCTTACTTGGTGTTCTGCTTCATGTAATTCAAGGTATCTTTGGAAAACCCTAATTTCTTCCAATCAACGTAAAAAATGCTCAGGATCTTCTTCCTGATATCGTAAGAGTCAATTATTTCAATTTCATATTCTGGCTTAACGAAATCCAGCTTTTCTTTTTTGTTTGTGAGATAATGAGCTAAAATAGGCTTAACATAACTGTGCTTTTTGAAGGAAAGCTTAAGAAAACTATGTATATCAAATATATATAATTACATATATTTATATAATTTATTAATTTTATCTTGGAGTTCGTATATAATCAAACTTGGAACCCACCCGGGCTTGGGATGCAAACCATATGCTGATAATATTTAAAAAATAATACTAAGTTTTACTGCAGCCACGAGATTTTGTTATATTATTCGTCTGAGATCAGCTCGGACAATATTCATTCCATAGGAACTTAAAAAGGCCTAATGCTAACGTTTTTTCATTACGTCCAAGATGACTAATAGATTTATACTTTTTATACCACCAATCACAGGTTGGGGGGGTATTTACTTCCTGTACATTAGATTTACTCAGACAACCCAGACGCACCCCCCAAACCTGTGGTACCCGGTATTGATTTAAGCTGTCCAGGACGAACAATTATATCCCAGACTGAACTTATCCAACCCAGTCAGTTTAAGTCTGATAGCTTCATACAGATTTCACAGATACTCCTTCCCAGTAGTACTTTCTGTCACCTGTAGATTCTCTTATTGTCTGATATCCGAGTTGATTGAACTTTTTTCCAAATTCGACATTTGATTTTGGCTTTTCACCATTCTTAATGCACCAATTGACATAAGCATTATACACTAAAGCTTTCAAGGTGTCATCCATACTCATCATTATACACCCATCCGCAAAGGCAGCAACAGAGTCGCTTTTGAGCCGATACATTTTTTCTACTTCTTCTATGGTCTTATGGTAAGAGAATTCTCCATTTTCCAGAAGTTTTTTCAAAGCTATAATTGCTTTATTCAGTAGTCCTGATAGTTCCTTTTCCGTTGTAAGCTTGTTGACCAGATCTTTATCTGCGTTTTTTCCTTCAAATCTGTTAGGAAATTCAAATAGCATCCATCTACGATAATAAGAATATCCAGCATTTCTTACAGGTGGCAGATCATTAGCAGAGAAAATCAGCCTTGCAGTATTGTCAAAATAAAATGCTTGCTGGCCTTTCTTTTCTCCTCTTATCTGCTTTTCATTTCCTGTCAATATTTTTAATTGGGAACTGTCATACACTTCAGATCCAGCTATGTCTGGGCAAACATTCAACAACTTTCCATGTAGGTTTGCAGCAGAGAATTTGTCCTTTTCCAGCTTCTGTAAGCTTTCTCCTGAAGTGTTTTTAATTCCAATAAATTCGGTCAGAAGATTCAGGAACACACTTTTGCCATTAGATCCAGAACCTAAAAGCATAACGGCTTTTTGCATTCTGTTATCTGGAATCATTGAATAACCGATCCACTCCAGCAGTGCTGGAATATATTCTTCAGAGACTACCTCTGATAGAAACTTGTCTATCATAGGGCACTCAGCATCTGGATTATAGTTCACAGGTATTTGTGTAGTTGACAGCAATTTTGGAGTATGTGGTTTAAATTTATCTTCCTTGAGATCATATAGACCGTTCTTTAAGTTGATGATTTGCTTATCATTATTGACTGAATTACGGTCAGTTAACGTTTCTACCTTAATATACGATAGCGTTTCATCTCTACGACTTCTTGTGGAATGTTGTTCCAATTTTTTTTGAGCTACTTGTGTTATAAGATTCTCCCCACCGGGTATGTATACCCCTTTTTCATAGTAATATACTTCCTTATTGTCATCGAAAGTAAGGAAATGGTATTCTGAAATTATTTCATCTGCTAACAATTTTGCAATGAACTTTCCTTCTGAGAAATATTTTCTATGTGGGTCTTCGTTAATCCTATCGAGTGCCTTGCTGATTGTTGATTCCTTGTAATCTACACGAGTCCATTTTTCTCTATAGAGTCCAGAACCTGTAAATAGCCTATCAATTTGACTTCTGTCTTGGGTATAGGCTGCAAACATACTGCACAGAGCAAGATCTGCTTCATTCTGAGAAGGATAGCATCCTGATACATCCCAATTTCCACCATATAGAAGGTTAAAACGATCAGCACTCTTTGCACTTTTGCATTTCTCAAATATACTAAAATCTGAAGTTCCTGATTTTACAGCCATTTCAGACTCTTTTAAATGCTCTCCTGCTGATATTTTGCTTTTACTTGAGTTCTCTACAGGCTTGATCATCTTGTCATAAATATCCGTTATTACCTCTTCTGAGACTTCATTCACTGTAAAGGGTGTGGATTTTAAGTGGTTTCCTGTAATTGCAATAAACTGCCCTTCACCATATATTTCACGGCCATTTCCTCTTTTCCTTGAGCCTGGCACGGTTCCAGTAACAATCACATGAATTCCAGTACCACTTTGAGAGATTTCAGAATAACTATTATAGATTTTAATCTCTTCTGAGATTTCTGGATCAATTATACCCATTGAATCTATAACGCCATCATAATCTGCACACAAGAAAGGGTCTTCCTTTGTGAAAACGAAACCAATACCTGAATAAGCACCTGCACTATTTTGATAGGTATCAAAAGCTTCGTCGAAACTACTCCAAGTTTTAGGGTTTGTAGAACTTGCCTTGTAGCCACTTGTACAGTAGGGAACTTTTTTTGGCTTTCCTTTTGCTTGTGGTTCAAGCTTCCAAAGTAGCCACTGGTCATAATCTTTCAGTTCTGAAGGATAGGCTTCAGAGTCTATTGTGGTAGGTTCTACTGCAATACGGTCAATATTTGTATAATCGTTTATTTCAGTCATAGTTTATTTTCCTAATAATTTTTATACAAATCTGTAAAAGAAAAGAGTCTCGACTATGCAAAAACATTTTAAAGAATTTGGATCTAAAATCGATCTTTGAATAACTGTATCGTAAAAATAGAGAATTTTAATTCATGCAAGTCTTGTGAGGCTATGCACTGTGTTTTCTTCAAGTAATGTGTTAATATTTTTCAACATTAATATTAAGGCCATTAAGATTTTAACCAGTGTTAACTCTGGACATATTTATAGAATGAATTCTCAATTTTTAAGTTATCGTGTTTCTTCCGATGCCGATACTCCTATTTTACATATTTGATTTTTATTTATAGCATAAGCTCTGTATTTATAAATTTGAGTTCAGTTAGAAGTTACTTTTAGCATAACCGGAATGAACAAGTGATCAAAGAAACTTTGTTTCTATCGTGAAATTCAGGTCTAAACTTAGTTAAAACCAGTAATTAAGAAAGTAAGGACTTTAAAACTACATAGTATTCACTAAAAGTAAATTCAACTTATATTATAAAGTACATTTCATACTATAAAAGCCTTTGTATAATTATAGGCAAAATAGACTTTTTTCCAACGTATATTATAATAATAGGAACAAATAACTCTTATTAAATAATCAAGGATAATTATAATTCAATTAAATATTACAATTAGTAATTAAATTCCATTAAATATATTATATTTATTGAATATAACATACTGATTCGATGTAAATTCGGTCAATTGCCGCGACTTGTTTATATTAAATATATTATAATAATGATCTAATTTCAGCATTTTTGCTTTAACCGGCTTTCAGCTTCGTTTTCTATCACTAGGTTAAGTTGATCTTTTGGCTCTCAGCACTTTCTTTTGTATATATACCAAGTATCCTTATTGATAATTCTGCTTGCTTTCACATAAACGTATCATTAATTGGCTATATATACCACCGGGAAGGGCTCGGCTTGTGAGCACAGTTTGCACTAACATTGTATATCCAGTTCCGATTCAAAACCATTCTATCAAATGGCTAATTAGATAGGGATTTTCCCTATAATTCTCCTGTACTGGTCTTTTGCCTGTCCGGTCTTGTTTAGGTAATGAGCACTACCTACAGTAAGAGATGCTCTGCCCTGAATAAAGTCAGCTATACTTTCTGTGATACCTTCCTTAATCATCTTATTAAGGTGCCATTTACGAATGGTTTTTGCAGATACACGCCCACTTTGTATCTTTTTCAACATATTTTCATATGAGTCCAGATTCCCTATTTTTTTAAGTTCAGGAACATATGAAGATGGGAAAAACAGATGAAACGTTTGCTTTGTACCTTTGGACAATGAAGAAGTAGGATAATGGGCAACCTCGCCATCTATAATTATATTGCGTTCGTCAAATCTCTGTAGCATTTCATGGATATGAGTGAAACGATTTCCAGAGTATACTAATAAACGATATATCGGCTTTAACTCATCCGGGCATTCCTCGTAAGCCTCTTTTATTTCCCTGTCAGTAACATAAATTTCAACAACGCCAGATTTTTTGATTTTTACATAATGTCTCCATTTCTCAAGACTATAACCGCAGATATTTTCTATTTCTCCGTCTTCGAAATAAGAGAATAAATTACGTAAGCCACGTTCCTCTTTGTCCTTTAACAGCACGTTTCTGAATTCTACAGGCTTATATACTATTTTGTTTTCGAAGAATTTAATTAAAGCGTTAAGATAATCCCTTTTAGTAGGTTCAGAGATCTTTTTATGAAGCAGCCATTCTTTGAACTTTTCCTTATGTTCAGCCCAGATATTGTTAAGAGTTTTATCCTTTTGTTCATCAGCGTTCTGCTGGTTTGATTCCTCAAGTAAGAAGGAAGGGGTTATCATACTTGGCTCGTCAAACACGGTGCTTACGTCGCATTTTTCAGCCTTCACACGGCGGAGGTCCTGAGTTCGAATCTCAGCGGGCCCACTACCTTATTATCCTTTTTTTCCTGATTTAGAGGTATTATAGACTTTAATCTAATGCTTCAAGTCTTGCTTCAAAATCGGATTTAACTTATGGTTGTGTAGCTTTAAGTTCGCAGTTAAACTCCCTTCAAACTACGCATTATTGATTACTTCTGATAAGGTGTCTTATTCATCCATTTATCAAACTCTTAAGTCACCTTTTTTGCTCCTGGCTTGAACCTGAGAAGGTAATTTTCAGTTCTCATGAAACCCTGTTATCCATCTTTCCCCATTCAATCAGACGGATTGCTGAGAGATCAACAAGGAATCTGAAATACACAAGAAGGATGATGTAAAATCTACAAACAAAAAAGATTTGACAAGAATTTAAAGGCAAATCACATGCTTTCAATATACCCAAAAATTCTTGCTACCCTGGCGAATCTATTCTAATTATGGTGCTAAGTTCAATGACTTAGAGATAGTTATAAATTATTATTTTCTTTGACCTGTCCATCCTCCACTCCATGTCGCACCTTCCGAACCATATCTCCAGTTACCAGTGAACGAATTGCCGTCAGGACTTAACTTTAATTCTACATCTCCTGCATCATTTGGACCTGCATATGACGGGCTTTCAGACCATGTCCCAATAAAAACATCGCCGTTTACGACACCTGCAATCTTTCCTTTGTCATGTGTATATTCGCCTATAATTTGATTTCCAGATCTCTCAAATTTCATATCTCCCCAATTTGATGTCCATTCGCCAACAAAGCTATAATCCGTTTCTTCTACTTCAAAACCACTTTGAGGAGCTATGATTTCTTCTTCATTTGCAGAATCAGAATGAATAGAAGTTACATTATTAGATAAAATTTCTAAGGGTATTGATTCAGTAGGGCCATTAATTATCTCGAATTTAACAGACTCTGAAACTCCTGCACCCGTTATTTTTACATTGTATTTACCAATGGGCCATCCGTTATCTGGCTTTTCGAGAATGAATACTCCTCTCCCGAAGTCTTCTCCTGTCTTGGATTCAAATGTGTGTATTAGATAATTTTCATCCAGATAAGTCCATTCGATAGTTAAGACATCACTGTTAAAATTATCGTAAACAAACCATACATGTAATTTGTTTGAATCTTTTGAATATTTTAGTACTTTGTCTACAGGAATAAGGTTGTTTATCGAAGAAGTCATCATAACTTCCAGTAATCTTGGTTCGCCGTCCTGTGTCATATTTCCATACTTCTCAGTTATTGCATTAACCATTTCAGCTTCTTCTTCTGTTGAACCAAAATTTCCTGGTTTATAAGAATCTGTAATGTCCACGCAACCGGATAGAGAAATGCTTACTGCCAATAAAATATATATCAGAATTTTGTTTTTCATTATACCACATTATTAAATAATAGATTATGATATAAAAATTATTTTGAAAATTAATTACTTTGTACAGTAAATTCCCGTAAAATCGCTATTCGCTCATGCTATCGATTTTGGAAAATATGTAGCTAATTACTTGTTTAAATTACAGGAGATGATAATATCTGAGTAAAGACTGTCGTACATGCCAATTTATCATTTTCTGAGAAATGTTATCGTGTGAATCAAGATACTCATTTTTAATTTAGGAAACATATGAAATTGAGAAAAAAATGCAATAAAATCGAGAAAAAAAGATGCAATATTTATTTTATGTCTTTGGACAATGAAGAAGTAGATAATGAGTAACCTCTCCAGCTGTGATTATATTGAGCTTGTCAAATATCTGCAGCATTTCACAGATATGCATACCTCCATTTCTCGGACTGCACCCACAGATGCTATCTGGTTCCCCATCTTCAAATTAGGCGCATTACTCATATGTTCTTAAGCATTCTATTGTTTAAGTTCCCGACTGAATGAGTAAGAAGTATCTGTAGCATTTGGCTCGACGATTACGACTTCGCATATCCCTAGCCTTCAAATGGCGGAAGTCCGGGATTCGAATTCCCGCAGGCCCACTTTCTTTTTTAATTGAATACCTGAAAGAAAGATCTTAGAGAAGATTCTCGTTTTTCAAATAGAAATCAGAAAAAAGCAGAACATTATTGATCGGATAACCAAAAGGAGTTACTCAGATCTTCTATGTTGGAGTATTAAAACCTGGTTTGTTAGTGAGCTTATTCCAAAGCTCAAAAATTACTTCTTTGAATCTCGATTTTGAAATGAAAAATCGAGCGATGATTAAGAAAGTAGTTATGGGACTCATATAGAAATGGGGGGAAAATGAGTTCTGGGATAGGCTCTCTATGTCTTACAAAGAGCTGGAGTAAAAGAGGGACTACTGACAAAAATTGTTAATTAATTATTTTTAATTAATTTAAAATGTAAGTCTTATTAGATATTGAGTAAAGATAGGGGGAAATAATGTAATACAGAGCCTAAGCCATCCTTTTTTCGGACTCACTAAATCTATCTGACTAATACGATACCACCAATATCTCTGTAATACAATCTAAATAATATTAGTTTAATGAGATAACTATTTATACAAAGTTAATGTACTCTATATCACCGAACAATTAAAACAAAAATAGCTAAACACTCTCGAGATTGAGGTAATTCGATTACCTCAATCCAACAGATTAATATTAAAATTTATTGAAGAAATTAGTAGGTGAAATTTGTGGAGTACGTAACTAAAACATGTCCGGTTTGTGGTCATGAGTTTGTAGTCCTGGAAAAGGTTGAGAAAAAGGCAATCTACTGCACGCTTGAATGCCTGTCAGTAGCTCAGGGGAAAATCAGCAAGAAAGTCCCCTCGGCCATATCTGCATAAATTGTCAGGATCCACGGGAAAAAGTATAGTTTCTTTGCTTTTTCCTTTTTCCAAATTCAATAGAGCTCTAAATAATCTAAAGCAACTAAATAATTTAAAGCAACTAAAAGCAACTAAAATTTATGTGAATCAAGAGATAATTTTACCGTGGGGGAAAAAATATGAGGATAAGAGTAGTCAGTTCAAGGGAAGAGATCTTTACATTAAATCCGAATGAGCGCATTGTTCACCTGGCATTCAGGCCTTCAAACAAGGATATTTTTGCACTGGTGGAAACCTGCCCGAAAATTGAGGTAATCCAGTTACCCAAATCATATATGGCTACAGTCTCAAAGTCCATAGAGATGTTCCTCCAGATGCAAAGGATCCAGCTTCTTGAAGGAGATGTCTGGGGGCACAGAAAAGACATCAACGAGTACTTTGCAATCCCGTCCTCAGTAATTGAAAAAATCAAGGAAATGAAAGCGGAGGGAAAAACCGCTGAGGAAATTGAGAAGAAAGTCTCAAGGGAAAGCAAACTGAACCCGGGAATGGTCGCTTATATACTGAATAAAGAAACAGCTGCCTGATCTTTGGGCAGGGCGTGGCCCCTTAGACTAAGCTGGAGATTAGATTGTACAGCCCATCGATTCCACATTACACGACCTGATCTCCAATTAACATTTTTTTGTGACTTTTCTGATAAGCTAAATCGTATTAGGGCTATTGATTTCTTTTACTATATTTGAAATGGTGGCACGAACACATCCCGTTGCTTGCGGTTAGTGTGCCAGCGTGACTTATTTTATATTTTGACATTTAGGGGGTGCCAATTGATTTTGTTAATGTGAATAAAACCCGGAGAACGGAAAGTTTCTTCCTGCTATAATAGTATTTATCTATATGGAATATCAATTATTTCATATGATTATTAAGGGGGTTTGTTCACGACAAAATACCTGAAAATATGTCCAAAATGCCATGCCAAATTGAAAATGAGCGCTGACGGAAAGACCCAGTACTGTAGTGTTTGCAGGTACTGGACAAAGATAGGTACTGCAAGGCTCGACTCTATTATGATTTACGAATGAAGAGCTTGAATGAAGAATACAAGATTATAATATATTCCGGGACCATCAAATTTACATTGTTTTCAGAACTCAAAAACCGTATCTTATGCTTCCTGATACTAATGTTAGATAATTGAGGTTAAAAATTACACTGGATAATATCTACAAAATTATTATCAAATCCCGTTACTTTTTAGTCCCTGGGAATTGTCTGCCCAAATAATTTCCGTATTAATCAAAAGGGGCATAAATTTCGGTCAATATTTCTTCAGACCGAACTTCCCGAGGATCATTCAGATATACCTCACGGATAGGACCGGTAATTCTTTTCCCGTTTTCTGTAATCCAGGAAAATAGTTTTTCATAAATAATGGTACATTCCTCATAAGGGCCTTTATGAACAACCTTTGCCATCTTTCCCCCCGGAAGTTCGTATACCTTAATTTCATCACCCCCGGTAATCTCAACAAATCCTGAGATAGGAAATATAACTTCAATATCGGCATCTCCTTCTTCATCAGCTTTCTGGACTTCTTCAACTGTAATCTCATGACAGAGAAAAGCAGGATAGGCAGCAAGCGGAATATTTTTTCTTAAAGCAAATCCACAGATTCTCTGAAACATTACCGGAATCTCCCTGTAAGCTCCTGTCTTACGCATACCAAGCACAATTTGGGGGCTAAGTTCGACAATAGTGACCTCGGGCACAAAAAACCTCCTTTAATATTGGAAATAGATTGAAAGATTGTAATATATAGTTAAGGATTATTATCCTCGTCCTATTAGATCCTATTAGATAACAGTCAATGCATAGATCGTACAGCTCTCAGCCTTCACACGGCAGAGACCCTGAGTTCGAATCTCAGCGGGCCCAATCTTCTTTTTGTCTTTGTTTACCTTGTTTTCTGATTTAGAGATTTTATAGACTTTTTTCTAACGCTTTAATTCTTACTTAAAAGTCAGATTTTGTTTTGGGCTGTGTAACTATAAGCTCACAATTAATTTTTTCTTCAAGATCAATTAAATAATTAGATTCACCATTTTACAAAGAGGAAAACAACAATGACCAAAATGACTGAAAAAGAAAAAGCAGCTCAGGGCTTATTATATAATGCATACTATGATAAAGAGCTGATCGATGAACGTGCTTATTGTAAAGCTCTTTGCTATGAATATAACCAATTACATCCAGCGAAAATTAAGGAAAAGACATCTTTAATTCGGGAACTTTTTGGCAAGATTGAAGATCCTTTTCTTATTGAGCCGCCATTTATATGTGACTATGGTTACAACATTGAAATAGGCAGCAATTTCTATGCTAACCATAACTGCATCATCCTTGATGGAGCAAAAGTTGTTTTTGGGGATAATGTGATGATCGCTCCAAACTGTAGTTTCTATACAGCTGGGCACCCGCTTGATTCAGAACGACGTAATGAAGGACTGGAGTATGCTTATCCAATAAAAATCGGCAGCAATGTATGGATAGGCGGTAATGTTGTTTTACTGCCTGGGGTAACTATAGGAGATGATGCTGTCATCGGGGCTGGAAGTGTTGTGACAAAAGATATTCCATCTGGTGTTGTTGCCGTTGGAAATCCTTGCAGGGTTATTCGTGAGGTTAACGATAAGGATAAAAATTTTTAACCCTTATTTTTGTGGGTCTGGCTCTCAAGTTAAAACGAAGATTGAATATATATGCATTACACAGAATACTTTTCTTCTCTGCTTCGGTACAGGCTTTACACGGCGAAGGTCCTGAAACCGAATCTCAGAGAACCCACCATACATCCCAATCTTCTACACCTTTTTTTGATTGAGGAGGTTTTCAACAAACCAGCCCTTTCAGCGCTTTCAGTACTCCCTCTTCCCGAATATGGCAGAACCCACGCGTACCATCGTGGCTCCCTCTTCGATGGCAATCGTGTAGTCACTGGACATGCCCATGGATAGCGTCCTGATATCGATATTGTCCCGGTTTTCCAGCTTCATTTCATCAAAAAGGGCCTTCATCTTCCTGAAGTAGGAACGGGTTTGTTCAGGAGGTACAAAAGGAGGGATGCACATGAGGCCTTCCACACGGACATTCCTTAAAGAGCGGATCTCTGTTATTGCGTTTTTTATCTCGTCAGGTAGGAATCCGTATTTTTGTGGCTCGTTGCCGATATTGACCTGAAGATAGACTCTCTGTACTTTGCCAATATCCCTGGCTCTCCTATCAATATACCGTATCAACTTCAGGGAGTCAATAGACTGAATAACATCAAATAGCTGTACGGCTTTTTTGACTTTATTTGCCTGCAGATGGCCTGTAAGGTGTGTCTCACAGGGCAGTATCTCCTCACGTTTATCCTCGTACTCCTGAACCCGGTTTTCTCCAATGATAGTGGCTCCGGCCCGGATGGCTTCGTTTATCCGTTCAGGTTCAATCGTCTTGGTAATGCAAACCAGTGTTGTGCTTCCAATCTTTTCAAGGATAAACTTTGTATTTTCATAGACTGGCATTGCTGTCCCTAAATCTGTTTTTATTCAAAAGTAGTTGTATTTAAATGATTCCAATTATAGCTTTATGGAATGAGAATATAATCATATTAATAATGAAAATAAACTGATAATCATTTCAAATACGCAATATCCATATAAAAGCAAACATTTTTCTGAAAGATTATTTGAGAGTTTGAGAGCTCATCTCAAAACTTGATTTAATCTAATATCAATATGAGTCAAAGGATTTGTTTTATGAGCGGAAACTCTACTGATTATTAAGAATTCGAGCTTTGAAATCTCGATTTTGAGTTGTAAGACAGGCTCGCTAAATAATAAAAACAATGATTAATTTTAGAGATATTTATTGCTTTAAATCCAAAAATAAACTCTCAAATGCTTTAAATAAAATAGAAGTTAGTTTCAAATGTATTTCTTAATGTTTATAGCAACTACTCATTTTGAATCTGGAGATTTTTCAGTGAAAAAATATGAATATAAATGTGTTTTAATATTAGGTATGGGTGGAAGAACTACCAGACTGCTGAATGAGTATGGCCAGCAGGGATGGGAACTTGTTGAAGTTGTATGGGCATGGCATTATTTTAAAAGACCTATTGAATGAATTCGATCTACTAGCCGTGTCTTCCGACAGTCAGCTATCGGTAGAATTTAAAGGTTTTCTGCAAAACTATTCCGGGCATTTCCTTCACTCAGGGAATCACGCAATCATCTGTCCCTAATTAAGCTTTATCTATTCCAAGTGAGCTAAGTAACTGCCTTTTTTCTAAACGAATTTAGTTTTTAGATATTATTTTAGAGATATATCAATAAGACTAATATAAAAAAATGACATAATTACATGTGGGGGGAGTTTATGAGGAAAATAATTAAGGATGCAAAAATTTATACGATGTCAGAGTCAGGAATACTGGAAAATGCCGATATACTTATTGAAGATAATAAAATAGCAGAGATAGGCAGAGTAAGTGAAGAAGCAGACGAAATAATTGATGCAAATGGTAAACTTGTTTTCCCGGGCTTTATAGATGCCCACTCACATATCGGTATTTATGAGGACTCTATGGGCTTTGAAGGTGCAGACGCTAATGAAGACACCGATCCTGTTATGCCTCACCTCAGAGCAATTGATGGAATAAATCCCTGTGATATTTCCTTCAGCGAAGCCTTAAGCGCCGGGGTTACTGCAACAGCAACAGGCCCTGGAAGTGCTAATGTTATTGGTGGACAGTTTGCTGCAATAAAAACCTGTGGCACAAGAATAGACAATATGATAATTAAAGCACCTGTTGCAATGAAAGTTGCTTTTGGGGAAAACCCTAAAAGAGTATATAAAGAGAAAAATAAAACTCCGACAACTCGAATAGCAACGGCAGCTATGTTAAGAGAGGTTCTTTTTAAGGCAACTGAATATATATCCAAAAAAGAGAAATCTGCTACAAAAAACGAAGAAGGGCCTGAATACAATATAAAATTCGAAAGCCTGATTCCGGTCCTGAAAGGTGAGATTCCGTTAAAAGCTCATGCACACAGGGCTGATGATATATATACTGCAATTAGGATCGCCAGAGAGTTCAACCTGAATCTTACATTAGAGCATGTAACTGACGGCTACCTGATGCTTGATGAGCTTAAAAAAGAGAAATATCCATGTATAGTTGGGCCTAATCTTACGGGAAGGACAAAAATAGAACTTAAAAACTTAAGCTTTAAAAACCCAGGGATGTTATCAAAGAATGGCATAATGGTTGCAATTATGACAGACCATCCTGTAATCCCAATCCAGTATCTTGTTTTGTGTGCTGCGCTATCAGTTAAAGACGGAATGGATGAATATGAAGCTCTTAAAGCAATAACCATAAATCCTGCCAGAATACTGGGCATAGATGACAGGGTTGGCAGTATTGAAAAGGGCAAGGACGCTGACATCGTCATTATGAACGGCCATCCGTTTGATACGTTTTCTACCACTTATATGGTTCTGGTAGATGGCGAGATCGCTTATAAGGCAGAGGAATGAAATGCTTGAATGGGAAAGTTAAGTATCAAAACTAACTAAGCAATTGAGTAATCTCTTTCCTCTTTCTCCTTTAATTTCTGAGAGGTAAAGTTGCATTTGTTTAAAGAATTTAATATCAAAGGCTTATAAATACATAAATTGAAATAAGAATTAGCTTGCGATGAAATAGTTAGAGGAGTCATCAGCGGAGGTTCTGAGTTCAAACTCCTCGGGCTCTTCTCTTCATTATTCCTGTTTTTGATTTTGAAACCTGTCTTTTATCTTTGACAATAAAGAGAGAAGATACAAAAAATGTAAAAAAGTATAAATGTAAGAGAGTTTAGTGATAATTATGAAAACTAAAATTCTCTTTACTTCTTTGCTTTTATTTATCTGCTTTTTTTCAGTAAACTGTTCAGGTGCAGTTATCAATGTAGGCCCGGGAACTTCCTTCAGCCCTGCAGGATCAGATGACCAGGACGTCATTAACGCTGCCATACAATCAGCGAATTCAGGTGACACTGTACAGCTTGCATCCACTACGTTTCACATAAGTTCACCCATAATAATGAAATCAGGAGTAACCCTTAACGGAAATGGGATTGGTGCGACAGTGATCTATTGTGACAATCCCAGCTCTAACTTTGCAACTCAAAATATTATTGTCTGTGAAGGCATTTCCGATATCGAGATCTCAAACTTCTTAATTGATGGCGGCTGGGAATCTTTTAGCATAATGCACGCAGCGAGCAACAGGTACCGGGAGTATGAAAAAGGAGTTTATCTGTCTGGATGTTCAGATGTACTTATTCATGACTTAAAAATGCAATACAGCATGGGGGACTTCATTTTCTGTAAAAAGAATACCAGCAATGTCCAGGTTTATAATACAGTCTGTAAACCCGGACATGACAGTTTTGATGCATGGTCAGCCGGAGATGGGATATCAATATTTAATAACTGCTGGGGCACTTTTATAAATTCTTGCATCAAAGTCCATAATACGAAAAACGTCCAGATTTGCAGGAATACTTTCTACTCTGATGCCGGTTCCGGTAATGCTGGCGTAGAAGTAATGGGAGGGGATGTAACAGGACTTAATATTAATAAGAATATATTTTCAACACTTCAATTAAATACAATTTATCACGACCCGGCTGATGGTGCCTGTTCAGGCGAGGGTACTGTTTCAAATAATGTATTTTATAACAGCCCTGCATATAATGGAATTACTGGGATGGATATCGCGTCAGCTGGCAATACTGTAACCCGCGCCTATTCAAGCTCCCGGGGCACAAAAGATTATGGGTATGTTGCAGAAAATGGTGCAGGAAATTTACCTGTTTATAATGGTTCTGCAAAACCATCTGTTACTTTTCCAGCTAAAGGCAGTATAATTTCAACAGTCAACGGATACATAAGCGTAAGCTGGACGTATTTAAATGCAACCAGTTATTCTATCAATGTGTATAACAGTACATCTAAATTCGATTCTTCTCACTTAATATACAGCCTTAACACTTCGCAAACATCTGCAAATGTACCGGTAAGCTACAACGGGCAATTTGTAGTAAAAATCGGTGCTCACGATGACGTTCATGATTCATGGATTTACAGCAGTCCTCATTTGTTCACGTTAAGCGGCAAAAAATCGGCTACGGTTTATTCCGGTGTATATGGGTATTTGACAGATTCAACTACGGGACAGCCCGTTCAGAGTGCTGTAGTAACATTATCAAATGGAACATGGAATTACACCCAGATTACTGACGTTGACGGGCTTTATCAATTCACTGTGAATAGTGAAAAAGGCACATACAATAGTGGAAAAAATGCGTACTGCTTAACTGCTTCAGCAACCGGCTACCTTAACAGTCCTGAATTACCAGTAAATATGACAGGTATAAACACGGAAATGAATTTGAAAATGACTCAAGCACCTGATTATTGTGAACCGCACTATGTGCAGTTATACGTTTCTACTGATTCCAATGAGAGGATCTATGGATGTGAGGTTCAGATCTATGCACCAGGTAACGATCCGGTTAATGAAAAACCGAATTTTTATGCCTGGACGAATAAAGAAGGTAAAGCAAATTTCCATTTGACTCAGGGTATCACATATAAAATTGTAACAATTAATTTAGATGGAAAAAAGTACACCAGCTCAGTGACACCTGATCTAGACCACTATACTATCAAAATACCTTCAGGTGACACATCTTCGATACCTTTGACAAGGGATGTTATCAGTACAAATTGCACATATAAACGGATAAACAATACAGCAGCTTATATTAATGCAAGCTATTATGATTCCTCATCACAGTCCAGCAACCTGACTTTTGTACTGGGCACCATAAGTGATGGAATAACGTTTGTGCCTTCTGGAATTTCAGGCACTAATGACAGGGTAAGTAACCCTGCAGGAATGGTAACCGACTCTTTTATAGTCACTGATTATCCAGGAAAAACATACACGGTGAAAATTACTGCGCAGTCTAAAACTTATGGTACTATAAGTGAGGATGTTAATGTATCATTTCCAGCCAGTAACATACCGTATGCAGGGTTTAACATGAGTCACTTTTGCATTTTAATCTTAATTATTGCAGGACTCATATTGTCAAAAACTCGCAAGGCACATTAATCGTGTGCCTTAAACCTTTTTCAAAACAGTGTTGTTCCGGTAATTTGCTACAAGGACTATTTTCCCATCTGGAGTTACTGCCAGCCCCTAAGGATTTACTCCTAATTTCACTGCGGAGGTAACAGTATTTGTTGACATATCAATTGCTTATCTTTTCTCAGACATAAGCTGGAATTATTTCATATCCAATAACTAAAATATGTAATGATTGATACTTAATAAAAATATTTATATGTTTCCAGAGCCATGGAGGTCTAAAATGATATTTGAAAAAGGATATACAGTTACAAAAGTAAACACCTCGCATGGCCTGGATATGTATATCTCCAGATTTGGTGAGATTGTGAGTATTCTGCCATACAACCCAAAAGTCAATATCTCTAGCTTAATTAAGAGAATAGAATCAATTAATTAAAAAATGTAGAGAATGCGAAGTTACCAAACTTCCACCATCTCTTTTTCTCAGGTGCTTTTATAACTTTTAACATATCAGTGTTTTTGACTCACCAATTTTTTTGACTTACCAGGTTCTTGACGTATCAATGTTTTAACTTGTAAGAAAATAATTATTAATTGTATGGGGATTTAAATTCCTTTTTTATCCTGTTCCACCATATTCACCTCTTTTCATGTATTCAGCCCGATTTAAGTATTGACAATTCTTTTTCCTGCATTTTCCGCATTTATTAATATCGCTTCTCCGTTGAACTCCTGTAAAATCGAACCTTCTGAACCTGCAGCCAGGAAACTTTCAGATCTGGCGCCAGTGGGTTGTCTCATGCTCGGTACATCCTGCACAATAAATATTAAGGGGGGTAAGATAATTGAGACATTAACGTAAAATATTACTGAAAAAAATAATATCCTGTTACCCCAAGAAAATTTAAGGTAAATTGATAGAAATTGAGAAAAAATATAAAAAAATAAAACATTTTAAACCTTTTTATTTCTTTTTAAGCCCTTTTACGGAAGTAAAGAAACCTGAATGCGAATGATATGCACGTAATACTACCAAAATAATGTTAGTTTAGTCAGATAACTATTTATAGAAAGTAGATGAATTTATTATCAGGGTACAAACGAAAAATAAATTAAGAGTTGGGGGAAAAAATATGAGAATAAGAGTTGTTAGTTCAAGGGAAGAGATCTTTACACTTAGTCCGAATGAACGTCTTGTTCACCTGGCCTTCAGGCCTTCAAACAAGGATATTTTTGGGCTGATTGAAACATGTCCAAAGGTTGAGGTAATTCAGTTACCCAAATCATACATGGCTACAGTCTCGAAGTCCATAGAAATGTTCCTTCAGATGCAGAGGGTTCAGCTCCTTGAAGGAGATGTCTGGGGACACAGGAAAGACATTAACGAGTACTACGCGGTCCCGTCCTCAGTGGTTGAAAAAATAAAAGTAATGAAAGCAGAAGGTAAAGCGGCTGACGAAATCGAGAAAAAGGTTTCAAGGGAAAGCAAACTTAACCCTGCAATGGTTGGTTATATCCTTAACAAAGAAACAACTGCCTGAATCAAATAATGATAAAGAGCTGCAGGTGTTCAATGGAGATTAGATAGGTAGGAATGGGTTGATGTGTCCGTATCTAATCTCCAGTTTGACATTACACAGGATAGCCCGCTAAAAACGTTATCAAGCTACGTTATTCTTATGGTTCAAAGGGATATATGACTTACATTCGGTTTTGCAACCTCCCTTTGCCAGAAGCCCAAACGTGCACCTATCAATCTGGATATGCCTGGGTTCATTGTTATCAGTATTCACCGGTTCATACCAGTGTTTATGGTAAATACAATCGTTCTTTATGAGACATTTTAGCTTCTTTTGTGAATCAGATTTATTACAGTTTGTTAGTTCAGTAAATAGTGGTAAGTTCTGATAATTACTGAAGATTTCAGAGAGAATCTCTTTTATAGACACTACACATCCCCCGTAAGCATAAGTGTTTGTAGACATTAAAAACTATTATGGCTGAATTAACCATGACCTTTTTCTGGATTATAAGGGAGTCTCTGTACAATACATGCCTAATATCATTATTACCCAACAGATGATAATAAAAGCAAGTATACTCCGGATCAAATTTTGTGAGTGAGCCAGGATAACTCCCACCTTTAATATCTAATAAACCTTAATGTATAAAAAATTTTCATATGATTTCGTGCTAAATTTCAAAGGAAAACAACGGGATCTTTTAGATAGAATTTAGCATAGTTTTTGAAAGGCACACTAACTGTGCAAGAGAAAAACAGTTTCGGCAACAAAACACCCTTTATCAGTCTGAAGGATAAGAAATGATGCGATATAAAGTGAAGTATTTTCATGAAGATCATTATCACTGATATCATAAAGTGACTTGCATTATTGAACTAAAAATTATTAGAATAAAAATTTCAATATTTTGTAGACTATTTTTCAACAGTTGTTTTAGATCATTTAATTCCATAAGCCCATAAATGGCGCCACTGATGTCCTAAAATTTTGTTACAGGCTCATGGAAAATGGAACTAATTTGCATTAAATTTTTTAAACTCTCCCAATCTGAACGATTAAAATTTCTGCCTGAATGAGGAGATTAAAAACAAAAACTTAATAAATTAATAAATTATAATTGTGATATTATACTAAAATAATAGTGGAAGCTATCTGCAATTTAATGGGTTTTGATTGCGGGGATTACTGAAAAGCCATGACCGAAGAGTATCGCAGCTGTACCGCTGAGCTTTTGGGCCTGTCGGAAAAATACAATGAAGGTTTGGAGAATCTTGTTGACGAACTGCCCCTTGGCATACTTTCATGTGACAGGGAAGGAAATATTACAGCACTAAATGAATTTCTGCGGGACCTGCTGAGATCCCCTTCCGCTGATTTTACAAAACAACTTAACATACTGACTTTCCCGCCTCTGGTTGAATGCGGCATTTCTTCTGTTGTTGAAGAGACACTTACAACAGGCAAAAGTTCCTCTATAGAGACAACTTATCGATCGCTCTTTAATAAGGAACATTTTCTGGATTTTAAGGCCTTCCCTCGAAAGGATGAAATCGGATTTGTTTATGGGTGTAATGCAATTATTGAGGATCTTACTGCTGAGAAAAGACAAAAGGCTGAACTCGAACTGAGCAAACGTAAGGACAAACTGATATCAAGGATATCTGATCGCTTTATAAATAGTAACTTCAAAAGCATTGATGAGGATATCAATAAGACCTTAAAAGATCTGGCAAATTTTATCAGGGCAGACTGTGCGTTTCTGTTCAGTGTTGTTGAGAATACGGATTATATCGTTAAAACATATGAATGGCTTGCAGATGGTGCAACCCCCAGGGCGCCGCTAAATGGCCAGATAGACATAAGAAAGCTTGTATTTGAAAGGCAGGGAAATTTTCAAGTTGTTAATATCCCCTGTATCGATGAAATCCCAAACGAAAAAGATTGCTTGCAAACGGCGTTACAGGATATGAATATCAAATCCATTGCGATGGTACCTCTTTCACGTAATGGTGCTTTTAAAGGCTTCATCGGGATCGATTCAAAAAGAAAAAAGAATGATTGGGATAATGAAGAGCTTGAAGTACTGAAGATCGTTGCCGGTATGACAGCAAATGTCTTGGAGCGCAAAAAAACAGAGACAATGCTGCTTAAAAAGGAAAAAGAATACGAAGAGATTGTTAATTCCATAGATGCAACGATCTGGAAAGCTACTTTTGACAGGGAAGGAAATGTGCTGAGCACCTATTTTTCCAAACCTCTTGATAAAGTACTTGGATTTCATCATAACGCTCAACAAAGTGAATGGGATAAGCTTTTTGCGCACACCCACCCGGAAGATCTGGATAAAGTCAGGGATGCGCTTGAACATTCTTTCAAGCATCCTGGCACCCCTGTTAATATAGATTATAGAATAGTCACTGGCGATGGAAAGCCTATCTGGATTAACACGACAGGATCTTCCCATCTTCAGGAGGATGGGACATTTCTCACATATGGAACATCAATGAATGTTGCTGAGAGAAAAATGGCTGAAGAAAAGATAATTCGAAGTGAGAGACGGTACAGATCCCTGATAGAGCAATTAAGTGATGCTGTTTTTATAAATACGATAGAAGGCCAGATACTGGAGGTAAATGACACTGCCTCCAGAATGCTCGGATACTCAAAAGAAGAACTGCAAAAAATGAATGTTGTCGATTTTTTACCTCCACAAATTAAGGATCAGGGAAGGGAAGTGATGAAAATGTTAGAAACCCGGGGAGTCATAAGGGGTGATACTGAATACCTTACTGCAAACGGGGAAATTATAAACGTAGAAATAAGTGCGAGGCTCCTTGAAGGATATGACGGCATAACACAGGCAGTTGTCAGAGACATTACTCACCGTAAGCAAGCAGAAAATAAATTGCGTGAAAGCGAGACTCTCCTCAGAGAAGTAGGCAAAATCGCAAAAATCGGGGGATGGAAATTCGATATAATGTCTGGTTTGATCACAGAGACGCCTGAACTATTAAGGATACGGGAAGAAGGTGGTTATGATAATCCGGAAGATAAATTGGGCTTTTACCCTTCGGAATCAAAGGAAGTCCTCGAAAAAGCATTTAATGATGCTACAGAAAAAGGTGAATCATATGACCTTGAACTGCAACTTATCTCACCAAAAGGGAGAAAGAAATGGATCCGGACAATTGGCCATCCTGTAATAAAAGATGGAAAAGTTATTAGATTAATCGGTACACTGCAGGATATAACAGAGCAGAAAGAAGCCCAGGAAGAACTGAAGCGAAACGAGGAAAGATACAGGACGCTTTTCGAACAATCAAATGATGCCATATTCCTGAACCAGCTTGATGGCAAGATAATAGAAGCAAACGAAAAAGCATCTGAGATATTTGGATATACAAAGGAAGAATTACAAAAAATTAATGTGGTGGATCTCCTGCCTCCTGACCGCAGGGGTGAAGGTGCTCAGGGATTGGAGACACTTCGAAGAGCTGGATTTATTCACGGTGATACATTGTACATAAAAAAGAATGGTGAAGCTTTCAATGTAGAAGTCAGTTCCAGGGTGCTTAACGGATACCAGGACCTTGCTCTTACCGTGATAAGAGATATAAGTGAAAAAAAGAAAGCAGAAGAAAAGATTGCCAGAAGTGAGTTCAAATACAGAAGCCTTTTTGAAAAGTCGAATGACGTTATAATAATCCATGATTTTAATGGAAGGATACTCGAAGTAAACAGAAGGGCCTGTGAAGTATTAGGTTACAGCGAAGAAGAACTTAAACAAAAATCAGTAGTAGAGCTGATTTTCCCGGAAGATGTAAATGAAGTCAGGTCCGAAATGAGGAAAGCAAAGACAGCAGGTTTTGCGCGTAAAGAATCCAGAATAGTACGGTCAAATGGAACATTTATTCATATGGATATCAGCGCTTCATTACTCCAGGCGCAGCAAAACACCATCCAGGCTGTGGGGAGGGATATAACCGACCGTATAAAGGCAGAAGAAGCTATGATCAATGCCAGAATAGAAGCAGAAACTGCAAGCCGCATAAAAAGCGAATTCCTTGACAATATGAGCCACGAACTGAGGACACCCCTTAATTCCATCATTGGTTTTTCGGATATCCTGATTGAAAGAGTTTTTGGTGAACTCAACGAAAGGCAATTGAAGTACGTCAGTAACATCTCCATTAGCGGAAAACACCTTCTGGGACTTATAAACGACATTCTTGACCTATCTAAAGTAGAAGCCGGAAAAATGGAGCTTCAGTACAGCGAGTTATCTATAAACCCGGTCTTTGATGAGGTAAAAAACACTCTCTTACCCCTTGCCAACGCTAAATCCCTCTGGATAGAATTTATAGCAGAGCCGGATTGTGGAAATATTCAGGCTGACAGAAGCCGCCTTATCCAGATCCTTTACAACCTTGCAAGCAATGCAATCAAGTTTACCCGTGAAGGGGGTAGAGTCTCTGTCCACTGTAAAAGGAGAGGGAATAGAGTTATTTTTTCAGTTAAGGATACGGGAATAGGTATTTCTCCAGAAGACCAGAAAAAACTTTTCCAGCCCTTTTCTCAGATTGATTCGTCATCCGCAAAACAATACTGCGGAACAGGCCTTGGGCTTGCTCTAGTTAAAAAGCTTGTGGAACTGCACGGTGGGCAAATCCGGGTTGAAAGCGAAGTTAGGAAAGGAAGCTAGTTCATATTTGAATTGCCAGCATATAAACAGAAAATATCGAATAATAATTTTGATTAACAATTATCAGTCTCTTCTTCTCAATCTACTACCATATTGTCGTGATATTTTTATTCGTTTTTATAGAGCTTTCTGTAGACAGATAAGCACTGTTCAAAACAGTTTATACCACTCAGGCTTGACGCGTATTCGGGACAGGGTCGTACCCTGCCTGTTGATGTGACAAAACTAACGAACGACGGCTAGAATGGGCAAAAAAGCAGAAGGTTTGAGAGAATAACAGCTGTAAGGGGAAATATGATTGCCATTTTTTCAGCGAATAGCAGCGAGAGGTGTGGATTCTTAGAATATAATACCCGGAACTTAGAATATAATACCCGGAAATGCCGATACCTGGAGGGGAGACAAAGGCTTAGAGCCTTCATCAAGATAATAAATAATCGTGACGGTGACCCGGACCAGCCATTTGAGCTCGAAATTAGGTATTACAGGCTCTTCCTCCCCGATTTTCCAGATTTTATGCATCTTGACAATAACGATCCTGAGATATTTCTATTTTTTAATTCTCCATTTATCTCAAATCTTAAAGCAATTTATAATTCGAATTGAAGTCTGTAACTGGAAGTTATAAAAAAATAGATATGTAGCAAAGGTTGGAAAATATTTTATTCGCAAAATTATATAATTGCCTGGCCTCTTACTAACTTATCACATAATTGGTTGGGTAAAGAGTCCGGATCTGGATAACATGACTTTAGTAATAGATGATTCAAATGTTTTATAGAATATTACGTAACCTGAAAGACGTCCAGATCATAGAGATTGTATATTAAATTTGAAAAATAAAGATAACCGGGGGAAAAAATAAATGGGAAATAAGGGAAAGCTACGTTCAATATCTTTAGCTTTATCAGTCCTGGTTTTTGTTTTTTTGGTTTTGACCTCAGCCGCAGCTTCAGCGGCTCAAATCACAAGAATCGGAACCGGATATGATCCTGCTGTTTATGGTGATAAGGTAGTATGGACAGACGGGGTTGTTATTCATCTATACGACCTGACAAACAGAACAGACACAAGGTTTAGCTCTTCCAGAGCGTCCAGTCCGGATATTTATGAAAACAAAATAGTGTGGCGCGATGAAAGCATTGGAACGCCAAGGATTGCTGTTTACGATATCCCGACCGCCGCAAAAAGTTACATCACGCAGGGAGTAGACCAGTACAGCAGACCTGCTGTTTATGGCAACAGAATTGTCTGGAGCGCAAACGATAGTGTGTATCTGAGAGACGTATCTACATCCACACAGGAAAAAATCGGAGACGGCAGCAATCCTGACATATATGACACAAAGGTGGTGTATTACTCATATTCAGAAGATCCGGAAGCCGATATAACTATCAGAATGTATGATATCGAAACAGGGGAAAGAATAACCGTTGCTTCATATGGAGATCCAAACATACCGCGTATTTGGGACACCAGGGTCATCTGGTCTGATGTATATAATCATCAGGGATATGTTGCGATGTATGATATTCTAACAGGGAACACCACAGATGTTACAAATCCGCTTGGCACCGATCCGGATGGAAATGAATACGGAGCCAGTACAGGGACACACATTGCCATACACAATGATAAAATTGTATACAATAAAGTTGTTGATGATTATGAAGGCAAACCAGGGGTATATGTATATAACATAACTACAGGACAAAACACACTGGTATATGGCTATCTTGAAGAAGTTTATACGACACCAGAAGTATACAATAACACTATTGTATGGGGAATGGACAGGAACTACGTTAGTAGTGCGGAAAGCAATGATATCTATATATACAACTATTCAGAACAACCCGAAAATACGCAGTAAGGCCAGTGGTCAGTAAAGTAAGTGGTGGACATCCACCACAACATTTTAACTGAATAAATCTAACTTTTTAAGTTTGGCAAGGATAAAAAGGATATTAGGATGTTCTTTAACCTTCAGATAAAAATATCAGAACATTCTTTAATCTTCAGGCATATTCGGAATTTATTCTCTAATTCTCTTCACTTCCTCCATTGATCGTGCCCATAATCTCCTTGAAACTTGCCAGCGAAGCTTTTATATTCTCAGTTATCTCGTTTGCATGAATATCAGGGTCAGGAAGGTTATCGGAGTCAGCGAGACTTTGTCCTTGAGCCAGAAAATATCCGGATTTGTTTTATCTCCTGCCCGATTTCATTGTAGCTGAATTTCCGGAACCTGCCTTCAGGAGATTCTTCTTCACTCCAGGTTTCTCTACGGCTGTGTCCGGGCTGGCTATAGAAGTTTCGAATTGGGGATAATTGTCTGCCCATTAATTTCCCAGTCAATTCTGTGAAGGTATATGTTTATCATACAAACAGTCCGGTCCTGGAAGTGATATCTTCCCCAGATACCCTGCTTTTAAGAGGCGATTTTATTCAGGCACAGTAAGCAATGTAAAAGAAAGATCTTAAATTGCTAAACCCTAACTTAAGTGCTGTAACTTTTTAGGGCTAATCAAAAATGATATATGGAATAATTCCTTTGCAGAAAATAGACATCAGAACCTCTTGTTAAATAAGCTCGTATTAGAAACAGGGGCTGATGCCCGGGATATAAGGAGTGCCGGTAGATAAAACAAGATGTTCTCAACTTAAGGCATAATCTACTTCGGCTGATAGCAAGATTTCCATTCCATATTCGACTATGCTAAAAGGGAGAGTTTTTTATTTCTTTTACAGGCAGCATATAAACTTGACTTTATCCTGTTTCTCTCCTTAAAAGGGTCTGTTCTTCAGATAAACGCAAAAAATACGGGGGTATTAATGCATTCTGAATTCAAAGAGCTGCTGGATAAAAGGGACTGGGAAGGCTTAAGGGCTTTAATCCGGGAGATGAAACCATCCCAGATTGAGGATCTCTATTTTGAATTGGACGGCAGAGATTTTGTTATACTCTTTAGGCTCCTTGAGAAAGATCTGGCACTTGAAGTCTTTGAAAGTTTCAGTGTGGAACATCAGGTAGAAATAATAAAATTAATGGAAGAATCAGACACAATCAAGCTGCTGGAACCTCTTGACCCTGATGACTGCGCCAGAATATTTGAAGAACTGCCTGCAAAGATAACCAGGCGCCTGCTTGAAGGGCTGAGCCCTGGGAGGCGCAAATATGTGAACCTGCTCCTTGGTTATCCTGAGGGAAGTGCAGGCAGATACATGACTCCCAGGTACGTTTCAGCGCATAAGTATCAGAATGCAGGCGAGGTTTTGACAGGGTTACATGCCTCTCCCCTGAGAGCCGATGAAATGCCAATGATTTTTGTGATAGATAGGGAGCGAAAGTACAGCGGGTATGTAATGCTGGGAGACCTCATAAAAACCGAGCCTTTAACACCTCTGGAAAGTATTGTTGAGGGAGAGGACATTTTCATATATACTACTGATCCAAAAAATAGAGCGGTGGAGATTATCAGCGAATACGACATCCCGTCACTGGCTGTCCTCGATGCCGAGAAGCGTCTGGTCGGAGCAGTTACTTTTGACGATGTTATGGATGTTGCAGAAGAAGAGGCAACAGACGACTTCCATAAAATGGGGACAGTCGGACTTATGAGGACAGGTCTGAAAGATGCAAACATCCGGCTGCTGTATGCGAAAAGGGTTCCATGGTTATTGACGCTGGTTTTCATAAATATATTCTCAGGCGCTACTATTGCAGCCTTTGAAGATACAATCCAGGCTGTTGTTGCTCTTGTCATCTTTCTGCCTCTTTTAATAGACAGCGGAGGAAATGCAGGGTCCCAATCCGCAACTCTCGTAGTCCGTTCCCTTGCAACAGGCGATGTTAAAAATAAGGATTGGTTTTATCTTATTGGAAGAGAAATGCTGGTTGCAGCTACAATAGGTATTACAATGGGTATAGCCGCGGCAGGTCTCGGGATTTACAGAGGCGGACTGGAACTGGGTGTAGTTGTAGCTACAACCATGATCATTGTAATCTTTGCCGGCTGCCTGATAGGCACTACTCTTCCTTTCCTGCTCACAGCATTAAAAATGGATCCCGCAACCGCCAGTGCTCCTTTGATTACCTCTATAGCAGACATCGTCGGCGTTGTTATATACTTCAGAATTGCGACATGGTACTATGGTATCGCTTAATGCTTATTAAGACCCTTAAATGTCATAGCTTTGAAGTAAGCGGGATAAAGTAAAAAAGTATCTTCAGGATATGATGAAATAAACATCAAATCCTGTTTTGCAGCAATCATGCAGATTATTTACTTTAAGACTAAGAATATTCGGCAGCAGCAATAAGTGCCGATTATTTACCTTTAAGACTAAGAATATTCGGGATGTCTTCAATTAATGTTTAATATGTCTTTAATTTCCCTCTTCTTTCAAAACCCAGAGGTTTTCCAGAAGGGGGCTGGTCCTTTTTTAATTCCGCAGAGATCTTAAAGTTCTCTATAAGAGAATCAACTGTTTTCTGGGCGAGTTCGCTGACATTCTTTACCGAACTGCTTACCTGCTGCATTGCAGCAGTCTGCTCTTCTATTGCAGCGGATGTTTCTTCGCTGCTTGCAGCGTTTTCTTCGGCTGTTGATGCCGTTTCGCTGATGCTTTTCTCGATATTTTCGATCTTAGCAAGCCCCTCATCCGAAAGCCTGTCAAGTTCGGCAAGCATGGAATTTATGGTAGCAACTGCGGTAGCAATTTCGTGACCCGCGTTCAGAGCCTGTTTAATGTTCTTGCTTCCGGTCTTAGCCTGACCGTCAGCAATGTTAATGGCTTCGGTCACTTTTTTTGTCTCTTTCTGGACGTTTGTGACGATTTCATTAATCTCATCAGTGCTCTTTCTTGAGTCAGCAGCAAGTTTTCGAACTTCGTCTGCAACAACGGCAAACCCTCTGCCGTATTCACCGGCTCTTGCAGCTTCAATGGCTGCATTCAGGGCGAGAAGGTTAGTCTGGTCGGCGATTGATTTGATTTTCCCTGTAACGGACCCGATATTATTGACAGCATCATCCAGGGAGTGGACAATGCCACCAAGTTTGGAAATTTCTGCAACGACCTGTTCCATATCTTCCAGGGCCTGGTTACTTATGACCTGGGCCTCTTCACTTTTTTTGCCAGCCTGGGAAGCATAATCGGAGGATTTGTTTGAAGAATCGCTGAGCCTGCTAAAGATTTCCTGCGAAGCTTTTATGTCAGAAGCTGCTGTGCCTGCGTGCCTGGAAAGGTTCTCAGAACCGGTAGCAATCTGTTCTGCAGCCGTAGAAATCTGCTGCATCCCGGCATTCATCTGGCCGACAGCTTCTTCGGACTGCCTTGCCTCTTCCAGGGTAGTAAGCATGTCTTCAAGGATATGCTCAATAACAGATTTTAAATTGAGAACAAGCTTATTGAATTCGTCAAAAGTATCGCCAAAGTCGTCATCCTTAATCTTCTCAAGATGAGCATCAAGATATCCTTCACTTAGCTTCCTGATTCCCTCTCCGAGATTTTTAAGACAACTGTCAGTATAACCTAAAAGATCCTTAACCTCTTCTTCTCTTTCTTTCATCTCTGTCATATTAGTTATGACCATTAGACCGCCAACAATAGTTCCGGTCTCGTCTTTTATTGGCACAGCTGAAAGTATGGTAAATAGCGGTTTATCCAGAGCCTTGAATTTAATGGATTTCTCAAGGTTGTAAATGCCTTCTCCTGTTTCAATTGCTTTATCGACAAGTGTCCGTCTGGAATTTGTTTCCAATAATTCGGCAGAAGTTCTCCCGATAACTTCACTTTCACTCTTAAATCTGCAAACTTCTAAAAAATAGTTATTGATGTGCTTTATTTTTCCAGAAACATCCACATAAAGTGCAAGTGAAGGAGATGGAATGCTTCTAACAATTGCTTTTTGCGACTCTTCTCTTCGTTTTATATGTTGAGTTACATCCAGAAAAACGCCGTCAATATAAGCCAGATTTCCATTATCATCATTAACCAGGTGAGCCTGTTCCTGAACAAATACCGTATCACCGCAGGATTTTTTTATTCTGTATTCCACCTGATAAGGATTTCCGCTCTTTACTGATTTATCTATAGCCGCATCGATTTTAGGAACATCTTCCGGGAAAACAATGTCAGCCCATGCTAATTTTTGAGAAAGGAATTCCCTTGCAGAGTAACCTGTAAGTTCATCTACATTTTTACTTATGTAATGGATAGGCCACGCAGGTTTGTTTAATACTCTAAAAACCGTCACTGGCAGGTTATCAATAAGCCAGCTTGTTTCTATAGCTTCCTGATCAGCATTTTTAGTGATTTTCTTAATGGAGTGTGAAAGCTCCCCCTGTTTCAAATCATTATGTTGTAAAGCCATAACCAATCTTGCCCCTAATTAGATATATATTAACAGATAATATAAATCGAGAAAGTATTTAAGTGTATAGGGAAACGAAAAAATTTATAAAGAGGAAACGAAAAAAGGTTATAAACACAGTGAAACTGCGTAAATATTTATAGAAAGATGGTGTATTCTAAGTATGTTTAAACTTGATACCGAGTCAAAGGTACTGGGAATCTGTCTATTCATACTATTTATCTATATTCTGTACAGACTGATTCCTATTTTATCAGCTAACAGTTAAAGGTATAATTATCATAGAACTATTGTTTTCTGAACATTCCTTACCTTTTATGTAGCAGATACCATCGGAAAATGGCTATGAGCCGCAGGAAAGCATCCGAGTCTGTTTAACAAAAAAGTATCCTCCAAATTATCTGCGGCTATAGAGTATTCTTTAAATCTTTTTGTGAGCTGAATAAAAATAGGGAAAAAAATCAAAAAGAGTTATGTGGCATCAAATCAGTGTTATCTGAATTTAGCTCAGTGTTTGTTTCTTAGATTTTTATTTACTGCAGTCCTGCGCAGCGAACTCGATAATAAACTCTGTCCCATTGTTTCTGTTAAGTCTGATACTTCCATCCAGCTGTTCTATAAGGACATTTATGAGCTGAAGCCCTAGAGTCTCAGCATCCTCTATATTGAAAGAATCTGGAATGCCCAGTCCGTCATCCGAGACAGTAAGGACAAAATTAGCATCACTTAAATTAGCATCGCTCCCGAAGCTTTGTTCCTTTTTTTCATTTAAAGAACTGCACTCATCTTTTCCGGCTTTCTTCCTTGCAAGGTTTATACGGATCTCTCCACATATTCTATCCGGGAATGCATATTTAAGAGAGTTCGAAAAAATCTCATTGACAATAATACCCAGAGGAACTGCAGTCTCTATATCAAAATGGATGTTTTCTTCGAGGTCCATACATAGATTGATTTTCGAGTCTCCTACTTTATATGTATCCAGGAGATTTTCAGCCAGTTCTCGAATATAAATTGAAAAATTCACATTATCCATTTCCCTGTCCCTGTAAAGCTCCCTATGAATAAGAGCGATAGACATTATTCTGTTCTGGCTTTCCCTGAGAACCTCCTTTATCCGTTTATCCCCCAGGTTTTCAGCCTGAAGATCAAGCAGAGACGAAATGACCTGCAGGTTGTTCTTTATCCTGTGATGGACCTCTTTTTTTCGAGCAACCTCTACTTTTGCCAGGGTTTCTTCAGTTTCCTTTCTCTCGGTTATATCATATACTATGCCGTTATACACATCCGGCTTACCTTCTTTACCCGGAACTTTCTGATAGGTCTCATGCATCCATTTTATTTCCCCATTCTTACACCGGATCCTGTAATCAAGCTCTCCCTGGAATTGTCCGGAGAAACGCCTTATTTTATTTTCTTTTTCTTTAAAGGCGTTAAGATCCTCAGGAACAATAAGTGTGGGCCATAGTTTTGAAGAAACAAGCTCTTCTTCGCTGTATCCGGTAATTTCCTTAACAGCCCCGTGCATGAATTCAAGTTTAAAGTCCCTGTCGAACTGGAAAGCAATTCCTTTAAGGTTCTGCACAAAAGAACGGTACTTATCCTCACTTTCCTGTAACTTCTCTTCAGCAAGTTTTCTCCCGGTAATATCTTTCACCGCACCCAGAGACCTGACAGGCTTACCTGAATTATCCTTGAGATGAATGCCGCTATTCTCCAGATATATGCACTTTCCATCTTTTTTCCTGAACCTGAATTCTATCCGGTAATTTTTTCCGGTTCTTCTGGACTCAATAAATTCTTTTATTACGGCTTCCCTATCAGCAGGATGGATATTCTTAGTCCAGAGCTTCCTGCTCATACTCTGGAACTCTTCTTTACTGTACCCTGTAACTTTCTCTATTGCTCCAGCCCAGCTGCCTTTGTCGGTCAGCAAATCAAAATCATAAATAAGCTGCCCGGTTTGTTCTGCTACGATTTTATATTTTTCATCATTTTTTTCAAAAGCAGTCTCCGATTTTCGGAGTCCTGTAATATCCTGCAGGATAATAAGCAGTCCCTGAACTCCCCCATTCTCGTTATTGAAAGCAGAAAAATTCACAATAAAAGTCCTTTTTATCCTGTCCGCACATACGATTTCCTGCTCAAGGGCGCTGGAACCTCCAGAAATGATAATTTCCATACCGATTTTATTCCATCCATCAACAGCTTTCTGAAAATAACCCTCATTTATAGCAACTCTCCCTTCAACATGTTTATAAAAATTATTACTCACTTCTGAATTCATGAGTCCAATAATTTCTTTAGCAGGAATCCCTACAAGTTCTTCAAATGCTCTGTTTACGAAAAGATACAGACCGCTCTTATCCCTGTATACAATAGGGGTTACCATTGAATTGAAAATGCAATTAAGAGAAAATTTTTCCTGAATTATATTTCCAAATCTATTACTTCCGTAAACGGGATTGCATGGCTTAAGAGTGCCTTTAGAAGGTATAACATCATTATTTACCTGTTTACTGGATTTAAGAATATATTTAACCATTTTTATGCCCCATTCCCCGAAATTATGTCCCGTCCCCCGAAAGTAGTACTTAAAACTAAAATAAAAATTATCCAATATCCGTAAAGTTCACTAAATCCTGATATTTACGAGTATAGAAACCTGTTATCAAAGAAAGTTCTAAACTCTGTAGCCACAAACCCTCCACTTTTTATGGACCAATAATAAATTGAACAGATAGTTCAAGAAAGATTCAATTGTATAATTTAATAAATGCACTAATAATACTTATTTCTAATCAGTTTGAGTAAATAAAATGTGTGATAGAAAATATAAAAACTATCTGCATGCTTCTAATATGCCGTTTCGAAGCTTAAAAACCTCAATCAGGACATGAAAACGAAGAAAAGTGTTTTAATATTTTAACAGTGGTCAGAGCCTAAGGTACTGAAATCATTATAAATATTTGCTGAAAAGAAAATTAAGTTACTCTATGCATCAAACCAAAGAGTTCTCCAGTCCAGAGTCAGGCAGTGAAGAGAATAAAACCCGACTAATTTTTGGTTCTTATACCTTCATTTTTTGATGTACTGACAGTCAAACCCTTCCCTGTCAAGCGTCAGGATTCTAAGGAACGTGTCACTCGGGTTTTCGTCGCATAAATTAAACGTCCTGCCATTTTTTATGGGTAGATTTTCAGGATTCCTGTGACCGTGAATCTGATAAGTGTCCTCATCAGTATTTTTGTTGAAACTCTCAGCAACCAGGGTCGCATCTTCAGGTTCACCGACTCCATTTATCATCTGGTCGGTTCCTGTAAAAATAAGGTTTTCAGGGAGGATGCTCATACCTCCGTGGGTTACAAGCACGGATCTGTTACGGAACTTATAATAAACGCAGGATACTGTTTTCCTGTACAGCTTAAGGGTGTCGCCCAGTGTAACTCCTGCCTGTTTGAGTTCGCTAAAGGGATCTGAGGCATCCGTAAACTCTGAGATACGGGTTTGTTCCTCACCGGTTGCCGAACCGTGAAGGTCTTTTTCGTTGTCTCCTTCAAGAAGAACAACATTATCTCTGCACATGATTGAGGAAAGAAACTTAATTACACTGGCATTTTCAGCCCTTTTGCCTGTGTAATCTCCAAGAAATATATACATATCATTGTCATTCAACCCGTATGCAAAGTACTTCATCAGGGCTGTATAGCTGCCTTTTATATCTCCAATATGGTGGATTCTTCTATAGTCTGAAAAATCAGTAATTTGATACTTCAATTTCTCATGAAATTCATAAGGCTTTATTACAGTAACAAATGAAGGCACATTCTGCCTGCGTATTATAGAATACATATCTTCGATTATAGCTTCAGGTACAATTTCATATGCAGGCCTCTTGCTGTTTCTTTCCTTTGCAATATCAAGAGGCACATCCGAAAAATCAACACAGAACGCCTTATACCTGTAAGCTTTAACAAGCGACCTGTACTTTGCCATATCTGCATTTCCCGCATTGGTAGCGTCAAGGATTGTAAACTCACCCTCTTCCATGCGGCATTTAATAAGAGAATAAATGAGACCCCATACCCTGCGGTTGATTCTCTGGGAGATAATCGTTTTTCCGGTGACAGATAGTACAGGAGGTTTTATAAGAAGCCTGACCTCATCTGAGGAAATGGTATAAGGTTCAAGCCTGTTCTCTTTAATGAAAGTCGATTTGCCTGATCCGGGTATTCCTCTTAAAAACACCAGGTATCTCACATGACACCTCTTTTTGACTAATTTTGATTAAATAAAGAAACCTGAGTTAATATTACTATTATTTTTTATAATATTTAATTAGATAATTTTACGCATCTATTCTTGAATATGTATGGGGGAGAACTATGAGTGGGGACCATACCGACTTGAGCAAACAACTGAGCAGAGCCTGCTTTTAGAGCCAGACAATAAAAAAGGGCTCAAGGAAGCGGGAGCCCTGATGAATTGTTATCGGTGAAATATATGGCAAACCAGAGGGAACTCGATTATATCCTGCCCGGCAGGGCAGAATCATACTGGCTGGCAACTATACCAGAATCCAACTATCCTGCGCTCCAGGGGGACCTTCGCGTCGATATCGCAATAATCGGAGGGGGAATAGTTGGGCTTACCACAGCTTACCTGTTGAAAGAAGCAGGGTTTTCGTCCATTGCAGTTATTGAAGCAGGTCATATCCTTAGAGGAGTTACAGGGCATACTACAGCCAAAGTTACCTCCCAGCACCACCTCATCTACGACCGCCTGATCTCAAAATTCGGAAAAAGGCAGGCTCAGCAGTATGCGGAGTCCAATCAGGCAGCTATAGAGAAGATAGCTTCCATAGTAGCTTCAAAAAAGATAAACTGCGATTTTGTCCGTAAACCTGCATATGTTTATGCAGAATCGGAAGACTCCACAAACAGGATCCAGAATGAAGTTCAGGCAGCCAGAAATCTTGGGATTCCGGCTTACTTTGAAGAAAACCTGCCCTTGCCCTTTAAAACATACGGTGCAGTCCGTTTCAATGATCAGGCACAGTTCCATCCTGCAAAATACCTCAGCGCACTTGCAGAAGAGATTCATGGGGACGGATGCCATATCTTCGAGAAGACAAGGGCATTGAAGATAAAGGGTGAAGAACCCATGACCATAACTACGGATAAGGGGAGCATAACTGCACACAGGGTTATCCAGGCAACGCATTATCCTATCCATGATAAGCCCGGCTTGTTTTTCCAGCGGCTTCACCAGTCCCGTTCATATGTTCTTGGTGTCCGCATTCGGGATCCATTTCCAGATGGAATGTTCATAAACGCCGAAAAACCTGCAAGATCCCTGCGCTCTCAGCGTACGGATAACGGGGAACTTATTCTTGTAGGTGGAGAAGGGCACCGGACAGGCGAAGAAGAAAATGAAATTTCTCGCTATCAGAACCTTGAGAAATGGGTGAGGGCTAACTATTCTGTAGATTCCATTGATTACCGATGGTCCACCCAGGATACTATAAGCATTGACCATATCCCATACATTGGAAGGCAAACCTCAGGTAACGATAATATATTCCTTGCAACCGGATTTAAAAAATGGGGCATGACTACAGGTACTGTTGCAGCAATGATAATCACGGATATGATCGCCGGAAAGCTCAACCCCTGGGAAGAGGTATATGATCCTTCACGGTTCAAACCGGTAGAGTCGGCAAAAACATTTGTTTCACAGGCTGTCGAAGCTACCAAAGGTCTTGTAGGCGACCGGATTCTTCCCGTTCATAAAGAGGCATCAGATATTCCACCAGGGGAAGGTGCTATTGTCAAAATAGAAGGGGAAAGGGTAGCAGCGTACAGGGACCAGAATGGGACACTTTATGCTCTTGACCCTTCGTGCAGGCATATGGGATGTATAGTTTCCTGGAATAATGCGGAAAAGACATGGGACTGTCCCTGCCACGGCTCCCGTTATAATGCAGCAGGAGAAGTAATTCACAGCCCCGCTGTTTACGGGCTTCCGGAAAAGAAAGTTAAGAAATAAAAATTAGGAATATCCATTATTCAGGAACGGGGTTTATAAGAACCTCGACCTCCAGAATTTATGAAGCTAAAGCAGTACATCAGACTTATTAAGTTAGTTTAAAAACTATAATTTTTCAGGTTTTACAATTTTCAGATTATAGTCTGTATTTCCTTAATTTTTCAAAACAGAGTTAACTGACACCAGCATTTTATTCTTGCTTTACTTGAATAATACCTTGGAGAAGGTTATCACAGAATTTTTGAGCTAGTTTTGGTCTCATAAGCAGAATGAAAGTATGGAGAAACGTTCTGTATTGAGAGAGTCCTGAAATCAGGCAAAGGAAATAAAAATAAGATTGTTATTCCACAACGTAAGTAATAAAAAACATAAGCTTTTTCGAGCTCAAATCGATGATTTCTAGAGAGCCCATTAATATATACTCTTAGTTACAAGTAAGATTGGGAGCGGGGAGCGCGAACTGGGGTTGGTAGCGCTACAACCTGTCAAGGTGCTTTATAAATAAATGTGAAACTGGTAGATTTCATCTTTCGCGCTTCAATACCTCCAGAATACTCGGAAATAAAGCACAGGAAATTTCTGTAAAATAAATCACGAGCAATGGGAGTAGATGAAGATGGCAAAAGAGAGAAAACTCTCAGAAAGAGAAGAGAAGCGCCGCGAGGAGCTCCAGGGAGAGATTGCAAAGCGATATGAGGACGAACTCACTGATCAGAGACTGAAAAAGGAGCTTCAAAGAGCTCATATGTTCGGCCTGGATCCTGCTGAGTCGATTCAGGATAAAGATATGGCCAGCACTTTCTCCCGGGGAGAATTGCCTCACTTCTCCGGAATTAATACCTTCCTCAAAACGCCCTTCCTTCCTGACGTCAGGGAGGTAGGCGAACATGAGGTGGCAATCGTCGGCTGCCCGCTTGATACCGGTACAACCTACCGCCCAGGACCCAGATTCGGCCCTGAGGGTATGCGCCGGATCTCAGGCCTGTATACGCCTTACTACTACGAGCTGGGAATAGACCTGAGAGAACAGCTCGATATGGTAGATGTTGGAGATATTTTCATCATTCCGGCAAACATAGAGAAATCCTTTGACCAGATTACCAAGGCTATCGAGTATATAAGGGGCGAAGGAGTGTTTCCGGCGATCCTTGGCGGTGACCATTCCATAGGTTTTCCTACAGCCCGTGGGCTGATGAACGGTTTTGGAAAGGATATCGGTGTAATACATTTTGACAGACACATCGACACCCAAAAGACCGACCTTGACGAAAAAATGCACACAACTCCTTTCTACTGGGCTGCCCACGAGATGCACTTCGACATGGGTAACCTTGTGCAGATAGGCATAGGCGGCTGGCAGGTCCCAAGACCCGGAGTAGAAGAGGGGAGAAAAGGAGGATCCACTGTCATTACTATTGGCGATATAGAGGAGCTGGGTATAGAGGAGGTAACCAAGATGGCGCTCGAAGTCGCCTGGGACGGCGCCGAAGGGGTCCACATCTCTTTTGATATAGACTCTATAGATCCCGGGTTTTGCCCGGCCACAGGCTGGCCCGAGCCAGGAGGGCTGTATCCGAGGGAAGCTCTCAGGCTGGTAAGAAACTTTGCCAGGAAAGGACTGATTGGCATAGAGATTGTAGAAGTCTCACCACCTTTCGACATCGCGGACATAACCTCGCTTATGGGAGTGCGCCTGATATGCGAAGCCCTTGCAGGCCAGATAGAAGCTGGCAAGCTTGGTCGCACCCGTAAAGGCGAACCTCAGACCGAAAAAGCAAGGAAGGCCGATGAGTCAGGTTCAGCTGCTGCTCCGGGCAGCCCGGTGACTAAGGAGCGGTGAGCTCCTTTGCCCAGACAAACTACTGGACTTGTTGCTCTGGGACGATCCTGGGCCGGGTTATTAAGACGATCCCGGAGCATAGCATGCTTCTTCTCGGAACAGGTCTGGAGGGACCGGGATGATTGAAGCTATAATAGCAGCGATTGGCATGTGTGCCGACGGTGTAGCCGAGGGCATGTATGCTATCAGGCATAAATTCAGTGCCAGGGCAGCAGGCTTCGGTTACGCTATAGGTGCCGCTCTCACATGGTTCTATGGAGCTGTAACGCCAATTACCTTTACAGTGGAAAGCATCACTGTTGCCACACGCACTGCCCGGACAAGGCCCCAGATAATGCATATAGTTGTCCTCTCGGCAATTCCGAGTATTATTCTAGGATTCTTTGGTCTCTACTCAGCCTTTGTTGAGATATTGAATGAAGCAGTCATAGGCGGCATTATAGCCGGTGTCGGGATAATACTGACGGAAGTCGGAGCGGGTTATGTCAAGGAGAAAGTCCATACGGCCGGGCTCTCAACACTAGGAGGGGTCGTGGCCTACCTGCTCACCGAAAACCTTGTCTGGGTGATAGTGGCAAGCGTGGTTCTGGGGACCCTGGCCGAGAGATATATGCCTGAGCGATTCAGGAAAGAAAACGAAGGAAATGGGGAGGAAGACGGCCAGGAGGAAGAAAATGGCGAGAATGGAGGCGACAGGTTCGGGTTGATAAAACTAAACCCCAAAGAATGGATCTCGCGCCCTGTGATTATCGGCGCCTTCTCCGTTTTTGCCTTGAGAACCGGGGCTGTTGTCTCGTATGATACTGTCAACTCCAACCTGGCAGGTATCGAGCCACATCTCGATGGAGTGACCTTGATGGCGGGATTGGGCAGCCTCGCCAGCGCCCTCATGGGGGGAGGACCGATTGAGACGACCCCAGCTCCCATGGCCGATACGCCTGACCCGGTATTCTCAACTGCACTTTTCATGGCACTTATGGCGGGTATAACTCTACTGGGCCTGGTGAAACGAGCAGGTGACTACGTCCCGCTTCAGGCGATAGCCGGGTTCCTGATAGTTCTGGGCATCTTCGTGATCCTGCCCGACGAACTGCCATTGGTAGCTGAAAATCCTCTACCAGGGGCAGCAGCTCTGGCGGTTACAGCTCTGTCTAACCCGTTCTACGGCATACTGGCTGGAGAAGCGGTGGTCCTGATAATGATGCTTGGAGTTGGCGGATGACAGCGATCTCCGGCAGATAACAAAGGGCTGATCATGGAAGGTGCAAATATAATTCAGATAGCCCTTTTTCCTTAAGTATAAAACTGAATTTTTTTCCAGTACCATTTCCAGTACTATTCACACTTGTCTGGAGTCTGCGTTAAGGGCTCATACCGCAAAGAATTTTATTTACTCTTTGTCGATGCCAGAATTGGTAAAATTTCTATCGCAATCTGCTAAAGTATCATTTTCTGGAGCAAAGAATAAAAGACATGGGACTGCCCCTGCCACGGATCCTGTTATGATGCAGCAGGAGAAGTAATTCACAGTCCGGCTGTTTATGGTCTTTCGGAGAAGAAAGTAAGAAATGAGACTGCAGGTTAACGGAAAACTCTGGCCAGAGATAGCCAGCCGGAATAGTCCGCGAAAGAAATCTCAACCGGGGATAAACTAAGAAAGGGGAATAGAGTGATGCCAGACCAAAGTAAAACCGGGTATATTTTTCCCGGAAAGGCAAAATCTTACTGGATATCAACCATCCGTGAGTCTAATTATCCTGCCCTTCCGGAAGATATCAGGGTTGATGTAGCAATAATTGGGGGAGGAATAGTCGGAGTTACCTCAGCTTTTCTTTTAAAGGAAGCTGGAATCTCCGTTGCAGTTATTGAGGCAGACAGGATTCTCAAAGGTACAACAGGGAATACGACTGCGAAAATCACATCTCAGCACCACCTGATTTATGACCACCTTATATCGGAGTTTGGGAGAGGGAAGGCAAAACAGTATGCTGAGTCCAATCAGGAAGCAATCGACAGGATTGAGTATATAGTTCGCTCATGGGACATTAAATGTGATTTCTCCCGCAAACCTGCTTACGTCTACGCAGGTTCCGAGGTTTCCGCACAGAAAATTCTGGACGAGGTTCGTGCAGCCCGGAGTCTGGGTCTTCCTGCCTCATTCGAAGGAGAACTGCCGCTTCCGTTTAAAGCATACGGCGCAGTCCGGTTTAACCGCCAGGCGCAGTTCCATCCCGGAAAATACCTCTGTGCCCTTGCAAAAGAAATAGAAGGCAACGGATGTTATATTTTTGAAAAAACCAGGGCTCTCGGAGTCGAAGGGGGAGGGCCTGTCATTGTAAAAACGGACAGGGGAAATATAAAAGCAGATAATGTGATTCAAGCAACACATTTCCCTATCTGGGATAAGCCTGGAGAGTTATTCAAAAAGCTGAAACAATCCATGTCGTATGTTCTTGGGGCATACATAGAAGAACCGTTTCCCGAGGGGATGTTTATTAATGCAGAGGAGCCTGCAAGGTCTTTGCGCTCACAGCCCACGGAAAAAGGTGAGATGGTACTGGTAGCTGGAGATGGGCATCACACAGGACATGGCAATCCTGCACATGAACACTACAGAAATCTTGAGGACTGGGTAAAGTCGATTTACAGCTTACGTTCAATAGATTACCGCTGGTTAACTGAGGATGTAATGTCTGAAGACAGAGTTCCGTTAATAGGCAGGCTGATTCCGGACAATGAGCACCTGTACCTGGCAACCGGGTTTAATAAGTGGGGGATGACCGGTGGTACTGCTGCTGCAATAATTCTTACTGATATGATCCTTGGAAGAGACAACCCGTGGACTGAGGTATACAACCCTTCAAGGTCTGGCCAGGGGCCCCAATTTTCCATGGAAGACATATCCGAAGTTAAACCGGGACAGGGAGCTATTATTGAAAAAGGAGAAGAAGAAAAGGTGGCAGTATACAGGGACCACGATGGAGTGCTTTATACCTTCAACCCTGCCTGCAGACATATGGGATGTGGTGTTTCCTGGAATGATGCTGAAAAAACCTGGGACTGTCACTGCCACGGATCCCGTTACAATGCCAGAGGGGAGGTTATCTACAGCCCTGCAGTATACGGGCTTCTTGAAAAGAACATCAGGGAACAGGACAAAAAATCATATTCATACATAAGAAACAATTCGTAATTCCTATTTTTATAGGAAAATGTCGAAATAATACTGTATGCCATCAGAAAGCAAAAATTCCGATCCTTTTAAGGAATTAAAATGGAGTGATTTGCAGGACTGGGCTGGAGGAAAGGCAACTGCAAAGGGAATAAAGTACCAGGAAGAAGAGAGAGTCAAAGAGATAAAACGGACTCCTGAAGGCAGCCTTATAGCCCGGGTTGAAGGAACAAATGATTATTTTACGGAAATCTTCCTCAAAGAAGGAAAATTAAGTTCGCTCTGCACCTGCCCTGTGGGACACGACTGCAAACATGGGGTTGCATCCATACTTGAATATCTCGAACTCGCAGAGCAGGGAGAAGAAGTTCTTGCTTCAGAAGAAGACCCGTTCATCGTAAAAGCCAGACAGGAATATGCCGAAACTGAAAACTCTGCCCTGGGGGCTGAAGAATCTTCATCCAGAGCTCTCCGCGAGTACCTGCAGTCTCTGACTAAAACAGAGCTAATAGACATACTGGTAGTATTTGCAGAAAAGAACACTATGCTTGGGAGGTACCTCAGTGAGAGACAAACCCTTGCAGCAGAAAGCGTTGAAGAAATTGTTGGGGAAGTATACTCAGAGATTGATGAGCTCCTGGAAGAGGCCGGAACTGAGCAGAAGGGTTATGAAAGCGATGCCCCTGATTTTTTAGACCTGCAGGTCGGGCTGGAAAGCTTGCTTGATGCAGGACATCCTGATGAGCTGCTTGAGATCGGAAAAGAGCTGATGGGCAGATACGAGAAGATTGCGGATTACGATGAAGAAGGGGAGATCAGAACAAAAATATCTTTCTGTATGGACGTGGTATTCGAAGCCCTGGCCCGGTCCTCTCTCCCTGTCCACGAGAAAATGCTTTATATGCTTGAAATCGAGCTAATGGACAATTACAATATTCTTAACGAACACTCTTTCTGGAAAAAAGATTTCCCTCCTGAAGAATGGAAGCTTTTTACAGAGTCTGTAAAAACCAAACTGGGAGAAACTGAAAGGAAAGAAAATCCTCTATACGGTTCTCTCTGGCAGAGGGACTATGCTGTTGATAGGCTGATTGATGCTCTTGGAAAAGCCGGGCTTTCTGAGGAGATAATACCTGTATGTGAAAAAGAAGCCGAAAAAACAGGTAATTATGCCCGGCTTGTCAGGGTACTGCTTGATTCAGGGCAGAAAGAGAAAGCAGAAGAATGGATTTACAGGGGAGTCAGGGATACAAGGGAATACGAACCTGAGATTGCTAATCAGCTCTGGAAGATCCTTCTTGAAATCAGAGAAGAAGAAGGAAACTGGCCTTTTGCAACTGCTCTAGAAACAGAAGAGTTTTTCAGATCTCCGGATATGGCTGGCTATCTCAGCGTTCAGGAAGCAGCAAAAAAGGCAGGAAAATGGGAAGAAGTCAGAGCAGCTATTCACAATTACCTGAAAAATGGGGAACTGCCAGCCGGCCCGGGGAAAACAAGAAAGCCCAGAGCCGGAAAGGGAGAAAATAAAGAGGAAATCTCGATTCTTCCCGGAGTTCTTCCGGGAACCGGACTTCTGGGAGTCGAGTTATTAAAGAAGGTCAAACCTCCTGTCCTTGACCTGTTAATAAAGATAGCAATTCATGAAGGAGACCCGCAGGAAGTTGTCCACTGGTATGAGGAACTTAAAAAAGGTGAGGAAGAGGAATACTGGCATTCGATTTCCGAAAGTGAAATTGCAAATTCGGTAAAGGAGAAATATCCAGAAATTGCTCTTGATATATGGAAAAGACTTGCAGAAGGGCTAATCTCCGAAACAAAAGTCGGCTCATATGAAGAGGCATCCGCATACCTCCGGAAAGTAAAAAAGACACTTGAAACCAGTGGAAAAAAAGAAGAATGGGAAGCCTATCTCTCTGGAATAAAGGAAGCAAATAAACGCAAAATAAGATTGCTTGAAATTCTGGATACCCTTGGAGAAGACAGGATCATAGAGGCATAAATAATAATAAGAAGAAGAAGAAGAGGAAGAAGAGGAAGAAGAGAAGCATCAGCTTCTTCTCACTACGCCAGGATGCACACGCGAGCAGCACCAGTGCAAATCTAAGATCCAAACCAGCTGGGATCTTATTTCCATTAAAAATGGGAAGAAAATAGGTATTTAAATAGCCGGAAACATTTTATTTTTCAACCGGTTTTATACTTAATTTGAATTATTCTATATTCATTTTTTTACTTAATTTACGTATTTCAGAATTAATTTTTATCAGCATTTGAGATAGAAGCCAGAAGCTCTTATAGTTATTTCCCAATCATTTCTATTTTTTCCTCAAGAAAAACGCCACGTAATGCCATTTCAAAAAGTAGAAGAAATAATTCACTCGTGGCAACTATATAAGTTATTGAACATATGCAGGCAAAAACTGGCTTATTAAGTTTACACAGAAAACTATTAAATAATTAAGATTCGTAATAATTATCACTAAATTTAGACAATCTTGAGACTAGATAGAAATCTTGGGGAAGAGGAGAAAGTATTGGGTGAGATACTTTCCTATCTGGTCATATAGAGAGATATCAGCATATAAAGAGAAATTGGAGTGGGGAATTTGAGGATTTTAGTTAAACCTGGGTACTGGCAACCTGCCTGATCACATTTAGCGGAGTTGCAGCATTCTGTAACTGTGGATTAGCGAATATATTACCCTTTTTACCGGGAAAAATATATAGATAATGCTCTGCAATTTTTCCCTGAGTGAGAAGGGGCTTTTATCGAGACAGATCAGTACATAGTGAATACTGTAAAAATGGTCTGGATCTTTAAAAGGGACAAATCCACTTTTACCAAAGCGAATTCTGCCTCCAAATAAATGTGCTGTTTTATCTGAATATATCTCGCATAGCTGCGATTATGATCATTTGCCAGCTGTGAACTACAACGAAGAGATCGTCAGATCAGTGATTAAAAATTGAGATTTTCAGGATAAAACAGATGCCTGCTATCATAGGACTGCGCTAAATTTCCTCTTTAAAATCTGCTGCCAATTGAGCAGTCAGCTCAGCAAGATGCTTGGTGGGGTTCGAGATGGTTAAAGAACGTATCGGAGATTTTGTAAAATTTCAAAAAACAGAAGTAATAAATCGACAGGAGATTACATTTGGGAGAAAAGGGAAGAGCGAGAAAAAATTTTCTGACTCTCCCGGCAATCATATAAATAAATTGATACCTGTTGCCTCATTACTTCTGGCTGTATTAATCACTCTTTCAATAGGATTATTTCTTTACGAAGGAATCAATCACTTAAACAATGGTACTCCCGGCAGTGTTACTATCCTGGAAGAACCGGAGCTTCTTGATGCACTGAAGAATGCACAGGACAGAGGAGTTCTTCTTGCAATGCATGGATGGGCGCATGAAAATTACGCAACTCTAACGCCATTGCAGATAAAAGAAAATATAGAAAAAGGAAAAGAGGTCTTTGAAAAAGCCGGGATCGTTCCTGTGGCATTCATCCTTCCAGAAGAACCCATTCATGGAACCATAGATGCATCGCTAAAACAGGAAATAGAGAGTAATGGGATCCCAACAGAGTTGCCTGTGCTCGAAACTGATAGAATTTACAGGAACGAATATACATGGAACTGGCGTTCAATGGAAAGTTTAGAAGATACCCGATACCAGGAGGCTTCTGAGCAGATAAGGAAGGAAAATCCGACAACAATTCTGCTCCATGCACAGGACTGGAATCCTTATACGAAGCAGTTTATCACTGATTACTTATCATCGACAAATGAGAGGAATATCACCATCAGAGTAGACGATGTCGAGGTGAATACCAGACCGGAAATAATCTCTGACATGGCCCAGTTGACCCAATACGAATCAGTCGGACAGGTTGCATTTTCAGTAATTCCTGCGGGAGCAGGCAAAGGAGACAACCCTACTATAGGGAACATAAATATAAACAGGATTATGGGGGTATACTTCGGGTTCTTTATCATAACCTCATTGTTGCCACTTTCATTCTTTGTAACATGGAAACTGTTATCGGAGTGGCACAAAAAAAGGAAACAAAACAGGTATTTACTTGAGGATGACCGAGATCCGAAAGATCCGAACACAAAAGGCCCAATGTTAGTCTCCGTTATTGCTCCGGCTTATAACGAAGAGAAATCGATAGGGAAATGCCTTCAATCTATCCTTGACCAGGATTATAAGGGAGAAATGGAGGTGATCGCTGTTAATGACGGCTCCAGCGACCGAACTGCAGAGATTATTTCAAAGTATCCTGTAAAACTTCTCGATCTTAAAGTCAACGGAGGAAAAGCAAACGCTCTTAATGAAGCTATTGAGATTGCAAAAGGAGACATTCTGATCTTTACGGATTCAGATTCGTATATGGCACCGGATGCTGTGAGTTCTCTGGTTAAATGTCTCAATGAGAACAAAGATGCTCAGATGGTGGCAGGAAATGTCTATATCCATGACAATCGCGGAAAAAAGGGATTCATGAAGTACTTCCAGATGATTGAATACCGCACAGAACAGGAGATTACCCGCCATCTTCAGAGTTTATCCGAAAGTATTCTCGTATGCCCTGGCCCTCTTACTGCGGTCAGGCGCAAAGTATGTGACATAGTTAGATTTAGTAGCGAAACCATAGTCGAAGATGCAGACTTTACAATAAAGGCTCTTCAAAACTCCATTAAAATTATTCAAGAACCAAAAGCAATAGTCTACACTAACGCACCTGAGACTCTTAAAGGGTGGTATAAACAGAGGAAGAGATGGTGGTATGGAAATCTCCAGCTATGGAAGCTTCACAAAAAATGGGCAGTGAAGAATCCCTGGATGATATTCAATTATTCAGGGTATATAACAGGGATTTGTTCAATCATCCTGATAATGTCAGTACCATACTTAATCCTTCAGTATGACAATATTCCATTGATACTGATGAGTGGAGTCTTGTGCCTGGCATTCTCCATAATGCTGTACATTTTATACATTGGCCCATTATTTACCACAGACAAAAGATTATTACTAATGCTGATACCTTATGTATTGATCTATGCAACAATAAAAGTAATGGTACTCAGCAGTCTTTTCCTGTGCTACCTGACAGGTAAAGGAGTAAAAGTTAAATTCGGTGCAAAGACCTTTACGGTGAGATAATGAAAAAGGATTACAAAAAATATTTTTTTGCAGGGTCAATACCCTTAATTTTATTTATAATTCTATTTTATTTATACCCGGTTAACGAAGGTCCTCCGCAATCAAAACATTCGGAAGGGGTATGGAATAATTGTAACTTTACAAAGCCTGCTGAGGAGTGGTCTGCGACTGCTAAGAGGTTTGGGGGAAAAAATTCAGTGATTGATCTGGTCGTTGCCCAGTCTCATGAAAATGAGCTTACATATCTGCCATTTCCTTTTGAAAAAAATAAAAATATTTACAGCTATAGTCAGACTGATCAGGTAGAGCCATACCTTAAAAAATTCGATGAAGATGGCCTGAAGGTGATCCTTTCAATTCAGCCTAACAATGCTGATGTAGCAGATTTGATTGACATTATACTTACAAGGTATGGTCACCATGAAAGCATAATAGGCATAAATGTTGATATGGAATGGAAATTAACCGGAAACCCGTGCCATGTCAGCGATGAAGAGCGTAACCTCTGGTTAAACAGGACCCAAAAATATAATCCGAAATTTAAACTGTTTCTGACTTATTTTAAAGATTACACCTACTTCCCTGGTGATGCAGAAGATGTTGTTATCCTGTATGATGGAGAGAGAGCTACTCAGACGGTACTCATGAAAGAATATGAAAAGCTTGCGAGCCACTATACATCAGCAGGAATATATACAGGCTATTCCTCAAGCACCCCGCCAACAGCGTCTTATGATAGTATCATGGCTGCAGCTCCGAATACAAAGTATATCTTACATATAGTCTGACAAAATATTGGATATAATAGATCTCGACTTTGAAACTTAAATACGGATTATAATGCCTTCAGATAATGAATAAAGAATAGATCATCAGAAAATGAAGTGGAAATAAAAGCAAATTTTTATATATAAAAAACGCTCAATAAAAATTGAGTTTGGTGAGTTAACCTTGATCCTGAGCTCTGATTTTGATTCAAAAACAGTCCGAATACGATAAAGAATGCTATTTGAACAAGGAGTGGAAATAATGGTAGTAAAAGTCGATAAAGAAGAATGCACCGGATGCGGGACCTGCGTAGATGAATGTCCTGTAGAAGCAATCATTATTGATGAGGAGGAAGGCTGTGCGGTCGTAGATGAGGATGAATGCGTGGACTGCGGAGCCTGTGAGGAAGCCTGCCCCATAGGAGCCATAAAGAAAGAAGAATAATCCTTTTAACTTGATTCATTGATATTAGCCTGCTTATAAAAGCGCAGTAATTAAATTAAAGGAAAAAGAATGGAACAGCTAAAAAGGCAGCTTTTACCGCTTCAGAGCAGCTTCCCATTCAGATTCCCTCTTTTTTACATTTCGGCGGTTTATTCCGCTTGAAGAGGGCAGGACTTTTGTATCATAGCCCATTGCTCTAAGGACAGGTTCGTATTTTCCTGATGTTCTGCCATTAAAACATACCATCTTCAACCCTGGTGCCATCTTCTTCAATATTGAGAACTGATTTACTTCTTCTTCCCTGATATTCGAATCCTGGCTTCCTTCTCTTTTTCCAGCCTTAAAAACGTCCCATAGCCCTATTCTATGGCTTTTTAGAGTTTCAAGCCTTGTTTCATAGTCCATATCCTGAAGATTCTCTCCTATTGCATTGCCTACCAGCCTCCAGAAATCATTGCCGGGATGCCCGTAATACTGCCGCCTCCTTAAAGACTCATCTCCGGGAAGGGAGCCAAGGATAAGGATTTCAGTATTTTCATCAAGAACGGGAGGAAACCCTCGTTTTATCATGGTAAGAAAGCTGTGTTTTAGAGATACTTTAATTTTTAGGATCGAAAAAAATGAATCAGGATTGAATTCCTGTAATTACTTATTTCTATAATCGTTTAAATCTGTGTGACCTGCTCGGACATATCCCGGTAATAGCAGAAAAGTTCCTTGCCCCATTCGAGGGCACTTTCTTCGAAGCTTACCATCTCATGGTTGTAATATCTTCCGTCTTTCGAGATCATGGACAAAGAAATAAAACGGTCAGTAACAATGCTGGAGGCAAGCTCAATTTTGTCGTCGCAAACAAAGAGGCAGGTATTTTCCATGTTCAGGAACTCTTCTACTCCTTTCCTGTAATCACGGACCAGTTTCCTGTATATTGGTCTTTCAAGAACCAGAGATACTTCAATTCCCTTTTTTGCAAGGTCCAGATAAAGGCCAGGGTATCCGGGACGGAAAAATGAAGAGATTTCCATTACTTTTTTAGACCTGTAAAGTGGGTCCATAATTTCCGGAGGATAATCAAAAATATGGGTCCTTTCGGGTACAAGCTCTTTGCAGGTGCCCAGTTCTCCGATTCGGTCCAGCAGGTGAGAAGGAAGAGTGCGCAAATTCTGCCTTGTCCAGTAATCGTGATTGTCATCAAAGACCTTGAAGGTAGAAAGGAGTGGTTCCATTTTGGGAACTATAAGCTTACCTTTTACTGAGAGGTCATAACTGTCACCCTTCTGAACCAGCAGCCCATCTTTTAGCAGGATGCGGATCTGAGCCATAATAGGGCTGGAACTGACTTCAAGCTCAGTCTTGATTTCTTCAATCGTTTTTGGCCCGTTTTTAAGGAGCAGAAGTAAATTTTTCCTTTTGTCCGAAAAGAAAATAGTATCTATTAGCTGCAGTTCCATACTCATTAAATTCAGCCTCCCTCCGGAAAGGGGTTTTAGATTAAACCGGGTATTGATTTGTGTTATCTCAGGCTGATTAGATTAAAGAGGAGTTATCAATGCAATTCTGGAGAACTCACTGTTATTCTGGGGAACTTATGGTTATTCAGGAGAATACCCGGTTGTTCTGAATGTTTCTACTACTGGAATGATTGCAGTTACTCCGGTAATCTAATTGCTTCGGTTGTTTTGGCTTAAAACTTCCAAGCCTGTATTAAACCTGTTGATACACCAGCACTTCAGGCAGATCAGTATTCCATACAAATCAGCATTTCAGATAAATCAGTATTTCAGATAAATCAGTATTCAACACAGGTCAATATTTCAGGTAGATTAATATTTCAGGCAGATCAATGTTGTAAATGCATCAGTATCTTTGATACATCAGTGTGAAGATTTAATATCTCAGACTCAAAAAAAGATCCGTTTTCAGATGTGCATATGAATCTGTCGATACTTTTCTCACCCTCCACTTTTAAAGCCCTTGATTTGTATAAATCAAAAAGCTCTTTTGCCCAGGAAACAGCCTGAGGTTCAGAGCAGTACATATATTCGTGATAGAACCTTCCCTGGCTGTCAAAGAGCGAGATCATCATCCCAAGGTCAGAGACGATAAGCTCGGCAATTTTCACACCATCCTTACAGACAAAAAGTTCGGTATTCTCCATTGCGGCAAATTTCCTCATTTTCCTTTCATAATTATGCAGGAATTTCTCAAGTACAGACTCCGTAAAAATAAGAGATACTTCTGATTCAAGTCTTGCAAGCTTTGAATAAAGAGGAAGGAATTCAGGCCTGTAAAAAGAAGAAAACACCATGAGATATTGAGAAGAAGAGAAGAAGTTTAAAAGTTCGGTATTCGGTTCGAAAATCTGGCTTGGATCGGTCTTAATGAGGTTACAGTCCCTAATATCCCCTATTCTGTTAAGAAGGTACTGAGGGATTCCGTCCAGATCATGTTCTATCCAGTAGTTGCTTTTTTCAACAAGGATAAGGACATCGACAAGGGATCTGACTTTTTTATACACCTGTTCTCCCATGTCTGTCAATTCATAGCTGCCATTTTTTTGAATAACCAGGTTGCTGTCTGTAAACCGTTTTATCTGGGGTAAGATAGCTGTGGGAGAAACATCGAGGAGAACTTTAATTTCTTCCATTGTTCGGGGCTCTTCTCCCAATAGTAAGAGGAGATCCTTTCTTTTCTGGGAACGAAATACTACATCTATTAACTCAGGTTGCATTCAAACCACTTCTATCTCTGTTTTATAAATATAGGATATCTTTCGGCACTGAAATATCATGCCGCAACGAATGAAAATTTATACCCTTTCAGGTTTTCTACGTCTTAAATAAGAGGAAGATTTTGTGCCATATTTGGAGATAACCGATAAGCAGAGATATATAAAAGAGTTTGGATGAATAATTTAAAATGGAAGTTGAGATAAATAAAGTAACTACTTATGTTAATAAGATAGAAAAAATTAAAGTAAAAACAGCATCAATTGCAGGGATTCTAAAAAAAGATGACGTTATTGGATTTAATATTATTTTCATATGTTGAAATAATAGAGTAAACCAGATCATTGAAATTTTTGACGGGCTTTATCTAAATAATCTCATTGTTCAAAAAAAAAGAGATTGTTCCAGAACGCTGATAGATGAAAAAACATTTAGAGTGTTGTCCAGAATTCGCCTCAAAAATTAAGAGCTCATTTTTCAGAAAATAAACCTCCAAAAAATATGGAGGCAGGAAGCCCCGTATTAACCTCAAAATTTCAGACCCCCTGTTTTACTGTAAAAATCAGGGAAAAATTTCCGTCGGTTATGGTATATGCGATGATCTCCCCTTTTATGATGTAAACGCATGCCGGTATAACTGGCATGAAATACATAAAAAAGGAAAGTTCCGGAGACAGGAGAAAGAAATTCTTTCATCAGTAGTACTGCAGAAGTCTGGAATTTAGCCCTTCAAGATAATAAAATCCAGATATTTCTCAGGATACTATTAAAGAAAGTAAAAGCTTTACAGAGGCAAAACCGGAACCTCCGATGCCCTATAAACCGGAAACTGCAGATCCGGTAGGCAAGGACCTTTTTGATAAATCTAAATGGAGGTTTAGAAATATGTTGGACTTTACAGAGGCAAGTCTAAAAAAGGTATTAACCAGATACAATGTGGCTCTGGAAAAGGCAATGACGCCAGAAGATGCCGCAGAAGAGCTCTATCCTAAGGACGAACTTATTTACCCGATTGCAAAAGCTATCTTCGAAGGAGAAGAAGACGACGTAATCGAGGGTCTCGAAGCAGCAATTAAAGCAGGCAAGGACCCAATCGCCCTCATCGACGATGCTCTCATGGTCGGTATGGGTGTTGTCACAAGACTCTACGATGAAGGTATCATTTTCCTCCCTAACGTTATGATGTCTGCTGACGCCATGCTCAACGGTATCGAATTCTGTAAGGAAAACTCTGAAGCTGCCCCTGTTACCAAGGGAACCGTTGTCTGCCACGTCGCAGAAGGTGACGTTCACGACATCGGCAAGAATATCGTTACCGCTCTCCTCAGGGCAAACGGCTACAATGTTGTTGACCTTGGAAGAGACGTTCCTGTCGACGAAGTTCTCACCGCAGTTGCTGAAAACAACCCGATCCTGGTCACAGGTACTGCACTCATGACCACAACCATGTATGCATTCAAGGAAGTTAACGACAAACTCCTCGAGAAAGGATACAAGATTCCATTCGCATGCGGTGGCGGAGCAGTTAACCAGGACTTCGTATCCCAGTATGCACTCGGTGTATACGGTGAAGAAGCCGCTGACGCCCCCAAGATTGCTGACGCAATCGTTGCAGGCACCAAAGATATCGCAGCATTAAGAGAGAAATTCCACAAGCACTGAGGTGAGTGAAATGGCAGCAAAAAGATTCACTAAGATGGCATACGCAAATGCAGACGAAATGACCTTCGGCGTATCCAAGCACCCTGTAAAGGCAGGCCTTGGCCTCGAGATCGGTGCAGGCTACACAATTCCTGAAGTTAACTACGCCCCCAGACCTGAAGCCGGTGCATCCAAGGAAAAACTCGTAAAGGAATACGAGAGGATCACCACTGACATTATGGCAAGAATGGTCCAGGTTGGTTTCCCAGCAGTTATCCTCGAAACCGAACACGTTCAGCAGATGTCCAACAACCCCTCCTGGGGAGCAGAAGTCGCACACGCCCAGAAGACCATCATGGAAGAATACCACGATGAATACGGCATAAAATGCGCACTCCGCCACACAATCGGTGACATCCGTGAGAACAGGGACTTCCTCCAGCTCAGAGGCGACAAGTACTCCGTCTTCCTCGAAGCATTCGAAGAGTGCGCAAAGGCTGGCGCAGACCTCCTGTCCGTTGAATCAATGGGTGGTAAGGAAGTATTCGACTACGCAGTTCTCAGGAACGACATCGCTGGTATGCTCTATGCAATCGGCTGTCTCGGATCCATCGACATGGAACTCATCTGGTCTGACATCTCCGCAATCGCAAAGAAGACCGGAACTGTTTCTGCTGGTGACACAGACTGTGCCCAGGCAAACACCGCAATGTTCATCGGCGGTGGACTGCTCGACAAGAACCTCGCACACACCCTTGCAATCCTTGCAAGAGCAATCTCTGCCCCAAGGTCCCTCGTCGCATACGAATGCGGTGCAGTTGGCCCGGGTAAAGACTGCGGATACGAGAACGTTATTATTAAAGCCATCACCGGTATGCCAATGACTCAGGAAGGTAAGACCTCCACCTGCGCTCACTCTGATGTAATGGGTAACCTCATTATGCAGTGCTGTGACTGCTGGTCCAACGAGTCCGTTGAATACCACGGTGAATTTGGTGGTACAACAGTTCAGTGCTGGTCCGAGTCCCTTGCATATGACTGCGCCCTTATGAACACAGCTCTTGAAACCAAGAACGACAAAGTTCTCAGAGACCTTCTCATGCTCTCCGACAGGTACAGAGACCCACAGGCATATGTGCTTGCATACGACAACGCATACAAGGTCGGTCAGGCAATCGTCAAAGACGGAGAAAACATCTACCTCAGAGCAAAGAACGCAGCAATCGCATGCTGTGACATCGTCAGCGAAGGTGCAGCAGGCAAGCTCGAGCTTTCCAGGTTCGAAACCAAAGCACTCGCAGACGCAAGGGCATCCCTGGACTCCCTCACAGACGACATGGACAAGTTCATGGACGACTGCCTTACAAAGTACAAGAGCGAAGTTAAAGTCTTCCTTCCAGAGAACTACGGCTTCTAAGCCCTCTGTTCTCTTTTTCTTTTTTTCTTTAACTTTATACTGCACTTTTCTCACTGTTTTAGAAACCATTTCTGGATATGCCCCAGAATTGACAATTTAAGTAAAGCAGAATATCCTTTAAAGAATAGACAAAATATGGAAATTAATAATTAAGGGCGTTGATCAGTCCCATTATCAGAAAAAATAGTAAAGGAAGGTAAGGATATAGTATCAAACCGTAGAAATGTTATTTTTGCAAAACAACCAGTCCATATATGAAAAGTTAATACATTTGAGCTTTTCAGTAAGTGTTGCCGGTTTGGCATTTATTACAGGTGTTATATAAGTAAAGGTTGTTTCAGGTGCAGTTGCATTTAAATTCAAATCTCCAGTAATTACATATGAATCTCCGTACTCTGTAAATATAAAAGGAGTTGTCAAATTCACGTTTCCTTCTTCAAGAAGTGTCTTAAAACCGTCGCTGCGGTCGGTATCTCCCCAGCCCTCTTTCACTATCTGGGCATCCATTTCAGCCATCAGTGCCCGTAGATACGTATTTTCGTCCACCCCGGCACCAGGAGTTCCGCCACACTGAGCGGTTGCACCGGATATAAACAATTCCATATAGTCCTGTCCAAACCTGATATTGGTATTGTACAAAAAAGCCAGGGTTAACTGGTTACTAGCACCAATGCGGTTCCATGCAGCAACAGTAGGATTCCAGTACATCTCCTGTATTAAATGGAGTTGTGCTGTTTGCCAAAGAGGATCATCAATATTATTAACGTCTGTTATAAAATTATCAAGGCCAACCGTGCTGTTACTTGAGCTTTCGTCATTGTATGGATGTGGACCGGCATCTATGGCATCTAATGCAGGAATATACTTGGAAAGTGTATTATTGGGATTAAGTTCGGTATAATACTTAATCAAAATATTCCCGTCCCATGTACCGGTAGTAAAACCAATAGCACCGAACGTTATTCCTCTATTATCATATATATTTTCTGCATAGTTCCATTTTGGAGTAACCTGATTATTCTCACATACAGCCAGCATTTGAACTGATTTATTATAGGCATCAGCTGGATAAGTAAGATCTGTTTCAGGTGTAGTTGCATTTAAATTCAAATCTCCAGTAATTACATACGAGTCCCCGTACTCTGTAAATACAAAAGGAGTTGTCAAATTCACGTTTCCTTCTTCAAGAAGTGTCTTAAAACCGTCGTTGCGGTCAGTATCTCCCCAGCCCTCTTTCACTATCTGGGCATCCATTTCAGCCATCAGTGCCCGTAGATACGTATTTTCGTCCACCCCGGCACCAGGAGTTCCGCCACACTGAGCGGTTGCACCGGATATAAACAATTCCATATAGTCCTGTCCAAACCTGATATTGGTATTGTACAAAAAAGCCAGGGTTAACTGGTTACTAGCACCAATGCGGTTCCATGCAGCAACAGTAGGATTCCAGTACATCTCCTGTATTAAATGGAGTTGTGCTGTTTGCCAAAGAGGATCATCAATATTATTAACGTCTGTTATAAAATTATCAAGGCCAACCGTGCTGTTACTTGAGCTTTCGTCATTGTATGGATGTGGGCCGGCATCTATGGCATCTAATGCAGGAATATACTTGGAAAGTGTATTATTGGGATTAAGTTCGGTATAATACTTAATCAAAATATTCCCGTCCCATGTACCGGTAGTAAAACCAATAGCACCGAACGTTATTCCTCTATTATCATATATATTCTCTGCATAGTTCCATTTTGGAGTAACCTGATTATTCTCACATACAGCCAGCATTTTAACCGATTTATTATAGGCATCATTCGATGTTGCTGTTGTACCTGCATATACAGGTTGTATCAGCGAAATCAATAAAATAGTTAGAAACATTAAGTTGAATCGCATCATTACACATCCATATTTTATATGCAACTATAGGAGCACAATAATTCTTAATAATATATATTAACTATATTAAATAAAAGAGTGGAACTCATGAATGTGAGTTCCATGTTTTTATGATTGTATGCTTTCCCTGCCTGTTTTGTAATAGTCTATCTATTGTGTTTATCGAATATATTCTTACAATCGAGCGAATTCCATAACTTAAAAACTACTTTTTAAAATCTCGATTTTGAGATCTGAGATGATCGATCAGGATACCAAATCGAGAAATGATTATGGAACTCTTATGGATGCCTGAATGGGAATAGGTTTTGGGATAGACTCATCAACGATAATGAGATGCTCCATTGGTGATTTAACTCTCCCCTTACCTATTCCGTAACATGTTATACCATCGTGTTTATCGAATATATTCTTACAATCAATAATGATGGGATACTTCATTAGCGCGACCACGGTTTTTTGGTCTATCTTTCGGAATTCATCGTGGTCGACAAGGAAGATAGCACAGTCAGCGCCTTTTAATGTTTCTTCGATACTGCTCTGACTGAACAGAGTCCCAAAATGGGTGTTAAATGCACTGACATATGGGTCATAGACTGTTACATTTGCACCAAGGTTTTTAAGCGATTCAATAACATACGATGCAGGTGATTCTCTTGCATCATTTATGTTTTTCTTGTATGCCAGGCCAAACACAGCAATATTAGAATTACGTAGCTGTTTACCAACGTTACGCAATGCTTCTCTGGCAGCGTTTATCGTGTATATCTTCATATAGTGATTTATTTCACCCGCTGCTTCAATAAAGCGAGGCATGAAGCCAAGTCTTTTTGCCTGATATGACAGATAGTATGGGTCAAGTGGAATACAATGCCCCCCAATGCCAGGGCCTGGATAGAATGACATAAACCCATATGGTTTAGTTGCAGCAGCTTGAACAATTTCCCATGTATTAATATCCATCATGTCAAAAACTAAAGACATCTCATTTATGAGTGCAATGTTCACACACCTGAAAGTATTCTCTAAAATTTTGACCGCTTCGGCAGTTCTTGCATTAGTAACTGGCACTATATGCTTGAGCACGGCACCATACATCATTGCTGCAATCTCGGTGCATTCGTGATTTATACCACCAACGACTTTAGGGATATCTTCTACTTTGTAATTATTGCCAGGGTCGATTCTTTCTGGTGAATGTGCGACGCCAAAATGTACACCAGCTTTAAGCCCGCTCTCTTCTAAAATAGGCACAAGCACTTCTTCTGTAGTACCTGGATAAGTTGTGCTTTCAAGAACAACGAACTGATCCTTCCTGAGAATCTTGGAAATTGTTATTGTTGCGCTTTCAACGTATCTCAAATCAGGCTCATGATCTCCATTAAGTGGTGTCGGCACACAGATTATGAAGAAATCACACTTGTTTAAGTCGTCTGCATTACCTGTAGGATGAAATGAAGAACCAAGATATGTATTAAGCACATCTGAGGACACGTCTTTTATATGTGATTTGCCACTTTTGAGCATTGTGACAGTATTTTCACTGACATCGTATCCAATTACATTAAACTTTTTAGCAAAAGCCATCGCCAGTGGTAGTCCAACATAACCTAACCCCATAATTCCGACAACAGCAGAATTATCATTTATTTTATGAATTAGTTTATCCATATTAATCCCCCATCCCACTTACTCAAACCCTTACACTTTTAAAATACTCAACTGTTTTAGTGAGCCCTTCTTCTAAGCCAACTTTAGGTTCCCAACCCAGTACATTTCTAGCTCTGCTAATGTCTGGACGTCTAAGTTTTGGGTCGTCTGTCAGTGAATCCTTATGGATAATCTTTGACTTACTCCCTGTGACTTTGAGAACCATATTAGCAAGTTCAAGTATAGTCATCTCGCGCTCATTTCCAATGTTGACAGGTTCTGTGCAGTCAGACATCATCAACCTGTAAATCCCTTCTGCCTCATCAGTTGCATAGCAAAAGGAACGAGTGTAAGAACCATCACCATATATTGTAATATCAACACCTGTAAGCGCTTGATTAACGAAATTTGGTATGACTCTGCTATCCTTTATCTGCATTCTTGGTCCATATGTGTTAAATATACGGACAATCCGTGTATCCACACCATAATAACGGTAGTATGCCATTGTTATGGATTCGGCAAATCTCTTTGCTTCGTCGTAAACGCTTCTTGGACCAGTACAGCTTACATTCCCCCAATATGCCTCAGATTGAGGATTTACAAGGGGATCGCCATAAACTTCCGATGTTGACGCAAGCAGGAAACGTGCTTGTTTTTCTTTAGCGAAGTCTAACATATTGAAAGTTCCTTCAGAATTAACTTTCATGATTGCAGTTGGAGCTTCGACGCACATCTTAAAGGTCGCTGGGCTTGCAAGATGAAAAACATAATCAACTTCGCCAGCATAGTGAAATGGTTTAGTTACATCGTGTTGCACATAAGTAAAATTATCTGACTTAATATGTTCAATGTTTTTTACGCTGCCTGTAATTAAATTATCAACGCACACTACTTCATGCCCTTCTGAAAGCAGAAGATCGCATAAATGAGAGCCAATAAAGCCCGCCCCGCCAGTTATTATTGATTTCATCGTAAATTAACCCACTCCCTCTCACATTTAATCTGCTTTATTTTAGTTATGGATTCATATGATTAGACTGGTTAGCATATGTTTGTAATCCATAGTTCACTATACTTATACATGGTCAATAAATAACTGTATACGAATAATGAATTCTAAAAATTATTAAGTATCGACTATGAGGATCATTAATAATAACTTTCAATCCATTATGAATTCAAAACTACTGTTTTTTTACAGTTAATACGAAATATACAATAGAATAAATAGAAAATCAAGTGAATGGCAGTATGTTGTCTGGCCCCTTTAAATGCAGAAGTTAAGAAAGAGAATCACCTTAATAAAAGTAAAAAGTACATAAAAATGTAATGGGTCATAGAAATTTGAGGAAATGATAGCAGAAAGGGAAATACAACCTGATCGCTCCATTTCAATGAAATGGGTACATTAACACTTTTCTAAGATTGAAAATAAGATACTTAGATTTTAAAACCAACCAACAGCTCTCGGAGAGCGAATCATAAATTAAGGTAAAAGGTAAGAAAAATATTTTTATCGCCCAGCTGGTTCAACTTGAAATTTAGTTTATTTTAGATCCCGATGAAAAGAGCGATAGAAAAGCTGCAAATTATTTCTTTGAGAAAGCATTAGTTATAGTTATAACCAAATTCTAAAGGTAACAACCGTTGATAAAATGCAGCTTACCCACCCTTTATAAATTAACTGAAAAATGGTAAAATAGTACTTAAAATGCAGGCTTTTGGTAAATCAAGAATTGAATAGTATTGTGAATAGAATCATGGATGTAAAAAGGATATTCGCCCAATTTTAGGCTTTCAATCTTTTTATCAGCTTCAGACTTTAAAAGGAATTGGAATTATGCATATGATAAAAAAGGACAGATTGATGATTTAAATCAATGTGTTACTGGAAATCAATATGTTCTTGATTGAGCCAATTTTATAAACAAATTATTTGGAATAAGTATCAACTTCCAGACAGTATCTCAGGAATGTTCTATCTTTATATATGATCTAAAGTAAAACCAGGTTTTTATTTCTAAATTGCGGGTTTTTGTAATAGAACAAGAAAAAAAAAGATCTACTGTTAATCTTTTTAAATAAGTTAGTGTTAATATAGTCAGGGTGGGAAAATTAAAACTAAATTAAGTGGCAGATTGCACATAGCACTATCGTTAATATTAGCTATAATTATCACATTTGGCATTGGCTCTATAATAACACAATATAATGTTCCGCACGACCATGGACGTACCGATGGACATGCAACAATATTAGAAGATCCGGCGTTACCTCATTCACTGCAAATTGCATTGGATGATGGTGGAAATAACAATCCACATTTATTTCAAGTACCGGTAAATAGAATTATGCAAGTGTATTTACTGCTATTCCTGGTTTTTGGCACATTTCCTCTGGTGTTCTTTGTCATATGGAAGCTAATAACAAGTAGATTTAGAAGAGAATCTGATAAGCAACTATCGAAGGCAGAAATAAAATATCCTGATTTGCTCACAATCATAGTTCCTGCTTATAATGAACAAAAATCAATTGGTAGATGTATTGAGTCATTGTTGAATCAGGATTATAAGGGTGCAAAAGAAATCATTGTCGTAAATGATGGATCAAAGGATAGAACAGCTGCTATAGCTTCACAATATCCTATAACTCTTCTGGATTTAAAACAGAATGTTGGAAAGGCTAGTGCACTCAATGAAGGAATTAAGATTGCAAAAGGAGACATTATATTATTTAGTGATGGTGACTCAAATATGTGCATTGATGCCGTGTCATCAATGGTTAGATGCTTTAGCACATATCCAGATGCAGACATCGTCACGGGACAAGTGTTGATTAACAAACCTGAGAAATTCAGCTTCATCAATTATTGCCAAATGATAGAATATCATATTGAACAGGAAATTGTCAGATACCTCCAAAGTTTGACTGATGAAATAGTTGTGTGTCCCGGGCCCATTACAGCAGTAAAGCGTCATGTATGTGACAAAATACCATACACTAATAATACAATCTTAGAAGACGCAGATTTCTCTGCAAGCGCGCGTGAAAATAAATTCATGATAAAACTAGACCGAAATGCTAAAATTTATACGAACGCGCCTGAAACTATTAAGCAGTGGTATAAACAACGAACAAGATGGTGGTACGGTAACCTTCAAGTGTGGCGTATCCATAAAAAATGGGCTATTACGAATCCGTGGATGATTTATAGTTATCTTAGCTTTGTTACGAGTCTATGCTCTCTTGTAATGATATTGGTTATGCCGTACTTCATGCTCCAATATGGAGATATCTTTGATTTTATGCTAAAAGGACTTGTTTGTTTCTCAATACTAATGCTGATGAATAGTGCAATGATTTCAATATTTTTACGGCACAATAAAATGCTAATGTTGATGGTAATTCCGTATATGATTATTTATCCGATATTAAAAGTATTTGTGCTTAGCTATTTTTATGTGCTCTATATCACAGGTATTGGATTAAATATTAAACACGGAACAAGACACATAAAAGCGAGATAAAAGAATATATTAGTTGCCGCATGCGCACCAGATTCTTATCTTAATATTTTAGTTTTGCTTTTTTATTGAGAACCTTTGCGGATAGGACTATATATTCAAATGAAAAAAAGAGAAAGGGATTGAAGGAATTAAAGTCTTTAATCGCGCATATGCAAAGAATAATTGAAATCAAAAACACGATTCAAAAGGTGCAGATACCGGTTAATATCAGTATTCAGGAAAGCGATTTTTCAGGGACCATATACCAGGAACCTTAGCAAACTGAATTTTAAGGAGCATCCCACTATTAAAATATTTCCTTTTTTAGAGTTTATTTTCCTGTGTTTAGAATTGTTTCACAGGCGCAGCAGAAAGATACAAACATTTTACCTGAAGAAAGATAGACTGGAAACCTGCCTTTCTTACAGATGTGAGAACAGAAGCCTAAAGCCCATCTATTGGTCCCGGTGCAAAGATCTAGCTTTGTTACAATACAAATGTAAACATCCACAATTAGGGAAGTTAATCAATCTCGTCACCAGGAAAATTATAAACAAAGGTAAAAATTATAGCATCAAACTGCGGAAATATTATTTTTGCAGCACAACCAGCTCCGGATGACGTTTTGGGAGTATTTTATTCTTTTATGTTCTTGCTGTGAAACTAGATTTCTACTTTTATATTGTGAGGTTTTACCCCAGAACAGGTACATCTATATACCTTTAGAATGTTATGCATTTATAGTCGCAAATGACTTTATTAAAAAAAAATTAACTATATAATGAGGGGGGTATAGAAATATTATTTAGATCAACAATAGCCACGCTTATGATTATAATTATCATCGGATCAGCGTGTGCTGCGCCTAGTATTATAGATGGATCATCAGATATCAAAGAGCATGAGTCTAACGTTACAAGTGAATCGCCAGAGATCACAGGACATAATATCCCAGAGCCAGAAACTACATATGGTAAAGTATTACCTCCTGGACAGAATATAAAAGCAGCAAGTGTTGTTAAGGCTCCTGCAGCAAGTACTCCTGTATCTAAAGCTGCTGTTTCAAAAGCGGCTGCTTCTAATACGGCTGTCTCTACTGCTGCAACATTTACATCTACTCCTGCTTCCGGAACTATGATGGATAACACTAAGAAAATTGCAGTGTATATGCCTGCAATGAAAAATTGGGTATGGTGTGAAACTCTAAATGATGCTGTCCAGGTTGATGTAACGTTTGACCCAATGACAACTGCAATGTTGAGCGAGTTTGATCCGGATTACATTGGGGACTCTACAGCAAGTCTTAATACGCTAACTGTCGGAAATTATGAACTTTTAATTGTCCCAGTATCCCAAATGTCTACTGCTGCCGCGAATAAGATTCAGGCTTATATAAACAGTGGTGGATGTGTATGGTTCCTAAACGACCCGTGCCTCACAGTAGATGGTGACAGCGGCGTCCAGTTAACAGGTATGCTTGGAAATGTTGTAAGTGCAACTACAAGCAGTACAACCACTATAAATGTGGTTAATGACGACGATATTACCAATGGATTACCAGCAACATTCAAACCAGCAGGTACAACCTCACAGTCCTCGATATTCAGAACATTCAGTACTCCTAACGGAACAATATCTGGGCTGAATTATCAGGTACTTATGTCATATGGTAATGCTGCAATGCTGGTTAAATTCGAGAATCAGACTAATGGTGCCCGTGTAATTTATTCTAATCCTAATATGTTCATATCAGGGGGTACTGCCAGTTACTTCGATGCACAGAACGCATCAAGACTCTTCACCCAGACTAAAGCCTGGATTATGAAATTTGCTCAGAATCCCAGCGGTGTTGAGGTCACTTATCCAAACAGCGACAAACAGCTCACAGTCACCAGTGATGACCATGAATGCGTCCCATGGGACCAGACCACAATAGACCCGATGATTAATGCGGAAACTTCATTGGGCCTTACACCAAGTGAAATTAATACGTTCTATATAATTCCCAGTACATACATGACAGGGGACAAGCTCACTTATTATTCTCAGTATGGTGACACTCACACACTTCATCCTCACTGGAAGGTATGGGATTTATCTAATGTGTCTGTGGCTACTTATGTGGCAAATATCACTGCTGAAAAAGGACTTGTAAATAGTGCAGCTGGTTCATCGGATTATGGGTTTACGTCATGGAGATTCCCGATGACAACATATTGTGCCAACTCAATGCAGGCTGTAGCAAACAGCGGCTTCATCATTGAGGCATCGAATGGTGTAGATGGCGCCCTTGCTGGTAATCCAGCTGATAACACATTGTTTTTACCGAAACAGGTACTTGTAAATAATGCAAAAACAAATATGATAGAATACGAAATTCCTGCAGGGATCGATATCGATTATGCAACAGGAGCGGAATTCGCCGATGCAAACAATGCATATTCAAACCAGTTCAAATACGGTAACTTCCCTATGAACTTTGTAATTCTTGGACACTATCAGGGTATGGCTACGAATTGTACTGTTACCGGGTGGGGTGTAAATTCTACAGGACTTACAGATGGATTGAAAACTATCCTCAGCACTCAGCAGGCGGCAAATCCGAACTTTGCAAATATAAATATACTTGCAAATTATATAAACGGCGTTAGAGGATCAACTATTACTGGAACGGTTGATGGCGCAGTAACAACCATCACTGTCACAAACACACAACCGATTACGAATTTCACTTTGAAAACAACACTGGGTAATGTTATTTCTGCAACATGTGATGGCGTAGCCGCAAACGTTAAACAGGATAGTTTTACTGGTAGCACGTATGTTACAGCAAACCTTGCAACCGCAGGAACTCATACATTCGTGATAAGCAGTTCATCAACTCCGATAACTCAGGTTCTTCCTGTAGCGAACTTCAGCAGCAATGTCACTGAAGGGTATGCTCCACTGAATGTTCAATTCGAAGATTTATCGGAGAATGCATCTTCAATAAGCTGGGACTTTAATAATGATGGAGTTAGCGACTCAACAGATAAAAGTCCTGTTTATGTGTATCAGCAACCAGGAACATATACAGTAAATCTGACTGCTACAAACTTAAATGGAACGAACTCAAAACTCGGTACAATAACAGCTCTTGCAGTTCAGGTTCTTCCTGTAGCAAATTTCAGCACCAATGTCACTGAAGGATATGCTCCGCTTTCTGTACAGTTTACTGACAGTTCAGAAAATGCAAACTCAATAAGCTGGGACTTTAATAACGATGGAATTAGTGACTCAGTAGAGCAGAATCCTGTTTATGTGTATCAGCAACCAGGAACATATACAGTGAATCTGACTGCTACTAACCTGAATGGGACAAACTCGAAACTTGGTACAATAACAGTTCTTGCAGTTCAGGTTCTTCCTGTAGCAAATTTCAGCAGTAATGTTACTGAAGGATATGTTCCTTTAACTGTTCAGTTCGAGGATTTATCGGAGAATGCATCTTCAATAAGCTGGGACTTTAATAATGATGGAGTTAGCGACTCAACAGATAAAAGTCCTGTTTACGTGTATCAGCAGCCAGGAACATATACAGTAAATCTGACTGCTACAAACTTAAATGGAACAAACTCAAAACTCGGTACAATAACAGCTCTTGCAGTTCAGGTTCTTCCTGTAGCAAATTTCAGCACCAATGTCACTGAAGGATATGCTCCGCTTTCTGTACATTTTACCGACAATTCAGAAAATGCAAACTCAATAAGCTGGGACTTTAATAACGATGGAATTAGTGACTCAGTAGAGCAGAATCCTGTTTATGTGTATCAGCAGCCAGGAACATACACAGTAAATCTAACTGCTACAAACTTAAATGGAACAAACTCAAAACTTGGTATTATTACTGTCAAGCCATCAGAAATAACTGCAAAGCCAAAAGCTAATTTTTCTGGGTCTCCTACTGCGGGAATAGTGCCACTGAATGTTTCATTTACTGATATGAGTACAGGAGTTCCAACGTCATGGTACTGGGGTTTTGGAGATGGAAGTTACTCATTGGATCAAAATCCTTCACATGTATACAATAAAGAAGGAAAGTATACTGTCACCCTGACAGTAAGAAACAATTTAGGAGTCAGTACTGCAAAGAAAATCAGATATATCGATGTGGGAATGCTTCCTGTAGCAGATTTTACAGCAGATCGAACCTTAGGAAAAGCGCCAATGGCTCTAAGATTTATTGATAAAAGCGCAGGAAGTCCAACATCATGGTACTGGGACTTTGGAGATGGAAGTACTTCAAGAAGTAAGAATCCTATACACATATACAGTAAAGCTGGAAAATATAACGTCACTTTAAAAGTGACTAACAGTATTGGAACTAATACTACGATGAAATCCAGTTATATTAACGTGGAAGCACGTCCAGTTGCAGACTTTTCCGCATCTCCAAAGCTAGGGGCAGTGCCACTGAATGTTTCATTTACTGACATGAGCACAGAGACTCCAACATCATGGTACTGGAATTTTGGAGATGGAAGTTACTCATTAGATCAAAATCCTTCACACGTATACAGTAAAAAAGGAAAATATAGCGTCAGTTTAAAAGTAACTAACGCGGCTGGGAGTAATACGAAAATCAGGGCTGGATATATCATAGTTACCTGAGGAAACAACATTTAAAATGGAAAAACAATAAACAACTCAATAATAAAGTTTAGTGGAGGTTAATTACTGACAAATCATGTTAGAAGGGCAATTCTCATAGATTGTCAGGATTTAAGAATATCCTCCTTTTATTGTTTTTCAGTAACGACCTTCGCAATCCAATTTATTAACTAATTTTGATTCGTAACGTTTACAGGACTTAAGGATGGACTGAATACTATCCTCAGCATTCAGCAGGCAGCAAATCTAAACTTACAAATACGAATATACTTGCAAATTAAATAAATGGTGTTAGAGGGTCAACTATTACAAGAGCAGTTGAGGGCTCAATAACAACCATTACTGTCACGAATACACAATAGATTACTTTTTACTCTGAGAAAACAACACTGATTAATGTTGTTTCCGCAACCTGTAATGCGTCGCCACAAGCGTTAAACAGGATGGTTTTACTGGTAGCAAGTATGTTATAGCAACCTTTGCAGCCGCAGGAGATCACACATTTGTGATTACTGGTGCAAGTGCTCCAATGCCTTCACCATTATTCCCGGTAGCAAATTCAATGCCAATGTTACTGAAGGTTTTGCTCTCCTTTCTGTACAGTTTACCGACAATTCAGAAAATGCAATTTCTATAGACTGAGACTTTGGAGACGGAAATAACTCAACAGAGTAGAATCCTGTATATGCCTGCTTTATAGAAGAAAACTATACAGCTAACCTGACAGCAATCAATGGAAACGGTACAGATTCAAAGTCAGCTACAATAACTGATATAGAAAAATTAATATCAGTATCTCCAGCATTCCCAGGATTATACTAATCAGGCGACAGATCTGAACGATAATGGCCTCTACAAGGATGTTATTGGAGACAGAATTCTAGATTTCAACGATGTTGTAGCATACTATGACAACATAAATTGGATAAAAGGAATTCTCTTGTTGCTCTCTTTGACTTCAATAATTTTAGGTGTCTTCTATCTTTTTTACGTTCTTGCGGTGGAATTAAATTTTACATTTAAATTATAATTTTTCTCAATAGAATCGATATATCTATATACCCTTAGCATACTAGACAATTTTGGTCTCTGACGACCATATTAAAACAACTTTAACTATATAATGAGGGGGTATGGATAATATTATCTAAATCGATAATAGCCACACTGATGGCCATAATTATCATCGGATCAGCATGTGCTGCACCTGATGTTGCAAATGAATCATCTAACATTACAAATGGTTTATCTTCATCTAATGTTACAGACGGATCATCCGATATTACAGATGGATTATCTTCGTCTAATGCTACAGACGGATCGTCAATAATCTCAGGGCATAAGATCCCAGAGCCAGAAACTCGACAGGGTAAAATCACAAAGGATAAGATCCCAAAGCCAGAAACTCGACATGACAAAAAATTACCTCCTGGACAGAATATAAAAGCAGCAAGTGTTGTTAAGGCTCCTGCAGCAAGTACTCCTGTATCTAATACGGCTGTCTCTACTGCTGCAACATTTACATCTACTCCTGCTTCTGGAACTATAATGGATAACACTAAGAAAATTGCAGTGTATATGCCTGCAATGAAAAACTGGGTATGGTGTGAATCTCAAAATAAGGCTGTTCAGGTTGCTGTAACGTTTGACCCAATGACAACTGCAATGTTGAGCGAGTTTGATCCGGATTACATTGGGGACTCTACAGCAAGTCTTAATACGCTAACTGTCGGAAATTATGAACTTTTAATTGTCCCAGTATCCCAAATGTCTACTGCTGCCGCGAATAAGATTCAGGCTTATATAAACAGTGGTGGATGTGTATGGTTCCTAAACGACCCGTGTCTCACAGTAGATGGTGACAGCGGCGTCCAGTTAACAGGTATGCTTGGAAATGTTGTAAGTGCAACTACAAGCAGTACAACCACTATAAATGTGGTTAATGACGACGATATTACCAATGGATTACCAGCAACATTCAAACCAGCAGGTACAACCTCACAGTCCTCGATATTCAGAACATTCAGTACTCCTAACGGAACAATATCTGGGCTGAATTATCAGGTACTTATGTCATATGGTAATGCTGCAATGCTGGTTAAATTCGAGAATCAGACTAATGGTGCCCGTGTAATTTATTCTAATCCTAATATGTTCATATCAGGGGGTACTGCCAGTTACTTCGATGCACAGAACGCATCAAGACTCTTCACCCAGACTAAAGCCTGGATTATGAAATTTGCTCAGAATCCCAGCGGTGTTGAGGTCACTTATCCAAACAGCGACAAACAGCTCACAGTCACCAGTGATGACCATGAATGCGTCCCATGGGACCAGACCACAATAGACCCGATGATTAATGCGGAAACTTCATTGGGCCTTACACCAAGTGAAATTAATACGTTCTATATAATTCCCAGTACATACATGACAGGGGACAAGCTCACTTATTATTCTCAGTATGGTGACACTCACACACTTCATCCTCACTGGAAGGTATGGGATTTATCTAATGTGTCTGTGGCTACTTATGTGGCAAATATCACTGCTGAAAAAGGACTTGTAAATAGTGCAGCTGGTTCATCGGATTATGGGTTTACGTCATGGAGATTCCCGATGACAACATATTGTGCCAACTCAATGCAGGCTGTAGCAAACAGCGGCTTTATTATTGAGTCATCGAATGGTGTAGATGGAGACCTTGCTGGCAATCCAGCTGATAACACATTGTTTTTACCGAAACAGGTACTTGTAAATAATGCAAAAACAAATATGATAGAATATGAAATTCCTGCAGGGATCGATATCGATTATGCAACAGGAGCAGAATTCGCCAGTGCAAACGCTGTCTATTCAAACCAGTTCAAATACGGTAACTTCCCTATGAACTTTGTAATTCTTGGACATTATCAGGGAATGGCTACAAATTGTACTGTTACCGGATGGGGTGTAACGTCCACAGGACTTACGGATGGACTAAAAACTATCCTCAGCACTCAGCAGGCGGCAAATGCAAACTTTGCAAATATAAATATACTTGCAAATTATATAAACGGCGTTAGAGGATCAACTATTACTGGAACGGTTGATGGCGCAGTAACAACCATCACTGTCACAAACACACAACCGATTACGAATTTCACTTTGAAAACAACATTGGGTAATGTTGTTTCTGCAACATGTGATGGCGTAGCCGCAAACGTTAAACAGGATAGTTTTACTGGTAGCACGTATGTTACAGCAAACCTTGCAACCGCAGGAACTCATACATTCGTGATTACCGGTTCAAACACGCCAGTGAATCCACCAACACCAATTGCTCCAGTCGCAAGCTTTACACCTGTCACATCAAGTGGGACCGCCCCGCTCACCGTGGCATTTACCAGCACTTCAACCGGTACGTCTCCCACTCTCACCTGGGATTTTGGAGATGGGACAACAGGATCAGGTGCAAGTATTTCACATCAGTTTAATAATACTGGAACTACTGCAGTGACATACACAGTTACACTTACAGCACAAAACACAGCTGGTACAAACACAACAACTGGAACGGTAACTGTGAATCCAGTTATTCCAAAGCCAGTGCCTTCATTCACTTATTCTCCTGAATCAGGAATAAATACATCAACCATGGTGACATTCACTGACACAAGCAGCAACAATCCAACTACATCATCCTGGGTGTTTGGCGACGGTGGAACAGCTACAGGTGCAACAGTTACTCACAAATTTACTAAAAGCGGCTCAATAAATGTTCAGCTGACAACCAGTAATGCCGGAGGGAGTGCTACACTTAATAAAACAATTTCAGTGGGTGCTGTTATACCAGTTGCTTCTTTCAGTTACTCCCCAACTACAGTAAGGCGTGGACAGGTAGTAACATTTACTGATTCCAGTACAAATTATCCAACTAGCTGGAAATGGACATTCTCTGACACCGGAACTACTGTCACTACTACAACCGGAAAAACAACACACACATTTAAGAGAACTGGTACATACACTGTGAAACTTGTCTCATCTAACAGTGCCGGTAGCAGCCAACCAGTATCAAAGTCTATCAGAGTAACTTATTAAAAAGAGCAATGGAGTGTTGTACTCCTTGCTTAAATTACTTTTTTACGCTCGTAATTTAATCTGTTGCAAAAATTCATACAGAATAGGCCAATAGAATAAATAGAAAATCAAGAGATGGTAGTATTTTATTTTTTATCTATTACAGAATTTCTTACCCTGAGTGCTTCTCCAAATTTTCGTTTAACAACTTAAAATTTCATTTCTGCTATATTCCATTTATTGTATTTGATTTTCAAAGCTTGAAAATAGCTATTTCCTGTATTTTCTTTGTTTTTCTTCCTATTTCTTACTTTTGAAGGTATAATTGATCCTGATTTTTTTCTTGTCTAATAAAAGCGTGAATTTTTCAAAGCCATATTCTTTATCCATTACTTTCCTGTGGATAAAATAGCTTTAGAGTCCCTGAAAAATTATATTAAATAATGATGAAGAGATTCTTGATAGAGACTTTTGGAGAGTATTATATTGAGGGGTCTCATAAAAGTCAAATTTTTTGAGATTTCTACGAAACTAAGTGTTCCACATATTATTTTCTTAAAAGTTGATATTTATTGAAAGTTTGAAATCACTAGCAATGGAGAATTTAGTACAATTAAAATATGATCATAGTTCCTTTTCTCTATAGGTGCATATGGTATTATGGGGAAGCTTTATCCTGAATAAAAAACCAGGAAGATAAGATGAAATAAATTTCTCTTATCCTATGGATATTATTCTATTGTTATAAGATTCCTTAAATTAAAAGTAATTAACAGTACATAAGTCCTAAAATTTATTAGTTAAGTAAACAATCTCAAATCTAAGTTATTTTAAAAGAATATGGGAGGAAGTTGGGATGAAAATAATGATTTTTATATGCGGTGAAGGGCTCGGACACACCAGCCGCTGTCTTGCGCTTGGAAAGGAGCTTCTTTCTGCAGGGCACGAGATAGAATTCGGAGCTTATAGCTACTCGAAAGATCTGGTTGAAAAGACAGGTTATCGGGTACAGGAAATACCTTCGGAGATAAAATTGGTTGGAAAGGCTGGAGGGCTTGATCTTGCAGGCTCAATAGAAGCAACTCTTAAAAGCGCTCAGATCCTCGGAGGGCCGAAAGTTCTAAAGCTGATAAAAGATTTCAAACCTGATGTGGTTGTTTCGGACAGCTATTACCTGGGGACTCTTGCTGCTATGGTTCTTGAAATCCCGGTGTACCTTATTATTAACCAGTCAAATATGGAAGAGTTTTTCAAAGACAGGGGAGTCCCTATCAGGCTTATAGGAGAGTTGACAAAAAAGTTCTATAAAGAGGTTTTCGAAAAAACCGATAAAATTATTATTCCTGATTATCCGCTGCCATATACAGTTTGCAGGAAAAATCTGGATTTTGCCCCTAAAATCCGGGAAAAACTATTCTACAGTGGCCCTCTTGTAAAAGGAAAATATGAAGAAGTCGACCAGATCCCTCTACAAAAACCTCATATTGTTTCTTTGATAGGGGGCTTCGGGTACAGAGAGCCGATCTTCAGGAAAGTGCTTACAACTGCTACGCTCGATCAAAAGATTAGCTATACACTCATTTCAGGACCTAATCTTGACCCAACAAAGTTCAGGGAAATCCCGAAAAACGTCCAGCTTCTAAGGTTTGTAGAAGATACTTTTCCGTATATAAAGAGTTCAGATGCTGTAATAGCTCCAGGCGGGCACAGTACTATTATGGAAGCTCTAAGCTCTGGAATTCCTATCCTCTCTTTCCCGGACGAAGGGCATAGCGAACAGGAAAATAATGCTGCAGTTATTGAAGAAGAAAGCTATGGAAGAATGCTCAGTTACTCCACCCCACCTGAGGTAATTCTTGAGTGCATAAAGGAGGTTCTCGAAGACGAGAAATACAGAAGCAAAGTAGGAAGGCTGCAGCGGCTTGCGGCTGAGCTGAACGGCCCAGAGGCTATTAGAGAATTGTTAGAAAAAGAAATTGGGGGAGGAGTTACATGAAAAGGCCTGAGCTTATTCAGCCTGCTGTTTCTCAGGTATGAGGCTTCTCAAATAATCAAGCAGAGCATCATGGTCTTCGAGCACGAGGTCTGCATGCTGCACTTTCTCAGGTTCCAGCATACTTGCAACTGCAACACAGTAAAGCCCTGCCCTTTTAGCAGCCGTAATTCCAAGAGGTGCATTTTCAATTACAATGCATTCGTTTCTTGTCAGGTCAAGCATCTCAAGCGCTTTAAGGTACGGATCAGGGTCAGGTTTCCCGCGTTCCAGATCGCTCCCATTGATAACGACATCAAAGTAACCTGAAAAAAACCTGTCCACTATTTTCCCTATGGTTATGCGGTTTGAGCCGGAGACCATAGCAAGCTTGAAGTGCTGTTTCAATTCATCAAGGCATTCGATAATGCCTTCAAATGGTTTTATTCTGTCAAATTCCAGAGCCTCGCGTTTCTTTTCAGGCAGCTGTTCAAAATGCTCAGGCTCAGGTTCTTTCCCGGCTTTTTCAAAAATAGATTTAATCAGCCTTTTATCGTTTGAACCTTCGAGCTCGTAAATGTCTTCCCTTGTTATGGTAATACCAGCATCCTGAAAAGCTGTTGCCCATGCGTCAGCCTGGAAACGCATGGAGTCCACAAGAACCCCATCCACATCGAAAATGATTGCTTTCAACATCTATTTAATAGATTGCTATGATTTATGATAAATTTTATGAAAAAACTGGAACTAATTAAAGTTCCTTACGCTGAAGTTTTAGTTACTGCATCCTTATCTCAGATACTTATCGTATAGATAGCCGCCCAGCCAGTATCCGAAAAAAGCAAATATAAGAGTTCCTGGCGCATAAATAGGATATCCTGCTCCTTCAAACCTGAAAAATAGATTGAAAAAAGCAAGGTAAAGGACCAGAAAAATTAAAAATCCTCCGATCTCTGTATACTTTTTAGTAAGATTCAAATTTACCAATTCCCCCTTCCCCGGATGTAAAAATAAGCTGTTCTGAAGCTTTTAATTACGACTCTTTAACGGCCCAATGCTTTATGGCTTCAGATTTTACCCATTTACTCATTTTTCTTTCCTGCTTCTTCTTCCTTCTTGAAACCGAGAGATACAGAGTTAATGCAGTAGCGCTTCCCTGTCGGCGCAGGTCCGTCCTCAAAAACATGTCCTAGATGGCTTCCGCAGCGAGAGCAGAGTACTTCAACCCTGTTCATAAAATAACTTGTGTCTTCCTGAAGCCGGACCTTATCACTGGAAATCACATCATAGAAGCTTGGCCAGCCACTTCCGGACTCAAATTTGGTGCCGGAAGAAAAGAGTTCCTGCCCGCAGGCAGCGCAGGTATAGACCCCTTTTTCTTTATTATAGTACAGGTTGCCGGAGAACGGTCTCTCCGTACCTTTTTGCCTTAAAACATGATATTGTTCAGGTGTGAGTACTTTTTTCCACTCTGATTCGGATTTTTCAATTTTGTTCTGTGCCAGTAGCAAACCCCCTTTATATATTTAATTTAACCTAATGATATAAGAAAGATTAACTTTAAGTACGCAAGAGAAATGCTCGGAGCTTTTAAAAAGAGCATTAATCTCTAAGAAAATTATTGCATACTATTAAAGAATATGTGCCAGATTAATATAAAGTTGAATGAATAACATTCAATTAAAGACAGGATTAAAGAACAGGATGTAACTATCGAGATAACAGTGCAGAGATAAGGACTCATTATCTGAGGGGTTATGGAGGAAAACTGGGACAAAAGGAGAGACCACAGCGTAATAATAGCTGCTCTTATATTCCTCTTTCTTGCTATACTATTTGGTCTGATAATTTTAAGGCAAATCTACATCGGAAAGTTTACTCTCCCGTTTTATGTCATTGTCGTTGGAATGTTTATTTTTGCCACTTCCCTGGAAGCGGGAAATGGCATTGGAGAATGGATTGCTTCTTTAGGCTGGACTCTAAATATGTTCGGCTTGCTTCTTTTTTACCATTATGGAACAGGGAACCTGGAAAGCTGGGCTTATTCCTGGCCTCTCATATTTCCTGCAGGAATCGGCCTTGGGCAGCTGAGTTACGGAGCAGTCAAAGCTCTGAAAAGCCCCTTTGAAAGGGGGAAGATTCTCGTCCAGATAGGTATTGGGTTGTTTATACTGAACTTGATTGTCTTTAATCTATTTTTTCAATAATTCGGAGGAAGCCAGTATTATTCTACCGTATTCCATTCTATCGTGTTCTGCCTTTTTCTTACCTGATTTATACCCTGTTTATTTATTCGATCTTACTGGTACCTTAAAGAATCCACTGGTTTCATTTTTGCGGCTTTTCGTGCAGGGTAGACTCCAGAGACAAAACCGACAGCAACCGCAACAATAAATCCGGCTGCGATCAGGCTTAACGGGAACACTACGGGAAGGGAAAGTAAACTCTCCACAGCATAAGCCCCTGCGATTCCAACGACACCTCCGATAATACCACCAAAGACTCCAAGAAGGATCGACTCGATCATGAAAAGGAAGAGGATATCAAAGCCGGTGAAACCCAGAGATTTGAGTACTCCTATCTCCCTGGTCCTTTCGGTTACGCTTACAAGCATAATATTCATGATCCCTATGGAACCTACAAGAAGGGAAATCAGGGCCACGGCTGTAAGGAAAGAACTGAGAGCTGCTGCCATCATGTCAGTCTGCTCTAAAATCTCAGCCTGATTAATAGTCATATAAGGCCTTGAATCTTTATCCTCAAGATCCCTCTCGGAAATCCCAAAGCTCCGCGCAAGGCGCCTGTCTACTTCATCCGAGGTATTCTGAATCGTTGCAGGATCTTCAGCCATTGCGAATACCCCACCATAGTCCTTTTCCCCAAGCATCTCGTTCATTACGGCAATAGGAATGATGACAGCCTCATTATCATTGTAAGCCTGAACCATTGTATTTTCAGGGTTCTGGATCACTCCCTTAACCTTGAAGGTTCTGGTGATTTTTTCATCTTCCCCTACCCTGAAGGTTATATCGATCGAGTTCCTTACCGAAAGGTTTCTGCCGAACTTCTCGTTTGCAATATCATACCCTACAATTGCAACATACCCGTCATTGTCATTAATAAAGGTGCCTTCACTGAGCTGGGTTTTTGCGACTTCATCATAATCCTCCCCAACCCCGCTTACCATTATGTTTTTGGTCTCAGACATATAAGTAACTTCAGCGGTCTGCGACTTCATAGGGGAGACTCCCGCGATACCGGGTGTATTTTCAACTATCTTAAGCTGATTTTCATAGAATAGTTTTGGCTGCATTCCCTGAACATAAATAAAATTTGAGCCAATATTGGTTACTTCATTTGTAAAATGCTGGTTGAAACTTGCCCCAAGGGATACATTTGCAATCACAGCTGCAACTCCGATAACGATTCCAAGCACTGTAAGGGTTGAACGCATCTTTGCACTTGTAATGCTTCCAAGAGCTATTTTTCCTGCATTAAAAAGGGGGATCATGAATGAGGACTCCGTTTTGAGTGTTTTTTGGGAAAGGATAAAATTGAGAAAAAACCAGAACTGATTTTTTCTTAACTTTCTTTAAATGAATATATCAAGCATATAAATTCTGCTGAATATGGATTTTTGATTCAGAGAAAAGGAAAGAAGGATCGTTGAGTCTCAAGGACTGCAAGAAAGAGTGTTATTATTCTTTAATAGTACCTGGACATCCTGACTTATATAATAGTCAGGAATATAAGTCATGATCCGAACCAGCAAGAAAATAGGAATCAGATATCCTTTCGGAGCGCTGGCTGAGGCTTTCGTGGTTCTTGAGTTAAAAAGGAACACTTGCAAGTGCAGATGGAGTTGTCAGGTATCAAGAAGAGTTCAATAATGTATAATTAGAGATGTTAAGTATGCTCCGAATTTGACAAAAGGTAGAGTTTTTTCCCGATAACTCTTGCGTCTTCGAATATCTCAGATTGATGGAGAATATCATCAGGGCCTATTGTACCTGAAACCCAGATGCTTTTCTGGACATCAAAGCCTAAGAAGCTGAAAAGTCCTTCCATATACTTGAAATACTGGTTGAAGTTATTGGGGTCAGGGTTTCCGTATGTGTAGGCAAGGACCAGCCTGGTCTTTACGTTCAGGAGGCTCGGGAACCCTGGCCTTGCACAGGGCTGCCAGCGGGTTAGAGCTATAAGGCGGTCAATAACTGTTTTTGTCAGAGTTGTGATTTCCCACATATAAATAGGAGAGCCTATTACAATGGCATCCGCGGATAGAATTTCCCCGTAGAGTTCCTGCATGTCATCTTCAATGATACATTTTCCCTCAAGCCTGCAGGACATGCAGCCTTTACATGGTTTCAGATCCATTCCCGCAAGATGATAGACCTTTACCTCAACATCTTTTTCGGCAGCGCCGTCAAGAATAGCATTCACGAGCTTTTCAGTGTTTCCGCCCATCCTTGGGCTCCCGATCAATCCTAAGATTTTCATCTGAGTGCATTCCTCCGAAAAAGGAGATAAAAATGATAAAGAAAATGGGACGGCAGAAGTAAAAAATGTTCCCTTTAAAGAAGCTACCTGGCTATATTTATGTAAAAAACGCACATGAAATTCTTTGAATAACATGCCCAAAGAATGAAAGTCCTTCTCAATTACCTTTTTTGTTTACTTACTCCATCATTACCTTTGGACAGGCAGGTTGTTTTCTCTTTGGTTCTCCGAAGCCGTCAAAAAACTAACCAATGAATTGCCATCGAAGGCCCAGATGTGACTTTGATCACGGATGCCAAATTGCCTTTGAGGCAATCCTACTGTCCATGGAAATGATGGAGTAATGTAAATTGGACGGAGAAATAAACAAATCTTGTGGTTTAGACATTCACAAACGTTTTGTTATTGCTACTATCCTCAGCAGATCAGGTGAAAAACAGCAACAGCGTTTTGCCAGAGATAATGATGGGATTTTAAACCTTAAAAATTGGGTAACATTAGAAAAATGTGATGTTGTTGCCTGTGAATCAACAAGTGACTTCTGGGTTCCGATTTATGAGGCATTGATAGATCATTTGCCTGTTATAGTTGGGAATGCTCGAGATATGAAGGCATTTACACATAAAAAAACGGACAAAATAGATTCGGAAGTAATTGCACAACTTGCATTGAACAAAATGGTTCAACCATCAAGAGTTTTTCCTAAAAAGCATAGAGAATTCAGGTCATACGTTAGGCTTCGCTTAACTCTTGTAAGAAAAAGAACAGATATAAAAAATGAAGCTCATGCTGTTCTCTCTTCCGAAATGTTACATATGGGTGATGTGCTGACTGATATTTTTGGAAAAAATGGTAGAGCAATTCTAGATGGAATCTCTTCAGGAAAAAATGTTGACCTGATTATAGAATCTCTTTCTCCAAATGTAAGGAAAAAAAGTGTTCAGATAAGAGAAATTCTGGACAGAGAAATATCCCAGAGTGCTTCAATCAGACTTCAGATATGTCTGGACCTTATAAAACATTTAGATGATGAAATTAAAGTTCTGGAAAGGGAAATTTTCAATTATGCTTATCAAAAACATAAAAGGGAAATGGAAATTTTAATGTCAGTTCCGGGAATTGGAGAGCTTGGTGCGGCAACTCTGATTGCTGAAATAGAAAAATTTAGCGATTTTCCATCGGGAGATAAACTTGCTTCATGGCTTGGCCTGGTTCCAAATGTGTATCAATCTGCGGATAAATACCACAACGGAAGAATCACTAAGAGAGGATCTAAAGTAGCAAGGTGGATTCTGACTCAGATTGCTCAGGCAGCAGCAAGAAAGAAAAATAGCAAGTTAAAAGAGTTTTTCAACAGAAAAAAGAAATCAATTGGACATGCAAAGGCGATTATTGCCCTGGCAAGGAAAATTGCAACGATAATATGGCATCTGATTACAAAGGATGAGATGTACGAAGATGAAACAGGATACGAAAAAGGAGAAATTCAAAAGAGGAAGATTGTGGAAACTGAGAGATTCTCAGTTGATGAACGGATAACAATAATTAGTGGAATTATTGCAATTATGGGAAAAAAGGAAGGAGAGAGTACGTGATGGATTTCTCATCACGGACTTTCATGCCAAAGATAAATAATAAATAGATGGAAAATTTAGACTGAAGGTGCAAGGCTTGATTCAGCTCTTCTGTACCCCGGGCCCGGAAGGTTCGAAGCAGAGATAAGTTTTCCGAGATCCCTTGATTTTTCAAGCAGCCTGGGCCTGAAGGCAATCTCAAGATTATCCGTACCTGCTGCAACAATTGTTTCCAGGACATCAAAACCCAGGTAATAAAGAAGGCCGGCTGTGTATTCAAAATAATAATTAAAAGCATCCCTATCCGGAATTCCTTGAGTAAAAACCAGAATTAGCTTTTTATTATCAAGTCTACTGGAGAAGTTTGGTCTTAAGAAAGCTGTCATGCGGTCAATAAGAAGTTTCGTCTGGGCTGTCATCTGCCACATGTATACAGGAGAACCGAGTACGATAGCATCTGCCTCTTCGATTTGTTGATAAATTTCCTGCATATCATCCTCTATCACACAGCAGCCGTGCTCATGGCATTTGTGGCATGCGTCACAGCCCTTGATGTTAAGAGAAGCAAGATTATAAATTACGGTTTCTGCACCATTTTCTTTAGCTCCTTCAAGAATTGAATTCACAAGTTTTGCGGTATTGCCATCGATATTAGGACTGCCCACCAATCCAAGAACTTTAATGCTAGAACCCCCATTCAAATTTTAAATATCCAATACTAAACATTTTTACACAAAAGTATAAATGACAGGTCAGAATAAAAACGTTTCTCTTGTACAAAAAAATAAGCCAGTGAGTATGAATTCATATTTAAAAATATTTTTAAGAAAAGAAAAAAGCACTCTATTGATCTGGATTTTTGATTATTAATCTGGCTTTACTGATTCAGTTTATTAACATTGATTAAATAGTTACCTTTTAATGATCATAAATGCACCTAAAAACGCTCCAATGAAAAGCAATGCCATGAAAACTGTAGAGTAACCTGCACCTTCAGCGCTTTCGGCCTCCCCGGCATCCTCAGCGTCTTCAGCATCTCCTTCACCTTCAACATTTCCTGGACCTTCGCTTTCCTCGTCATCTACCAGAGAAACAGGATCTTCTAATTCAGTAATACCATCTTCATCTTTTCCGGCAAGATTTGCTTCTGAATGACTTCCAGTTTTATCAGAGGGTTCAGACTCACCCACGCCTTTATTCACTACCCTTGCTTCACCAGTTGAACCGCTGCTGCCGCCTGAGCCTGTTCCGCTATCAATAGAGGAAACAGAACTGTTTATATCGACTTCAATAATTGATCCAGGAACCATACTATGAACTGCTTCGATCTGAGAAACAGGGATCTCAAAATTAACTTTAGTGTTATTAATATAAAGTTCCATATTTTCGACACTGGTATAGTTCTCAGGATTAAGATTCAGATTCAGAGTGTATTTTCCGTTCTCTTCTATGGTACTTTTTGCAACTAACTCTCCATCATAATATGCCGTGATCTCGCGGCCTGCAGAGACAGGTTCTCCATTTACATTCATCCCTCCCCGCAGAATCAGCGGCAAGTCAGGCACATCTTCGATCGACTCATTATCTTCAGATAAAGCAGTTGCATTTACAGCTGCAAATACGGATAGTATGATCAGACTTAAAACAAGCATTCCGAACTTTCGGTTCACAATCAAAACTACTCCCCACTCCTTTCAGATTAATATAAAGCTTGTGAAAACGTTTCCTGCCTATTGATAAAAAGGCGAGAATTATTGAGATATAATATATTAGATATTATATATAGCAATATATTAAAAAATATTAATTATTTAATAAAAATCAGGTCAATTTCGTACCCATATAATGTAAAAGGAATCTAAAAAACCCTGTTTTTGTACTAATACTGTGTCTGAAAAATAAATCAATAAAAAAATATAAATTAAGCAGTATGATTTTATGCTGCAATATACCGAAAAGGGACCTTTGCAATGCAAAAGAGGGATAAAAATAGCTAAAAAGTAAGAGAAAAAAGAGAAAGAAAAAGAGAAAAGAAAAAAGAGAAAAGAGAAAAGAAAAAAGAGAAAAGGTTAGTTATTCTTACTCTCTTTATTTTTTTTCATTTAACTTTATTTGCCTGCAGATTTTCATTTCCTGATTCAGGCTCTCATTTTCTCTTCATTTTAAGAAAACCAAACACTCCCAGCCCTGCAAGCAGTACAGAGAATACTTTAAATCCTGGCAGTGAAAATTTGTTTTGTTCAGAAGCAGCATCTACAGGCAGGGCTGTGTACTTATCGTAGCTGGAGATTGAAACTCCCTTAAAAGCTGGATCTTCCCCATAGTATTCCTCAAAGCTGGCAAAAAGGTTCTGTATTGAAAGCTGATTTTCAAAGCCTTCTTCTACGGAAATTTCAATTATACCGCTTGAATTAGAGCCTCTTATTTCACCCATCTCAGGGGCAACGGTATCTACAATGTTTGATGTGGAGTTAAGGTCTCCGGCTCCAGTATCATAAGCCCGTACAATGAAGAAGTCTACCAGAGGAGAAATATTCTCAATCCCAGATCCGCTGTAACCGGTAGGAATGCTTGCTGATAGAGATATACTTTCTCCGGCTCTTTCATTTGCAAGTTCAAAAAGAGGCTTATAGTCCATGCAGCTGCTTCCTGTACCTGAACCGGGAGAAGTTTTTACGTAAATATTAACCCCATCGAAAGGTGCAAGTGATTTCTCATTATAGTCAAGGACAGAGTTCAGAGAAGACCGGGAAATTCTCGTAGCTGTTTCTGAGGTGCAGTTCAGACTTTCAAGAAGTACTGCATGTACCGATATACCTCTCTCATGTGCCGTTTTTACAAAACGCTCATACTGCCAGGCATCCGGGCCATTAATACTCAGGAAAATGGTATCAATTCTTGAACTCTTAAGCTCCTTTTCAAGTACCGGGAATTCGGATCTGTATGGAGAGGAAAGTTTGATTCCTGAGATTCCTACCTGGTAATCCGGGAAAAGAGCTTTCCGGGGCTCAGTATCGTTTCCACTGTGGCTTTCCTGCACACTTACATTACCATCGGAATTTCCTCCGGTGTTTGAGGCTTCTGGGGAGACAGTATCAGCCTCAGGAGATGTTTCGGATTCTGGAAGGATAGTTTCGGATTCGGAAACCGAACCTGAGTCATGAGTATTATCTCCGGCAGAAATTCCGGTTTCCATCTGGTCCGGGGCAAAACTGACAGTTGGCTCGGGTACAACAAATTTGCGGACAAAAGCATAATCTACAGCCATATATCCGGTATTCTTTGAGACATCGGAATAAGATTCTGCATAAAGATAGATACGCATAGGGAAGTTTGTAATATATTCATTTGAAGAATAATCCATCTTTGCATTCCGTACTCCATTCTTAAACCAGGCTACATGGCGCGTGTCGTTTTCTTCGTACCAGGCAATTCCGGAAGTATACCACTGTCCTTCAGGAACCCTGACATCAGTTTTGTCAAAAGAATTAAACTTCTCTTTGCTGTAAGCTGTTTCCCAGCTCACCCTGCTCTCATTGGCATATTGTGTCTCGTGTGTGATTTCATTTTTCCTGCTTTTAATCTGATCTATGAAACCCTGCCTCAGTACAGGACCTCTCTCATCTTTCCCTGTAGTGACTTTCATTCTTTTAACAACAAACATTGAATTAATACCAAAACTTTTCTTGGTATAAATAGTAGAATAATCATAAGCATGAGGCTTAGGAGCTGTCACGTGGCAGATGCCGTTTTTAACTTCAACAAGCCCACCACCAGCAGTTTCGGAGTTCCATATAAGTCCCTGGAGCTTATTTCCCTCAAAGTCGTCGAAGAATTCGAAGGTCTTGCCTCCGTTACTTATTGCCTCATCTGCAGGGTTTCCGTATTTCAGAAGGAGTGTGGTATCTTTGTTTGCAGGAAGAGAAGGAATCTTGACCCAGATAATAGCTTCTTCAGTTTCCGGATCCCATGTTTCGATCCAGTAACTGAGTGTTCTTCCCCTGGAAGAAAAACGAAGATCAGAACCGTCTTCTTTTGCCTGTGAGAAATTGAAGTTAAAAGAGTTGAGGTAAATAGGAACCTGATAATCTGTAAGAGTTTCTCCTGAATTTTCAGTAATTGTAATCTCCTGGGAATACCCTTCACTATTATTTGAAGTAGATGGATCCAGCGGATTGTCCGCGGCAGCGAGGGCAAATCCAGTAATCAAAACAAAGAAAAAAATAGAAATAATCCCACACATGATCAGTCTTTCTTTCATTTTTAACAACCTCATTCAAGTCTTTTTAATAAACGTAATAAAATAATGATATCCAGATATTATCAAGACTATAACAATACTATCCATTTTATCTAGAGGTATTAACCCACAAACAATAAACCTTTTCATCTAATTCTCAGCAGAATAATAGTAAAATAATAATGTAAAGTTATATAAAATAGGATGAAAAGAAAGAAAAAAATAAGATACGTTACTTAAGACAGTTTGCTAAAAGAATTAATTGGTCCGAAGAGCCCGAAATAGTAATAAAGAATACACACAATTACAGTTTTCCATGACTCTTTTATCCAGCAATGAATTAAGAAAACTCATACAATCAAATCCTCCTTTGCTTGAAAATGCGGTTGATATTGAGACTCAGGTCCAGCCTAATGGGCTTGAACTTACCCTGAAGGAGATAAAAACAATAGAAGGTGCCGGAGCTGTCGATTTTGACAATTCAGGGAGAGTGGTTCCAGACTCAAAACCCCTCGAATTCGGGAGAGATGACTGGATTCATTTACCCGAAGGGATTTATAAAGTGATATTCAACGAAATCGTAAATATCCCCATGAACCTGGCTGCAATTGCAAAGCCGAGATCCAGCCTTATACGGTGTGGGGCAACCCTTGAAACGGCAGTATGGGATGCAGGTTACAGGGGACGAAGTGAGTCCATGCTTGTGGTTTATAACTCGGCTGGCTTCAGGTTAAAGAAGAATGCAAGGATAATGCAGCTCCTTTTCTATACGCTTAATACTGAAGTGGAAGAAGGTTATTCAGGAGTATACCAGAACGAAAATACAGACTGAGTCTATGAAAAGCAGTATTTTGACGTAAGGAGTATAGCGTCTTTAATGCAAAGAGCACAGCGTCTTTAATGTAAAGAGTACAGCGTTTTTAATGTAAGAATTACAGCATCTTTCGATACACAGAGAAAGTATATATTATCTGATCCGTATATCACAGCCTATGAGTACTATAGGAAAATCTGTAAGGATGGAACGTATTTTCAATAGAAATACAGGTAACGCCATTATCATTCCCATGGACCATGGTGTAGGTGCAGGACCCATTTCAGGGCTTATAAACCTTCAGGAAGCTGTAAACAGGGTTGCAGAAGGCGGAGCAAATGCAGTTCTCGGACATATGGGGCTTGCAAAACACGGTCACAGAGGTTATGGGCATGATGTCGGCCTGATAATCCACCTTTCAGCTTCAACCTCACTTTCTCTTGACCCGAACCATAAAGTCCTTGTAACAACCGTTGAAGAAGCCATAAAAGTAGGGGCTGATGCTGTATCTGTTCATATTAATGTAGGGGCTGAAGACGAATACGAGATGCTGCAGGGTCTTGGCTACGTTGCAGGAAAGTGCGACGAATGGGGAATTCCTCTCCTTGCAATGATGTATCCACGCGGGAAAAAGGTCCGTTCCGAATACGATGTTGATGTAGTAAAGCATGCAGCAAGGATCGGAGCCGAACTTGGAGCGGATATTGTCAAAACAAACTATACCGGAAGCCCGGAGACTTTCAAAGAAGTAGTCAGCGGTTGTCCTGTCCCGGTAATTATTGCAGGCGGTCCCAAAATGGGCTCGGAAAAAGAGCTTCTGGAAATGATTGAGGGCTCCCTTAAAGCAGGCGGTCGCGGTGTTGCAATAGGAAGAAATGTATTCCAGGCAGAAGACCCAACTGGACTTGTACGGAGAATTTCAAAAATTGTCCATGAAGGCATGACTGCGGAAGAAGTAACAGGCATGGGTAAAAATATCTGATATCTGAATATTTATAGCCAACTGGAGAATAAAATAATTTAATTAGTGTAAGACACGATTAAGATTTGAATTCTAGATCTAACGGAACGGGAAATTTATTTTTCAGGAAAATTTCCTGTTACCCTTTCCAGTGGAAATGAAGGGGTCGTTATTATTTAGAAGAAAAGTTTCTTCTGATACATAAAAAACAAAATTAGGTAGTCGATTTCAGGACTTTAACTAAGTTTCAGAAAAATCGGATTAAACATATAAAGGATTTTAAGTCGATATTCAAAATTTATTCAGGTATTTTCAATCTGTAGAGTAATCTCAGTGATCCCTGTCTTTTCATTTCTTTTACTTATAACCTCTAAAAAGATACACACTAGTATTTAATAGACTTTAATAAAAGCAGGGGAATGAGAGGCTCAAAACAATGCAAACTCTTTCTCTAAGATAGAGACTTAATCTTTTAAAGAATTTTCAGGTCCAAACACTATTTTTGTATATATCAAATAAAGAGTACCCCGTTTACATGTAGATTCCAGTGGAAATTTGGGGCTTTTTTTATATTTATTATAAAGGAAAAAGTGTACAACCGATATTCTGGAGAAAATTTGAGAGGGGATGAGATTCAAATGAACAGGAAAAAATGTGCAGAAGAAATTCATACAGGACAGAAAAAGGGCTGTGTAAGGTAAAATAATTAAAAGGGAAAAAATGATTGAAAAGGAGACAATATTAATGAAAGAGAAAAAATGAAAATAAAAGAGAAGAAAATGAAAACGAAAGAGAAAAGATGATTGAAAGGGAGATAATACCTGGATAAGTAGAAGAGGGAAATATGGATACCAGTGCAGATCAGGGAACTGGCAAAAAATCAGAATAAAAATAATATGAAGAGGCCTTGAAGTATTGGAGATTTGAATAAAATACATATTTTGATAAGAGTAAGATAAAGAAGAAGGAGAAGCGTTCCAGTTAGCGAAAGATAATAACAAGAAAGGAGAAAGAAAACTCATTAATAGCAATAGTACCCGCGATACAATTAAGAAGTATATAGGAAAAGAATGAAAAGCCATAGACAAGGAAGAACTAAGCATATTGAATAAAATAAATTTATGAATGTTTCCAGTGGAAATAAAGGGGTTTCTCTTTGAAGAAAGGGAAGAAAATAAAAAGTCTAAAAATAATTTTCAGAATTATAAAAGTAAAAATATTGTGAAGAAAATAAAGATTAAAAGTCAGGCTCAATATTTAAAAGATACTGCCTCGATAACTCGAAACCTATTTTTCTTCAGTCTGTCCTGGTCAGAAATCCACAGAGGGTACAAGATCACAACCAGTGCATTTCAAACACATTGTCATTGCAAGCGAGGGGTCAAGCCCATACTTATCCAGTATTTCAGCTTCAATTTTCAAGAGTTTTAAAAGGCGTTCAGGGGACGGGCGGTCGGTAAAACAAGCTCCGGACCTGAGGGGATGAGGGTTTACCGGGCGAAGAATAGGAATTACACCTATTTTTGCAAGGGTTTCGACTCCTTCCCTTACAGAATCATCGCTTTCCCCAAGTCCGACTATGAAGTTACTGAAAACCCTGTTTTTTCCGAAAATTTCCACAGCTTCTTTAAGCCGGTCCAGAATGTAATCAAGAGAGAGGTCTCCGCATACTTTCTGGAAAATCTCTTTGTCCATTGTTTCGACGTTGTATTTAACTTCGGCAACCCCTGCATCGTAGAATTTGCGAGAACATTCCTCCGTAGGGTATACGGAAACTCCTATGGGGACATTATATTTTTTGAGGGAAGGGAGAAGTTTGAGCACACGCTCCACTTCATCTTCGATCGAGATTTCGACTCCGGATGTAAGAGAAATAGCTTTGAGGCTTCCTGCCCTGAAGACATCATCCACTATGCTCAGGACTTCCTCTTCACTTTTGACATGTCCCTGGAGTTTAGGTACAGGGCAGTATTTGCAGTCAAAGATGCACCTCTCGGAGAGCGTAATAAAAGCCTGATCAGGACAGTGTGCAGGGGCAGGCTCAAGTTTTCCTCTGGCAAGTTCTTTTCCTTCGTGCAGAAGCGCGACTGTTCCCCTGTCATCTACTGCTATGATAGAAAGGGGAGAATCCTTATTCGTGCTGAGCCTGACCCGTTTGTCTCCCGCCCTGAAAAAAACGGAACTTGTACCCGCTCCGGGACCTGCAGTAGAACCCCGGGCCCTTGGAATAAGCGAAGGATCAACAGAAACGGAACCTATTGAGATAAGGAAAGCTTTCAATTCAGGTGTAATTGGCGTACATTGCATTTAATGTCCCTCAGAACGAGTATTTTTACTTTGCTTCCGGCCTTTTTGTGATCTTCACGAGATAGTATATAAATTCTTCTGAAAATATAATTTAAGCAGTAAGGCCCCAGATCTGAAATAAGGAAATTTTTTCTTTGCACGTTAATTTAATATTTAAGAATAGAAAAAAAGCCGTTTCGTCCTGTAAAAGCGGGAATAAGCACATATAAATAAAAGAAAAATCACTTAAAACCTAAAAGAAATCGAGGAGGAATAGGAGCTATGTTGAAGAAGTGGTTTTCAGTATTCGTAATACTCATGTGTGCAATTTTTGCTGCTTCCTCGGGATGCAGTGAAGACGGCGAAGAAGACACAAATGTCCCTGAAGAGTCAGCAGAAGAAATGGATGGAGAGGAAGCTTCTGTAGAGGACGAAGAAACTGAATTTGAGATGGTATCCAGCGGGAAATCTAGCGACTGGTGCGCTGTAGGTTCTTCCTGGAAATCAACAAACCCCCAGACAGGCGAAGAAGTTACAATGAAGATCACCGGAATAGAGACCATTGATGGAGTTCCAATGTGCAAAGCCGTCTATGAAACAAATATTGAAGAAGATGAATACTCAAAAGTTGAGTATATGTGGTCAGAGAACGGAGAGACCTATTTCTGGACTGCTTATGACGCTTCAGGAAAAGTTGTCTCCGAAATGAGCATGAAAGATGGCAAAATGAAAATGGTCAATGAAGACGGAAGCGTAGTCGAGTATTCCCAGGGGCAATAAAATAACGATAAAACCATGAACTGAAATAAAGGACTAGAAGTTGCGCTGGATTCTCCAGCAGATTCCTTTTTTTCCTGAAATTATGAGGCCTGTTGCTGTTATTTCTAATTACATTTTACCTGTTTAAGAACTTAAGGCATGTCGCAAATTTTTCTTACTTGTTCTTCTCTTTTTCTTACGCCAGTTTGTTAATACCTGATCATTCTTGAATAAAGAGAAGTAAATCAAGAAAAGTGTTGTTTAAATAAGGTATCCTTTTTTCTGGGATTCATTGGAAGGATATACAGGTTCTATAATATTAGTTTCGTTAAATAAAGTTAGAATAATGTAATAAGGATATACGAATATAATAATATTATGTGTTACGTAAAATTACAAAAGTGTTATATACAAGGAATACATAGTATGAATTGCGTTCTCATCTCTTTAACACCCCACAAATATTACAAGATCTACTCCACACATAAAAGGGATAGAAGAAATAAAGAACTCAAATTAAAACTCGCAACCCGTGAGTCCAGTACCTCAATATCTCTTCCCAGATAAAATAAAAGCATCTCTTAATGCCGTTCGGAACTTCCAGGTTTTTGGATGGGAACGCAAGCCTATTTTTCATAGATTTTCAAAAAAGAAGTGTTCCTGAGGTTAATTGTCAGGAATTCCCACTATTTTAATCGTTTGTTTCATTTGCCTGTTCCGAAATTATACAAATTATAGTTTTGTAATTTCTTTAACTATCTCACTTGGTATAGTCTCCCGTGACATTTAGTCTTCCCTGATATAATAAGAATGAAAGTTCCGAAACAAAATCAAAATAAATATATATTAACCATTCTGATTTTCAAAAGATATTTTTACGGCAGGAGGCCACGAAATGGCAGAAGAAAAAGATGAAATTGACCTTTTTCTGGATTCACGGGTAAAAACTGAGAAAGAACTGCTGCAGGAAAAATGTGAGAAAACCTATAATGCAGCATCCAATCAGACACGCAGAGAGATAATGCGGACGGTTTGCTTTCTTGGAAAAAGGAAAGAAGAGCTCCTTAAAGAAACTGGCCTTGACGAAGCTGCTTTAAAGTTTCATGCAGAAGTTCTTATAAACGCCGATTTTCTTTATAAGGATGAAGACGGTGTTTACAGACTAACAGAATTAGGACTTAAAGTGCTTCCGAAACTTTGAAAGGCGTTCACCCGGTAGAACCCGGAAGACCAGGTAGATTCTTCCAGAGGCACTTACACTTTGAATATTCCCTACTTAATATTAAAGTTGGAAAGGCATGAGAGAAATACAAAACCAAATCTTCTTCTGATACGTTTCCCCTCACACGTGCAAATCCGAATGAAGGAAAAGGAAAAAAAATCCCTACCAGAAACATACCAGAATATACCAGAAATATTTTGAAACAAGCTCTTGATAAAAAGGCGTCCCAATTTTATATATATGAGTAAATATATTAGGTTTGTCAGCTCAAGATATAATTTTTTCAGATAATTAGGACAGGAAAAACATGAAAGTCATGATTATAGGGGGTTTTCTCGGAAGCGGGAAAACAACTGCAATTCAGAGGATCAGCAGGCAGCTTAGCGATGCCGGAAAACGGACTGCAATTATCGTAAATGAGATCGGAGAAATAGGGCTCGATGGAGAGACACTTAAAAGCCCAGGGATTATGACTCAGGAGCTGACAAGCGGCTGCATATGCTGTACACTGAAAATCAGCATGCAATATACGCTTCAGACGCTTGAAGAGGAGTTCAGGCCTGACATTGTAATTATCGAGCCGACAGGAATTGCTTTTCCAGGGCAGATAAAGGAAGAAATTGAGGTTATGGGGCTTTCCGAGTTATCTTTTGCTCCTGTTGTTACCCTTGTAGACCCCGGTCGTTTTGGCACTGAGGCAAAAGAAATCCCGAGGTTTATCGAAACTCAGGTAAAGGAAGCTGAAATCCTTGGCATAAATAAAGTGGACATAGCGCCTGCAGAAATAGTCATGGCAACAGAAAAGATGCTTGTTGAACTGAATCCCGAGGCGAGGATCCTGAAATTTTCAGCAAAACTGGGAGATAAACAGTTTGAGGATTTACTCATCCATCTCGCACTTCCAGGGGTTGAAAAGCCTTTCCAGGATAAGAAAAATTCCATTGAGATTTCGGAGGTCTCTGCTCATTCAGTCCTGTACATCCTCGTATCCAGCATGTATAACCCCGAGGAAGCCAGGCGCTTTATTAAAGAGAGCCTTCAGGCAATAAGAGATAGAGTGAAGGAAATTAACCCTGATTTTATAGGGCATGTTAAGCTTTCCCTTAAACTTCCTGATTCCATTATCAAGGGTAGTGTGACCTCTTCGGAAGAAGTTCCGCAGGTCGAATTCATTCCCCGCAAGAATGAAAAATTCGAACTCAGGTTGCTTTCCGCAATTACAAAAGTCCCAAAAGATAAGCTCACAAAAATAGTAGAGGACACACTTGAAGAGGAGTTAAGGGAGACGGGCATCTCTTTTGAGAAAAAGGAGCAGAAACAGCCTGATGCAATTACGAGAATAAGCGGGATTATGAAAAAGAAGTAAGTATGAACAGGGACCGGCAAAAAGATAAAAATTAACACCAATAAAACTCAGGCTTCGAAAATAACGAAAAATACAAAACCGAGAAACCAAGACATTAAAAACAAATGGGGCTTCAATTATGCACGATGAAATAGATGAACTTGATGATTATTTCGCTTCCAGAGGAGAAATTACGGAAGGCGAAGCTGTCAAAAATGAGCATATGATGATGGAAAAAGTTTCCATAAATCCGGCAAGAAGAAAACTCCTCCGGACAGTTGGAATCTATGGAAAGACTGAAAACCAGCTGAAGGAAGAGTCAGGCTTAAACGATTTCTTCTTTAAGTTTAATATGGATTTCCTGCTCAAAGAAGGATTCCTCAAGCTTGAAGATGGGATGTACCGTCTAACGGATTCGGGAATTGCGTTACATGATTCAGTATGCTAACAAACACATTTTCATATTTTTTTATTATGTTTTAGTGTTAAGCAAAATTTGAAAATAATGACACAAAATAAGATTATTTATCAAATATTTCTGGTTTTTCTGCAACTAATTCTATATGTCCACATTTCGGACAAACATAGGTATTTACGCCACAAACTTTACGATTAAAGCCTTTCTTTATTTCTTCCAGTAAAGCATAGCCGCCATTTGCGCTTAATGAAGCGTTTTTCATCTCTGCATTACAACCTGTACATTTTCTTTCCATAATATTACTTCCTTTTATTAAACTTAATTAGAACCTGATTCTCTGTTATGATATTATATATTATAATTTGAAAATCAAATTTATCACAAAGATAATAGCATTTTCGTTCTAGATAATAACTTTTATTTTAGAAAGTGAGAGTTACTATGCACCAAAAATTCTTACTCTTTACAATTTTCTTGTCCTTGTTGAAGAATTGTAACCATTAAACCAATAGAGATAATTTGAGATATTTAGTTGATGTGCCACTAAAAACCCTTACACACAATAATGGCTTCCATGACTGTTTGAGCCTCACTTTTTTAACCTGATATATAAAGCATTTATGTTCTTTCTGCATATGGCATAATTCTTCTTTTTGAGGATCAGTCAATAAGTTTATGAACTGGACCTGAATTTCAAGCAAATTTAATATAAATTTTACATCCACACGATCAAAAACAAATTTTTTAAGCGTAAGCCTTTGCTCCTTCCGATTCTTGAAAATTGCTTTTTGCTAAAAAGCGATAAGTTTTTATGTTTATCTGAGTAATGGCGTTATGATCATTTTTTCGATATTCTATGGAAGTTTCAAAAACGCCCCGATATAATTTCCTGGTACATATCGAGCAAACAAAAAGGAGTGTGAAAAATATGCCAGCATTAGTTAACGCAGATGAATGTTCTGGATGCGGAACCTGTGTCGATGAATGTCCCTCTGAAGCAATCACCCTCGATGAGGAAAAGGGACTTGCAGTTGTTGACCAGGACGAATGTGTAGAGTGCGGTGCATGTGAAGAAGCATGCCCGAACCAGGCAATTAAAGTAACGGAATAAAAAACAGAGATCAAGATGGAATAACTTTTTATTCCATTCTTTTCTTTTTCTCGTTTATCAAATCATTTCTTATCTCTCCGGAGGTAGCTTTTTAGATGGCAGCAGTTAAAGCGGGTATTTTAGGCGCCACAGGCGCTGTAGGGCAGAGATTTGTAGAAGCACTTTCAAACCACCCCTGGTTTGAGATAACAGCCCTGGCAGCGTCCGAAAGGAGTGCCGGCAAAACGTATCGAGAAGCGGCAGGCTGGAGGCTTGACACAGCCATGCCGGAAAGCGTTGAAAACATAGAAGTTGTCCCTGTAGACCCAAAAGCCGTTGATGCGGACGTGGTCTTTTCGGCTCTTCCTGCAGACCTTGCCCTTACAGTGGAGCCCGAGTTTGCAAAAGCCGGGTTTGCAGTTGCGAGCAATGCATCGTCCTACAGGATGGAAAAAGACATACCTCTTGTAATTCCCGAAGTAAACCCAGAGCACCTCGGACTCCTCGAAGTCCAGCAGGACACAAGGGGCTGGGACGGATATATTATTACAAACCCTAACTGCTCCACAATTGTTATGACAGTCACTTTAAAGCCCCTTATGAAATTCGGACTCGAAACCGTACAGGTAGCCACAATGCAGGCGATTTCCGGGGCAGGGTTTTCCGGGGTTGCAGCCATGGCAATTTATGATAACGTAATTCCTTACATAGGGAGCGAAGAAAAGAAGATGGAGACTGAGACCTTAAAGCTCCTCGGGGAATTCAACGGTTCCGAAATCGTGCCTGCGGATGTAAAGGTCAGTGCTTCCTGTCACAGGGTGCCTGTAGTTGACGGGCATACGGAAGCTATCTGGGCAGGCATGAGAGACAAACCAACACCTGAAGAGGTAAGGGAAGCCTTCCTGAAATTCGACCCTAAACTTGGGGAACTGCCGTCAGAACCAGCTAAATCCCTGATAGTACGGGATGAAATCGACAGGCCTCAGCCTCGCCTTGACCGCAATATGGGCAGGGGTATGAGCGTATCGGTAGGCAGGATAAGGGAAGGAATCCGCTACATCGCAATGGGCCACAACACAATCCGTGGTGCTGCAGGTGCAAGTGTCCTTAATGCAGAACTCCTGCACTCGATGGGCAAACTTTGAGAAACAGATAGTAAAAATAGTAAAGAATGAGAAAAATAGTAAGCAGTCAGAAAGAAAAGTAAAGTCTGAAATCCGGACTTCCACTTTTCTTAAAATTCTTTTCCGGAAACTTTATTGAGCCTCTTTTCCGGATCTTTGAATTTTAACTTGAAGGCCATTTTTTTAAAGCATTTTCAAGGCTTTATTCAGGAAAAAAATCAGGAAAAAAGTTTTCTTGCAGTTTCTTCTGCCCGCCGCATAACTTCTCTTACAGGAACTCCACTGGACTTTGCAATCCTTTTGCAGTCCTCAAACTCAGCAGAGATATTGAGCAGGACCCCTTCCGAGTCCCTGGCGATTTTGACCGCGGTTTCAAACTCCTGACCTTCGAGTTCCACCTTTATCCTTTCAATATTCCGAGCAGCCATTAACCTGTGCCTGGCAGGCATAACCCTGACCCCAAGAGATCCTGTTTCAACAATGATCTTCCGGGCGAGTTTTGAGCTGTCTTCGGGCTTTGCAATGACCTTTATAATATGAGCAGGTCTTCCTTTTTTCATTGTAGCTGGCATGATTGCAACATCTCTTGCTCCCATTGAGAGAAGTTCTTCAAAGAGGTTGCCAAGGACTTCTCCACTTACATCGTCGGCATTGGTCTCAAGAACCTCGATTATATCCGGAATCAGGTGCGAATCAGGCTCGAGAAGCACTCCCTGCAGCACATTTGGACCTTGAAGTTCGGCATCTCCTGCCCCGTATCCGATGGCAATTGCCCTGCCCTGAGGGAAAGTGTCGACAGGTTTTGCAAAATGAGCGAGAATAGCTGATCCTGTAGGAGTAAGCAACTCCTTGTTCACGTTCCCTCCCCTGAAATAGAGCTTTCCTCTCCTGAGAATCTCAAGGGTTGCAGGAGCCGGCACAGGCAAAGTCCCGTGAGCACATTCTATTGTTCCGCCTCCCACGCTGATCGGAGTACAGTAAATCGAATCACAATTTAAGGAGTGAATGGCCGCAGAAGAGCCTATGACATCTGCAAGGGCATCGCTCTGCCCCACTTCATGGAAATGAAGCTTTTCAAGGTCAGGCTGCCCGTGCACTGAAGCTTCGGCTTCGGCCATTTTCAAAAAAATGTCGAGAGCACTTGCCTCTACCTTATGAGACAGGTTTGCAGCCTTTACAAGGTCCACGATTTCGGGATATGTCCTTACATGCTCTTTTTCGGGTACATTTATTCGGACATCGAGGGCTTTTATTCCTTTTTTCACAACTTCCCTGATATCCACAGACACCGGTGCTGAGGCTTCTATTAACTCCTTTACCGTTTCTCTGTCGGCTCCTAGGTCGAGAGCACAACCCAGAATCATATCTCCTGCTGCACCTGAAAAAGGATTGAAGACAAGTGATTTCATAAAGTTCCTCCCGGATTTTGCTTTTAACTTATCTGCAGAATGTCTACGAATATCATTGTAGTCAAATTTATAGTTCCGGCTCTTCTTTCTGCTCTGCTTTTTCAGTTATTTTTCCAGATCCGGCAGCAGCAATCATATTGGCAATCCTTGCTGCGTAAGCCCCTGCAACAAATCCGGCATCAATATTTACAACTGCAAGCGTCGAGCAGGACTGGAGCATTGACAGCAGGGCAGCTTTTCCTCCGCCTCCTGCCCCATAACCTGTGGAAACGGGAAGTCCTACCACAGGCACGTCGACAAGCCCTGAGACTATGGTAGGAAGCGTCCCCTCCCTTCCGGCTGCAACAACAATCGCTCCCGGGTTCCGCAGCTTTAGCCTCTGAAGTTCGGGAATTAGCCTGTGGATTCCGGCAACTCCTACATCGTACACCGCGATGGTTTCGCAACCCATCTCAGAAGCAATAACCCTGGCTTCTTCTGCAGCAGGAATATCTGCCGTGCCTGCGGATATGACTCCAACAACCCCACCTGTGCGGGGGGCAGGAGTGCCGTTGTGGATAACTACTGTACGTGCCCGGCTGTTCCATTCCAGCCTATCAGGACTGAAAGCTTTCTTTAAAGCTTCAAGATGCGGAGGAGTAACACGGGTAATAAGAGCCCTTTTACTTTCTCCTGCCATTATCCTTGCCATTTCCACCACATCTTCAGGCTCCTTGCAGTCAGCAAGAATAGCCTCGATTACTCCGGTCCTGCTTTTCCTGTGGGAATCAAGCTTTGCAATATTCGAATAAGAGACAAATCCCAGACTGCGGACCTGATGTTCTGCAGCCTCAAGGTCGATTTTTCCTTCTTTAACAGCCTTCAATATATCGTTAAGATCCATGTGCCACCCTTACTCAGAAGAATTGAATGCTTTAGCAATAAACAGCTTAAATATCAAGTTATCAGGCAATAATTATTAGTTTGGAGGCTTTTTAGAGTTTTGTGCCATACTCGTACGTGTTTGATTTTATAATTTTTGAGTTATTGTTTACAATTTGAGTTTTATCAAAATCCAAAAACTGGGAGAGTACAATTAACTGAATTATTAGCTGAATTGAGAATGAGAAGAGAAAAATGGAAAAATTGTTTAATCTCCTGATAAAAGTAAGCTTAAACAATATCTTCATTCTGCTTTTTTGGCACTTAAAAGTTTTCTCGCTTTAACTCTGTTTCTTGAATATCTGTTTTGCTATGACAACTCTCTCCTCCAGGTCATGCCCTTCAAGTTCTTCTACAACGGATTCGAGAATCACTGGAATATCAAGGTGCTGAGGGCATTTTTCAAGGCATTCTCCACATTGTATGCACCGGGATGCAAACTCGGTCTCTCCGCCGGACAGGATACCACCCAGCCTTGCAGCATACATGAACTTTGTCTCGCCTGCATTGTCAGACATGTACAGATTATTGTACGTTTCGAAACATAACGGAATATTCACCCCTCCCGGACAGGGCATACAATATCTGCATCCTGTACAGCCTGCTTTCATGATTTCACGGTACTTCCGCTCTACTTTCTTTACAAGCTGCAGTTCAGCTTCTGTCAGGGAATTCGGGTATGCTCTGTCTGCTGCTGCAAGATTTTCTTGGATATGCTTTTCCTCATTCATCCCGGAGAGGATAACCGTGACATGCGGGTGGTTCCATACCCAGCGAAGAGCCCATTCTGCAGCGGTTCTCTTAGCAGGAGCCTCATCCCAGATCTCCTGAACAGCAGGAAGGACAGGGCTTGCGAGGTATCCTCCGCGGAGGGGCTCCATAATGATTACTCCGAGGCCTTTTGAAGCCGCATACTCAAGACCCTCGGTACCTGCCTGGTTCTTTTCATCCAGGAAGTTATACTGGATCTGGCAAAAGTCCCAGTCGTAGGCGTCCACTATCCTTTTGAACTCGTCTCCCGAGCCGTGGAAGGAAAAACCTGCGTTAATTATACGGCCATCAGCTCTGGCTTTGTCAAGAAAATCAGCCACGTCTAATTTTTCAATATAATCCCACAGTTCACCAACGAGAGCATGAATGAGGTAATAGTCTATGTGGTCGGTATTGAGCTTCTCGAGCTGGGCATTCAGGAACTTATCCATATCCTCCCGGCTCTTTATAAGCCAGGAAGGAAGCTTTGTTGCGAGTTTAACCTTTTCTCGATATCCGTCAGCAAGAGCATGGCCGAGGAAAGGCTCGCTCTGCTCCATGTGATAGGGCCATGCCGTATCAACATAGTTTACTCCCTGGTCGATTGCATAGCGTATCTGTCTGGTAGCTCTTTCTTCATCTATACTGCCGTCTTCTTTCATGGGAAGGCGCATGCATCCGAATCCAAGTATCGAAAGCTCGTCTCCATTCTTTGGCATTTTTCTGTATAACATTTTTATTTCTCCTGAATTTTTGAATCTTTTGCCCGTTTTTGATTGACTGATCACTCACATATGAAATGAAAAAAATTACTCTTTAGCCAGACCTCTCCAGATAATCTGGAATCCATCTGCTATGATTTTGTTTTTATCCGGTGAAGAATTTGAATCAAGAATAAGGTTCACTACCGCCCTGCTGCCCTGATAAAACATTGCAATTGTCAGTTCAGCGGGGAAGTTTCTAATTGCTTCTGTTTTTATTCCTTCATCTACAAGCTTATGGAGGAAGATATATTCTTTCATCACTTCCTCACGTGTAAATTTTGTTATGTAGGGGGATGAACAGAACTGGCCGATAAAAAGAAATTGCTCCTGATTGTCAACTCCCCATTTGATTAAATTTGACCACATTCTTCGTAATTTATCCTGGAAATTATTCTCGGCTTCGATATCTTTCCCGATAGCGTGGCTTAAATCTCCTTTAACCTCAAAATACAGGCTATTAATAAGGTCTTCCTTTGTAGGAAAATAATTAAAAAGGGTGCCTGTGGCTACACCTGCTTCTTTCGAGATCTGGGCAGTGGATGTACCGTGAAAGCCTCTTTCAGTGAAGAGTTTCAGGGCTGCTTCCATAATGGCTTTCCTTTTATCTTTAACCTGTTCCTTCATATACGATCTCTAAAATTGACTGATTAGTCAGTTATGTTATAGCGTTAAGCTGGTATATATACTATATGATGCTTATTTTAACTCTCAGAGGCATCCTTAAATCAAATAATCCCTTTTTCCTGTTATTCTTTAACGTCAGGTGATCTTTAAGGCTTCGTTGTTATCCCGGTGATTTCTCTGATGAAGAACAGGATTAATACCAGCACCGAGAAAAAATTGACCTGGCAACCTTAATACTTATGATTGCTGTTTCAACAAGAGAGCAGGCATATCAAGTTTTGTTTTCTCGCAGTTGATCCACTCGCCTCAAGGAGCTACATATTGCATATCTACCCATCCCAGTCTTAGCGGATCGGCAAGAATCGGCTTTCTTCAGCTAACCTCCAGTTTACGCCCCTTCTCCAGCTGCTGAATCTGTTCTTCGCCTATGGCAGCCAATTCCTTGAACTGATTAATAGTATCCCGCATTTTGGGCAGAGCTTCCTGCTTATAAGTATTTATGGAATCCAGCGCTTCCATGACATCTGCAAAGGCGGTTTTCAGCGTCTCGATAGAGACACTGGTTTCCATTGATTGTTTCTGGATTTCTACCCCCTGTTCCTTCAGCATTTGTGAGGTGCTGCTGATGATATTATCCGTAGTCTCATTGAGCATTTGAATCTTCTGCAGGGCAATCTTCTGGTTATAGAGAGCGCCGGCAACCATCACTGAGGTCCGCAGAGCTGAAATCGTCACATTTTTGGCTCTTTCTACCCCCCGCATCAGTTCCTTATTATTTCGGATCACAATCTCCATAGCCATTACGCCCTGCTGGTTGACGACAACCATCTGCTGCATATCCATAATCCGCTGCCTCAGAGGAAACAGGACTTCTTCGGTAACAAATTTAACGTTTTCCGGATCCTCGTTCCTGGCTTTAGCCGTTTCGATCTGCGTCTCAATCGATTTATCCATCAGGGTACCTAGCTGGATCTCCTTCATCAGCATTTTAGTCAAATTGCGCAATGCCTGCTGTTCGAGCTCCAGAGTAGTATTATCGTTTTTCAAAATTGTCTGACCTTTGTCCAGGGAGGTAATGATATCAGCAATCGCCGAATCTGCTTTCTGGTATCTGGCAAAATAATCCTTGATAGGGTTGAAAAACTTGCCTAAGATTCCGGTCTTGGTAAAATCGATAAGACTGGGATCCAGGTCTTTTAATTCCCGATTCAGATCCATTAAACCTTTTGCCACAACTCCGCCTTCATCGCCGTCTCTGGACAGGTTCCCGATGGTTATCTGCAGCAAAGAATTTTTTGCTGCTGAGCTTCTCATCGAGGCATCTCCAAAAGACTCGATAGACTGGAGGATATACTTCTTTTTGGCAAATTCATCGATATCCAGGGTCAGAATTTCCGCAACATTCCTTTCCGCAAGAGCTTGAAGCTGGGCTACTTCCTCTGATACCGGTTTAACCTTCTCCTCTACCTCAATCTTGATTGCCGCTTCATCAGGCACTTCCATAGTAAAAGCCATCTTACTCCCCCTGTATTTACATTTCGGCATTGAACAGATTGCCCAGCTTATAAACAACGTCATCGGTCTCAGCGTTAATGCTGGCAGCCTCATTGATGCTGGAGATAGCTTGCAGGGCCGGGATATTCGCATTATAGCCAATTGTGTATATAGGTATCCCAAGATCCTCCACAGTGCCTTTAATTTCGTCCAGCGAATGACCTCTATTGGTCTCGCCGTCGCTGAGAACAAAGATAATCGGTCTCAGATCAGGATCTTCAGCCCGCTGATCCTGAATCATCTTCATAGCAACAGCGATCCCATCAAAGGTTGCTGTGCTGCCACCTGCCTCCAGATCATTAACCGCTCCTGCAAATAATGCCCTCTGGTTCAGATCGAATTTAGCAATCGGTAAATCGATATTAACATCGTTGGAATATGATACCAGGCCAACCATATTGTCCTCGCCGATATAGTATTGACCGTTGAGTAATGAGTCTTTCAAATTGTTTAGAGGCTCCCCCATCATGCTGCCAGAGATATCGGCCACAAATACTGCGCAAATAGGCTTTTTCTTTTCTTTCCAGAGCTTTTGAGCCTGGATAACAACATCACCGCTGACGGGTCCGGCTTCGGATTGGTATTCATTAAAGCCATTGAAACCATATTCTGTGGCCAGAGTCTGGTACTTTTCCTGCTGGGAGAATTTAACGAATTCGTTCAGGATTTTCATTTTCTCTGGCGATAATTCGCCAATTGCATACATCGGGCTGTCATGTCTATATCCAAAGGGAGTAAACTCGTAGTATCTGATATCCGGTGTATTCATGTAGGTCTGGTATTCCAGAACAAAACCGTCAAGAACACCCGATTTGGCAGATTCTCTCATTTGCAGGGTAGTATAGGCTACCAGGGGAATATTGGTTTGAAAGCTCTCAAATCCTGATTTTGCTTTTTCGCTCAATAAGTTGCTGCTGTCAAAGGTGTACAAAGTTGACATCAGGAAGTTCAGCCCGGTTGAGCTGGCAAAAGGATTGGTGTAGCCCATCGCCAGTTCCCTATTTGCGACAGCTTCACTGATCGTCTTGGTATTGATTGCTCCGTATTTATTTACCAGCTCATCTTTCTTGGATTTGGTGAGCAGGATTCCAGCCACATTGCCGGCAAGTCTTTCTTGCACTAACTCGGCCTTAACCCCTTTGGAGATGACCATTTCACCCCAGAGCTCGTTGGATGGCGTATAGGCATCAGGCACATACTTCCCGGAAGTAATATAATCGGCAGCTTCCCCGGAGGGGATTCCTCTGAGCCTTACCGATACCTGTTTTCCATCAATCACTATTGACGCGTTGTTGAAGTCTCTGGCTACTTCTGTCAGCCAGCCATCAGTACCGCTGCCAGCCTTTTCAGTTGAGGAAAATATTTCGATGTAGGCGGATGTGCTCTTATCAACCTGCGGAGGGTATTTGGAGATATCAGGCAAGCTTTCAGTCAAGGAGTCATGCAGGTCTGAGGGAACGATAACCTGGCCCATAGGATGCTGGACTGTGTTTACATTGATTTCTTTAATAATGTCATCCAGTGATTCCCCGTCGAGTCCCTTGCCGGGTCCCTCACCAGGTCCGATTACAGTAATTGCCAGATAAACTAAGACAAAAACTGCAACTGCTGCTCCGAATATCTTCAAAATTACTCTATTGTTGCTTTCTTTCAGCATGCCGATGCTTCCCCTTTCAGTTCTTATAGTATTTTGCCTGTTTGATCAGATTATCGATCTCGATCATGCCTGCCATTTGCTCCAGCTGGCCACTCTCTATGCTGTTTAAACCTGAAATCTCCAGCAGCAGCTTATCAAGCTTTAGCAGGATCTGCTCATTATCTTCAGTGGCAGCTTTCACAAAATTGATATACTCACTATAAACCTCAAATTTTTCTTTCACAAGTTGCTCTGGAAAGGTTCCTTCTTTGTATTCCTTTCTGGCGAAACTGTAGTCCTTTTCATCGAATGCATCCAACTTATTGAGAATGCTGCGGATATTCATGAAGAATATCTTCTCCACATCGGCGATAGCCTTATCAAATTTCTTGTAGCTCATTTCTGAGGCACTGAAGATCTGCAGAAGGATATTCCTGATAGTTTTATTCTTTATCCGCAGTCGGTCAATCTGATCGAGCAGGAGATCAGTGGTTTTTTCGAATGTTTTGAGCTCCCTGTGAGCATTCAGTGCTTTAATGTAATCTTCCACTGTCCAGATCTTACTGGTCTGATCTCCGTTCTTCCGTCTGGTGTGGATCTTATAATTGCCGTAGACTAACAGGGCGGCGCTTAAGAAAATGAATGTGCTGCCAAGAGCTGTTTCAAATGCACCGGCCCCTAACAACTCCAGTCCGATCAATCTTGGAGAGAAAGTTATTATGTTGGCGGCAGCAATACCTGAATTCAGGCCCGATAGTTGAATCAGTTCTGTTCTGTCCATGTACACTTGCCCCAAGATTTTTCTGTGAAAATTTTCTCTCAATATATCTCTTACAACAGGGGATTCCTGTAAACCCACCTTTAGTCCGTGCATGGAAAATTGCCTGTAGTAATAATATATTGCATATATTCTCTTATATGCATTGTTTTACTACCTGAATGGCGCGAGGGCACAATGTTGACCAAAAGGAATTCCGAATATCACAGATAGTAAAAAACACATTGTCCGCCGTATATCATTTATAGCGTTCCTGGTTTTCCTGATCCACTTACTGATTCCAGAATGACATAGCTATCAGAAAACATATGGTAAAGATAGAGAAGAATAAAGTTGTCTGGACAGAGCTTGAAAGGAGCTGGATGCAATGGGCTTACAGGTTATGGTAGTGAAAATTTTGATTTCGTCCTAGTAGAACGTTAACATATATGTGCAGTTTACAATAATAAACCTTGTGAAGTAGGTTGGATCTTTTGAAACCCCACTTCTCAATAGATAGAGATAGTTAAGTTCCAACCCTTTTCTCAAGCTTGATTAAATTCACTCTTTCCACCATATTTGGCACCTCGAATTTCTCGCTATTAAGTCCATTTGAATAGTCCGTCTGAATATCTCCTTTGTTATGGCAGCTCTTTGCTTAAAGTTGGGTCCTTCCAGTTCTGTCACAGCAGATCTGAGAATCACAGGTATGTTAATGTGCTTGGTGAATTTCTCAAAACACTTTACACATTGTACATACTGGCATGCAGATTCGGGCCTTCCGAAGGACAGGAACCATTCAACCTTTAGTTAAGGTAAAAAATAGTGAAGTTTTCTGTTTTTACAGGACTTAAGGAAAAAATACTCAGCGATACATTTAAAAATCCGAATTATCAATGTGTAGAGATCATCATGCTCATAGTACTCTCACTAGGCGGTTCAATTCTCGCAAAAAACCTTGATTCGGATCGTTTTTTAAAATATGCAAATGTTCTGCGCGACATATCCAAAAAACATACACTGCTTGTAGTAACTGGCGGGGGAGAAGCAGCACGGGACTACATAGGCGCTGCAAGGGCTATGGGGGCAGACGAAGTGACCTGTGACTACATAGGCATTGAAATCACTCGCCTGAACGCAAGGCTGCTTATTGCAGCTCTCGGACCCGATGCTTATCCTGAAATTCCTTCAAACTATCTTGAAGCCTCAAAAGCCATGACATCAGGAAAAGTGGTGGTAATGGGAGGAGTTACACCAGGCCAGACAACTGATGCCGTTGCTGCAATCCTTGCGGAATATCTGCGGGCAGACCTGCTGACAATTGCAACCTCGATTGACGGTGTTTATTCTGCAGACCCTAACTGCGACCCGAGTGCAGTCAAATACGACAAAATCTCTCCTGAAAAACTCATAAACATTGTTATGGCAATTGAGATGAAGGCAGGCTCCAAATCACCTGTGGACCCTGTAGCTGCAAAGATTATAGAACGCTGCAAGCTCGATGCCCTTGTTATGGATGCCAGAAACCCTGCTCTTCTTGGAGAGATCATGGGTGGAGAGGCAGCCAAAAAGTCTCCTATTTCCTGCGGGACCTGGATAACAAAAAAATAAAGCATTAAAAAAATTGAAACAGATTTACGAAACAGATTTACAGTTCTTTCTGGCACATTAAAACCGAAGTCGAAGAAGAAATCAAAAAGTTAAACATAGAGGTTCCGACATATATTCATATTGCAGAGAACCTGATTCGGCTACTGGCCCCGGTTCTCTGCATTTTTGGAAAGAAGGAGGAACCGGGCTTGAGCCTTCCAGAAAAAAAGAACTTTTCACGGCAAAGAGAATCTGCTTTTCATTTATTTTCTCTGACTTTATTACTGATTCTCCTGTGCGCCCAGATAAACCCTGCTTACGGAGCAACAGGCAGCACAACAGTTGAAGAGCAGGGCGCAGTTATTATTGATTTTTTCTCAGACCATGACCTGAGTGATGCAACGGTCAGATTTGAAGAGTCCCATGAGAATATATCCCTTGTTTTTACCCTGAGTTCGGGAGGAGAGGTTCTGAGATCTGAAACCTTTCACTTTGGTTCAGTGCAGGCAGGGCAGGAGATTACAAAAGTCCTTTTCTGGGGAATTCCGGAAGACTTCGGAAAAGATAGAGATTCGTATACGGCAGAGCTTTCTGTAAAGGAAGGGAGTAAAAATCTCGAAACCCAAAAAACCTCTTTTACTTACCGAAATCCGCACCTTTCAAACCTGAAAGTTGTGGACCTCTCTGCAGATTCGGAAAAAGCTTCAGTTCTGATGTCCCTTACAAGCTCCGTAAACTTAGGATTCGTTCAGGTGCCTGAGCCCGTAATGGTAGACCTTAACCTCAAGCTACTTTCAGGCACGGATGTCATATACACCGAAAACCTCGAAAATGTCCCGGTAACGGATGCATATTATAAAGCTATGAACTGGTCTTTCCTCCTTGAAAAAGATAGAAATTACACAGCTCTCCTGAAAGCGCGATCCCATTCCCCCGAGCTTACTACTGCTTACATATCGGAATTCAGGGCAGAAGAAAAAGTAGAAATCCTTGATTCTGACATCGACGTAGATGAATATGGGGCAAGCGTTACGATTATCGGAAGGTCTCAGGTGCCTTTTAATGGGATTATCAGGGTTGTGTTAACTCCTGAAGAGGGCGAAGCACAGGTTTTTGAAGAAACTGCAGACATCCTTACCGCAGGAAAAGAAGATACTGTAGGAATCATCTGGCAGGGGGTTCCCAGGGGTGACTATAATGTAAAAATATATGCGGTAAACCTGGACGGTGAAATCCTTGACAGCCATGAAACGGTCCTGCGGGTTTTTGAGCCAGTAGCTGAAGTAAATACCCCTGAAGAGTCTCCTGGCTTCAGTTTTCAGGCAGCAATTGGAATTTTCCTGTGCTTTATGGTTCTGCTACGAAGAAAAGGAAGAGGGAAAAAAGAGTAAGCTAAGTAAAGTAACTATTCGGAATCGCTGAAGAAAGAACCATCTGTCTGGGGGAGAATTATGTTTGACCTGATCATCCGAAATATAACGAACAGAAAAATCCGGAGCATACTGACAATCTGCGGAATAGCCCTGGGGATTTTTGCGGTTATAGTTATGGGCGCAATGTCTGAAAACTTCCATCAGACCTTTGAACGTTCCATGAGTGTGACCAGCGACAAAATCCGGGTCTTTGCCGAAAGCGGGGTCTTCGGAGGAGGGCTTACGGACGATAAGGTCAGCGACGTTCTGCGTGTAGCCGGAGTAAAAGATGCCTATGGGCTTTTGATGACCACTTTTGATGAGGATAAGCTGGGCATGACAGGCAAACAAATCCTTGGGGTCCCTCCGGAAAAATCCAGTGTTGCCCTTTACCCTGTGGAACTGAAAGCAGGCCGTTTTCTCAACCCCGGAGATTCTTACAGCGTGGTAGTCGGAAACAATATCAAGAGAGAGTATGACCTTGAGGTTGGCAGCAAATTTGAGATTCACGACAAATATTTTACTGTTGTCGGAGTCCTTGATTACACCGGCTCTATTTTTGATAACGCAGTAATTATCCCTCTTGAGACTGCTCAGGATCTTTACAGCGTGGGGAATTCAGTATCCTATATTTTTGCCGTGCCTGACGAGAGAGTAGATGCTGAGATGCTCTCAAAACGCATCGAGTTAAGCGTAAAAGGCACAAGTACCCTATCTCCGGGAGAACTTGGGGTTCAGGCAAGGCAGTCTTTCATGATTTTCAGCGTAATCACCATCAGTTCAGGGCTCCTTGCAGCAATCATAGGCGGGCTCTGTGTGATGAATACAATGCTGATGTCAGTTGCCGAAAGGACGAGAGAGTTCGGGATTTTGAAAGCCATAGGTGCAGAAACGAAGGATATCCTGCTCCTGACGCTCGGAGAGGCTTCACTCATGGGCCTGTTAGGTGGAATACTTGGTATTATTGTTGGAGTAGGGGCTGTCCAGATTATGAACGCATGGCTCGCAACGACAAGAATTGTTCTTTTCCTGATAACCCCAAGGCTCCTTATAATTGCAATGCTTTTCGCTCTGCTTATAGGCGCACTTTCAGGGCTTTATCCGGCTTACAGGGCTTCGAAAATGAGTCCCATGGAGGCTTTGAAGCATGCCTGAAATGGGAATTGAGAAACAAGGGATTAAACATACTGAAAAACAGAGAAAAGATGAGAATAAAAGCAACTGGGGAGATGAAGAGCAGAAGATTATCATGCAGGTCGAAAACCTCTCCAAAACCTATATGCAGGGCAAAATTCCTGTTCATGCCCTCCGCTGCGCCTGTATAACCGTAAGGAAAGGAGAGCTTCTTGCTATCATGGGACCTTCGGGTTCGGGAAAATCAACTCTTCTGGCTCTCATAGGCACGCTGGAAAAAGCAACTGACGGAAAAATAATCCTTGACAGTATAGACCTTACATCAGTGCCCGAAAAGCTGCTGCCGAGCGTGAGAAGAGAGAAAATAGGCTTTATTTTTCAGCACTACAACCTGATTCCTACCCTTTCAGCCTTTGAAAACGTTGAACTTGCCATGCGCTTTTCCGGAGTGCCAAAAAGAGAGAGAAAAGAAAGGGCAAAATCCCTGCTTGAAGAACTTGGCCTTGGAGACCGCCTCAATCATAAACCCACCGAACTGTCCGGTGGGGAACAGCAGAGAGTTTCTATTGCGAGGGCACTCGCGAACAGGCCTGCCCTGATCCTTGCAGACGAGCCTACAGGCGAGGTTGACAGCAAAACGAGGGACTCTATTGTACGTGTTTTCAAGGAATTGAGCCAGAAGGGACAGACAATTCTTGTGGTTACTCATGACCCTGAGGTCGCAAAGGAATGTTCAAGAGTGCTCAGGATCACGGACGGGATGATTAAAGATTGTTAGGCTACAAGGAATTAAAACAGTTATAGTAAAGAGTTCGTCCTAAACTCATTTAAAAAGGGAGTAGGGGTTGATCAGGGTTCAAAACAACTCAATTCGAAACCTGTTCCAAGATTATTTTTCGTATATGGAAGCCATAATGATTGTAAAAATCAATTACGTTTTCATTTCCATCCCCTACAGCGACTATTTTTGATTTTACCTTATTTTTATCCAGCCATTCCAGGGCGTTTTCCATCAATTGACTTCCGATTCCACGTTTGCGATATTCTTTTTCCACATACAGAGAGTCTATTTCCCCTATCATTTCTTTATCAATTGTGCTAATACAATATCCAATATATTGTCCTGTATCTTTATCTTTTACTAAGTTGACTCTCATAGCCGTTTTTGAATCATCTGTTAATTCGTTAACTCTATCTTGAAATCTTTTATTCGCATAAGTATCTGCAAAATATTTCGATTTATTTTTATGATGGGTTTTAGAACCCTGCCATAAAGATTCTATTAAACATAGTGATTCCTGAGCACCATCGGTATACTCAACATTAATCATGTTTTTTTCTTCCTGTTATTTAGAGCAGTCTCTCTATATGCCTATAATCTCTTTATAAACCTTAGATCTCTTCAAATTCCCAGCCGAGGTGCTCTTTTATTACTATATACGCCATCGCAGGCGGAATGATCCCGATATCGGTTACGATCATGTCGATGTATTCGGCAGGAGTAAAGTCAAAAGCCGGATTTTTTACCTGCAGATTGGGGAGTTCTGCCAGAACCGAAGGGTCGACAACCTCCTCTACGGATCTTTCTTCAATTTCTATAGGGATCCCCAGAATAGTGCTCGGGCTGAATTTGAAGGTCTCGGCAGCTACCATGAAACTTTTTCTGGCTTCATGGGCGGCAAGGGCAAGCTGTGAAGTTCCTATCTTGTTAACAAGAGCTCCGTTTGCTGCGATTGCATCAGCTCCGACTATCACTTTATTCACATCTTTCATATAGTAGCGTACAGCAGAGTCCACAATCAGGGTTGTAGGGATACCAGAGCCGTTAAGGTGCTTTGCTGTCAGCAAGCCCTGGCGCCTTGGACGGCTTTCTGTAGCAATAACCGAGATATTTTTTCCTTCTTCAAAAGCCGTTGTAATTATGGAAAGAGCAGCATGGGAGTTGCAGTGGGTCATTATAATGTCCCCGTCCTGAACTCTTCCTGCCCCTATTTTTCCTATTCTCCCAAGAGCTTTATCCGCTCTCTCGATAAAGAGATTGGCGTTATTGATAATTTCCTGCCTGGCTTCTTCTACATTATTTGAAGAGTATCTGGAAGAGAGTTTTACGGCGTTGGGAAGGGATACGGCTGTAGGACGTGTACTGATAAGGTAATCGGAAACTTCCCTGATTCTTGCAGCAAATTCCTCAATCGAAGCAGCCTCGAGCTCAGCAGCATAATTCCTGATGGCTTCAGCGGCAGCTTTTGCAATCCTGCCTGCGCCCCGGATTTCCATTGTCCGGATCTTTTCTGCGGTTTCCTGAACTTCTTTCATACTACAAAGGATAGTCAGAGCCTGATTTATAGCTATCTTCCGGTTGTTCCTGACAATAGGATACAAAGATCCGGATAAGTAAAAATTTAAATTTCTGTTATCTTTTCTGATCTATCCCTGTAGTAAGCAAAAAGGTCTTCTCCCCATTTAAGGGCTTCAGGGTCAGAACAGAGGACATCCTGTGTGTGGTCAAAGGAGCCACTGGAAAAAGGAAGGCTTAAAGAGAGAAACTTATCAGTGACGACATGAGAAAAATCTATTTTATCATCGAATACATAGAAGGAGGTATTATCGAGACTGAGAAATTCCTTTAATTCATCCCTGTACTCCCCTTTTATTCTTTCATAAACCGGCAGGGTCACAAGAAGGGCGACATCCGCCCCATTTTTTGCGAAAGAAAGAAAAAGGGATGGATAAAGAGGGAAAAAGATTGATGAAATACCTCTTATCTTTTCCGATATTGTGAGCTTTTCCACAAATTCCCTGTGAGGCTCAAAGAGGTGGGCCCGGTCAGGAGGCTCGGAGAACGTACAGTTTTCCAGATCTCCAATCCTGTTCCTTAAAGAAGCGGGTAAGCATTCAACTGCATGGGTTGCCCAGAACTCGTACTGGTTTCCAAAAACATTTAATAAACTCATCATTGCCTGCATTCTCTCAGTTACCGCTATTCCGAGAGGAGATAAAATGTAAGTATTTTCTGTTTTGAATACCAGTGAGTTGTCCCTTAACTTTTTAATTTGAGGAAGAATAGCTACGGCGCTGGTGTTTAGAGACTTTTTTATTTCCTCGATAGTTTTTGGCCCATCATTTAAAAACAAAAGGAGATCTTTCCTTTTCTCAGAGAGAAAAATTAATTCGAGAAGAGGGCTATTCATAGTGTACGGTTATAAGCAAAAAACTAATAAGTACCTTTCGTTTTTTTTAGTGTGTTGTTTATAAAACTCTAGCAATATGATAAAATTCTTTGTTGACCTTTATAAGAAAAATATAGATATGAAGTATGAGCAGTAAAATATAAGCCTTAATAAATTTTATATAGTTAGAAATTATAAGAATTAAGAATACAAAACACTATTTTGAAGCCAAAGTAGTCGGATTTTGAGGCAACGAAATAATTTAATGGGGAATAAATTTTGAGGTCGTCTAGGTTATATACCTCTATAACATAAGTAGAAAGTCGACGATTAAGAGTTAAGGGGTTTTTCTCTTAATCGTAGGGGTTGAATCGCACAATTGGGAGCCAAATCAGAGGTGGCAAATGGCTCCCAATTTTAACACCAGCAATTTTTAAGGGTTTTTATACGTAAATATTATCTTTTTAAGGGAATTACTTCTTAAACAATATTTAATTTTTTAAAAATATTTTTAGATAGTTGAATTTATACGGAAAAATTATGAAAAGTTATGAATAAAATAATATTATTGGAGAAATTATAGATTAAAAACAGGGTTCGAATCTGCCTTATTTGGAAAAAAATTAAGTTGCTGAATTTCAAATCTTGAAGTAAATTTTCAGGAGAAAAAAAGAAAAAAATAATCAAAGATAGTTTTTGCCGGATTGAAAATTTCATCCTCAGAAAATAATTCAATTACAAGGAATTTTTCAAATTTAATGAAAAAAATGAAAGGATCCATATTTTGAATGTTAAACAATATTTCATATCGTTTATGTTATATAACTGTAAACCATAAGAAAATGATAGAGATTGAGAGTTAAGGGTTTTCTCTCAGTCCAAAGGGGTTGGATCATCAGTAGGGACCTCGGAAAAGAAAATAACGGTCCCTATCATCCTTATTAAAGAAAAATATTAAACATAAATACTTTTTTCTAAAGATAATCCCTTCGAAATTGTCGATTTCGGATTTTTACTTAACTTTGGCTTCTGTTAAACTTGAATACAACCAGCAGATTTTTATTTTAAATAAAATGCTGAAACCTCGGCTTTTCTATAGTAGCGTACAGCAGTTTCCCATGCCGGATGGAAAAAGGAGTCAAAAGTGAGAGATATCTCTTAATTTTGCAGTTTTTAGATTATACAGGTAGACGGCCCTGAATTAATACTCGGGACGTTTTTTGTAACATCAATTAAATACAAAATTTATAAATAGTATTTAAGGAATAAGAAACAAGCAAACTAAATTAATCATAGATATCAGAAAACAATAGAGATAGGAGCTGAAAATCTGGAGTTCAATAACGCTAATTTTGACACTGCTGTAAAATTCCATGGACATGTCTGCCCTGGTCTTTCGATAGGATATAGAGTGGCTACGCTGGCTGCCGATCGTTTTAAGGACAGAAGCGAAGATGAGGAACTCGTGGCAGTTGTGGAGAACAGGTCATGTGCAGTTGATGCAATCCAGGCAATAAACGGCTGTACATGCGGGAAAGGGAACCTTGTTTTTAAAGAGCACGGAAAGCATGTATACACATTCTTCAAGAGAGGAGACAAAAAAGCCCTGAGGATTTCCCTGAAACCGGATGTTCTTCCCCAGGATGAAAGACACACCGCACTCTTCGCAAAAATAAGGGCAGGCGATGCAAGCCCGGAGGAAATAAAAGAATTCAGGGCTTCACACGAGGCAAAGAGCCAGAGAGTTCTTGATATGCCGGAAGAAGAACTTTTCAGCATCACTGAGATTGAAGTCGAACCTCCGGAAAAAGCCATAGTCTACCCCACGGTAATATGCAGCAAATGCGGGGAAGGTTTCATGGAGCCTCTTGGAAGGGTGAAAAACGGAGAGATAGTCTGCATCTCCTGTTTTGAGGCAAAAAATGAGTGAAAATGCAGAAAGTGCTCAGGAAAAAATTGAGTTTACTCCTATAGGCTATGTGGAAAACGACTATCTCGAACCAGAGTATAAAGAAGAAGTTTACCGGAAGGTTTCAAAAATTATCCTGAGAGAGGATCTGGTAGATGGCCTTTACAGGGTAGAAGAGCTTGAAAAACTGTATATCATCTTTTATTTCAGCAGATCCGAAGGTTATAAGCTAATTCACCGCCGCCGGTATGACGGAGAAATGTCAGGAGTCTTTGCGAGCAGAAGCCCATACCGACCCAATGGGATAGGGCTCACCCTGGTGGAGCTCTTAAAGGTAGAAGGCAACGTGCTCTATGTAAAAGGCCTTGATGCTATCAACGGGACACCTGTACTGGACGTTAAACCGTACATGAAAGACTTTGAAGAAAAGGACGAAGAAAAAAGAGCATGGACTGAATAAGAACAAAAACCAGTACAGAAAATAGTTAAATCAAAAAACAAAAATAAAAGTCTTTTTTCAAATGAAAAAGAAAAGGGTAATTACCCCTTTTTAAATTTTATTTATATCTTTTTTTATAGAATTTTATTACATTTTCTTTTTCCTGAATCCCATATAGATTCCTCCCACTGCCATTACCACGAAGAGAATTCCAACTATATCAGAGCCTGAGAAAGATAGACCTCCACTTTCTTCTTCTGCCACAGTATCTTCTTTCTGCATCTCATAGCCTTCCACGCAATCGGATTCGGAACTCTGCCGGACTTCAGGAGCGGGTTCCGGAGAATCCATTCCATAGCCCGTGTCAGAGTCCTGGACAGTCTGGTTACTCTCCTGAGATTCCGAACTTGCTCTGGCTGTCTGGTTAAGTTTTTCAGCAACGCTAGTCTGGCGACTTTTGCTGCTCTGGCTGCTGCTCTGAGTATCCGTTGTCTCCTTATCGACATTTGTTGCAGCTTTTATTTGCTCAGCATAGCCGGGAACAGATACCATCCCACTCACAAATTCGTGGAGCAGAGGGTTTCCGCAGGTATGGTGGCAGCATGCAGCCCCGTTTTCAGCCACAGACTGCTCATACTCTGTTGCAAGGCTCTCAATAACTTCTTCAGAGGGCGTCCAGTAATCATGCCTGACAGCTTCAAGCATTCTGGCAGTGATTGACTGGTAAGCATCCGGGTTATTCTGTTTGAACCACTCTCTCATGGCGGGGTCACTGGCATAGGTCTCGTACACCTGCTGCCAGACCGTGTCGTCTACAAGGTCAGGGTCGCTTACCTCCCATCCAAAAAGGTTGTCCACGAATTCTGACATCATGCTCCCGCCCGAATATCCGGATTTCTGCATCCCTTCGATCCATTTGTCATTGAAATACCTGGCTCTCAGATCCTTGCTGAGGTACTCCTGCATTCCTACCATTTCAGCCCTGTAAGGGTCACTGGTATCCGAAATATACATTTCAGGAGTGGTCCCGTCACCCTTTACGTACCTTGTTGCCAGGTTCATGCCCCCGAAATACTGGAAGAGGTCATCATTGTCAAGGGAATCGTAAAGGTTTGAAGAAGAAGAATGCACTGAGGCTTCAACGTTTTTAAGGTTACCTTCAAGGAGTTCTCTGGACTTTATGCCCCAGAAGTCCTCTCCGTAAGCATATCCCATCTTGTCCAGGTATACGTTTGCAATAGCCTCTTCATTTTCCCATGTCCCACTTGCACTGACAGCATCCGAGACCCCTATATCATAAGTGCCGTCCATTACTGCAAAACAGCGCATAGTGGAGAGTTTTGTTGCAGTCTCACTGTCATACCCTGCAGAAACCAGGGAATCGTATAGCGTAAGGGAACTCTGGTTAACATAGTTGGGGTAGTTTACTCCGGGAAGGGAACTCGCAAGTTTTACAGCGCCGTCTACCATCTTTATTTTATCCGGGAAAGCATCTCTCATTCCTGCAGTTGTGTAAGTGACATCAATGCGCGGCCTTCCGGGCTTTGAAGAATCATAATTCGGCAATAACTCTTCTTCAGGAATAGCCTCAACTCCGGTCACATACCCGTACTCATCCCGGACAGGCTTCATTCCGAGCATGTAAAGTACTTCTGCTTCCAGGGTTCCGTGGTCGGCGATAAACTCTACCCCGAACCTTGAGAATGAAACCTTCTCAGGATATTCGCCGTACTTGTTATAATAATCCTCAAGCAGCTGGATTGCAAGAGATTTCCCTGCTTCCCAGGTTGCCTCTGAGGGATAGAGCTTTGAATTTATGCTGTAATAGTTGCGTCCTGTAGGTACTGCATCAGGATTCATAATAGGATCCAGCCCGGAAGCCGGGGGGATGAAGCCTCCATTCAAAGCGGAAAGAATATTGTCAATTTCAACATCGCAGTCAAGAAGTCTGTCCTTATAAACAAGCCCCTGTTCAAGATCAAGTGTAACCGAACTGTCGGTTTTTCCGTAAATCTCAACCTGTGCAGTAGAAATGCTTGTATTATTTGTTACTACTTCCCAGACAAGCTGTGTAACTTTTGTATCATTCAAAGGAATACCAGGAGGGTAAGCGGACTCGGGGTAGAAGGCAGCAGTGATATTTTCCTCAAAGTCCGCTCCAAGCATAGCCCTTACCATTGCGGAAAGTTCGTCTTTTTCAGGGTCTGTCACGTTCGTTCCTGGAACATGGCTGAGAATATGCATTCCGTAGGGGATATTTTCATTGCCCACATCTTCCAGATACTCGTGAAGGACGTCTTTGACAAAACCCTCAAATTCCTCTTCATTATAGTTTTGAAGAGCAGTTACATTCTTCAGTCCCAGATCGACACCGAGGTTGAGTGCTATTATCTCGTTGATTATAGCCTGCCTGTATCCTGCTCTGGTCTGTGCAGATATGCCAGGATCATAGTACTGCTGGACATTAATAGAGAGATTCAGCAAGCCTCCATAAAGCCCGCTGCGTTCAAGAGTCGGAGTCAGATGGTCAATAATCAGAGCATTACCCCTGTACTCCGCTGTTATTCCTTCTCCGACGTTAGCAACTATGTAAGGATAGATATTTGGCAGATCCTGCAGAAGCAGAGGAGACCAGTCTGAAGTCCTGTTCATACCGTAAGTGGATCCCGGAAGCCATTCATGTGTACCATGAGTTCCCAGATGGATGACTGCATCGGGCTGCCAGTCATGGTTAAGCCAGAGGTAGAAAGCTATATACTGGTGTGTTGGGGGTACAACATTGCTGTGGTATAGAGTATCATTGTTTTGCCCTGTTCCCCTGGCAGGCTGAGGCATGAGCCAGACATCCCCGAAACGCACCGTGGGTATTACAATGTATTTTCCGGTTTCATTCTCATAGATCATAACACTTTTATCTTGAGGCAGATCTTCAGACCAGGGTTGCCCCCATTCAGCCTTTACATTGGCTCTCAGGTCTTCCGGAATTTCAGATTCAAACCACTCCCTGTAAGTCTCTATGGGTATGAGATGAGCTCCCCAGTCGGTCCTGTTTTCGACCATTCCATTAAGAACTCCCGGAGCCCATGAGCCGACATTGATGCCCTGGTTCTGAAGCATTTCCAGAAGGTCACTGTCATTTTCCGGAATTCCGGAGACTTCATACCCGCTTTCGTTCATCGCATTGAGAAGGTCAAGCATGCTCTGAGTTGCGTTTAGGTAATTTGCCACTATGTTGTCCTTTCCGGAAGGATAATTATAATAAATGACAGCTACTTTCTTGTCCTGATTATCCTTTAATTTCAACTCTGCCCAGTTAATTGACCTGTTTGACATCCAGTCAATCTGAGCCGGAAGAGGTTCATAGTTGCTTTCACCGGTTTCGGAGTCGTAATTATCAATTCCTACTACAATGTACTCGAAAATTCCGTCAATACTCGGAAGCAGGGTCTTGTATACGACTTCGCTGCTCGGGATACCCCTGTTGCTGTCAGCTATGTCGGTAGAATTAGCAGGATTATTGACAACCAGTCCCGTGAGGACAGGAACGTCAAGGTCTGTAAGTTCCTGTATACCTTTATCAGGATCAGCGTAATTCAGACGGAAACTCTTAAGAGAAATTACACACTGGACAAGAGGTTCCCCGTTTTCATCAGAGTAAAATTTGTGGATATCATTGAAAGTATCAAAGCCTGCAATTATATTGCAGCCCTTTCCTTCCAGATCGCGAATGAGAGCGTCTATGACTTCAAGATTGTCTCCGGTATAATCCGAAGCATGGAACCATATCCCGATTGTTGGCTTACTCTTGTCGTAAGTATGCCTTGATCCGTTTGAGTTACCTGAGTTAGTCGAGTTAGAATACCATTCAAGGTAATCAGTGGTATTCTCAAACCAGTCAGGCTGAAATTCGGTTGTGGGAAAGCGAGCATCAGGATGGTAAATTCCGCCTTCTGGGAACTCTATGGGGTCCTCATAAACCCAGCTGCCCGTAAGCTCTGGTTTATCTCCATAAGTTTTTGCGAGATAGATAATAAAATTTTCAGCATTTTTCTTCAGGACTCCTCTTGTACCCATATTGTAGAAAAATTTCTCTTCAGTAGAATTATAAGGCTTGGTCCCGGTAAAGACCTGATCATAGACTGAAGTGTTGATGTATGCCGGATCCATCATAGATGTGATGTCTATGAGTGCAGTTCCGTTTTCATGAGCACTCTCAAGGTTATCTCCAATATCTTTGAACTGCGACCAGAGCATGTAGGAAAATATTACATCCTGGTTTTCAAAGGTGACATTGGTGAAGTCCGCATAACCCGAAATATACGTTACATTTATACTTGCATTGTATGGATTGGACTCCTCTGCCGCAGCAAGAGCACTTCCGTCATAGCAGATAAAAGTAATATTTACCTGATTTCCATCAGCCGATACATTCTGTGTCAGCAGTAAAAGAACTACCACACATAAAACCAGTAACCTGCTTAGTGCCGTATGCATGTTATCCCCGGATAATCTATAATGAATTTCGAGTCGCCCTGTGAGAAGAATAATCAGGATGCTCAACTCACCAGACAATTTAATTCTAAAATTTTGCAAATTCAGAACCTAGGTTGAAACAAAAGGCAAATTTTGAAGACTGAACTGGAAACCTTTAGTTCTGACTCTAAATTCGGCCTCACAACTTTCTCAAATAAATGAGCAGCCGATTCTGTCTAATATCTTAAGCATTCGGAGCATTGGAAGAAAAAGATATAAAAGACGGTTTTTGGCTCACAATTGTTAGCTATTAAGGTAAAAACCGCACGTAAATAAAGAAATGTTTAAAAAAACGATTAAATGGAAAAAGGAAGAATTTAAGCGTATAAAAAATAGATAGGCGATGATATGAGATACGAAATTTATAAAAAAATTATTGAAAATTATATTGATGCCTATAACAGTTTTGATACCGACAGAATGCTTCTGCATATGCACGATGACATAAAATTTGAAAACGTTTCAAACGGAGAAATCAACCTGACAACAAATGGTATTGCAGAATTAAGAAATCAGGCAGAGCAAGCCAGACGATTATTTAGAAAACGAAAGCAGACAATTACGGAAATTAAATTTAATGAAGACCGGGTTGAAGTAAAAATTGACTATTACGGAATTCTAGCAGTTGATTTTTCGGATGAAATGAAAGCCGGAGATGTAATTGAATTAAAAGGTAGTTCGATTTTCAAATTTAAAGACAATAAAGTAATTGAACTGAAGGATATTAGTTGAGCTACCTGAAAAATTGTATTTTTTGAGCTGCTTAAAGACCAACTTTTATATCTATGCCAGTAATTCCAGAAATCCAGTAATTCCAGAAATCCAGTAATTCCAGAAATCCAGTAATTCCAGAAATTTTTCAGAATTGAAGTCGGTTGAATATCGAGATGAGAATCTTAAGATTCCTCAGTCCTCTGAATTTTAGGGAGTTTCCACCAGAAAAGAACGTTCGATAACAGTGTTAACAGGAATAGAACAAAAATTAATATCATTATAGATTTTTCTTGCATTTTCGATCTCCTGAAAAGGTATTATGAGCCGAGTACCCGAGAGAAAACCGAGTGCCCGAAGAAAATTTCCGGAACTTATGGCTCATTGGAAATTGGGGGTCTAAAAGTTTGTTAATTTTAGGAACTTATAGAGATATGCATTTCTGGTTTAAAAATTTAATTAGAGATCTTTTCTTGACTTTTAATTAGAGATATTAAACTTTAAAAGGCAAAAGCACCCGATGCTGTTTCAGAGATTGGGGATTAGAGAATTAAGGAGAAGTGAACATAAAATGTGGTTTTTAAGTAATAATTATTATCTATCTAGATAAAAAGATAATATTAGAGATTAAAAAATAGATTGAGGTTACTCGTGAACTCTAATTCTATAAATAGCGAGAATAAGCTGAATTATTAAAGAAAACGGATTTGGAACTGATTAAAAGGAGAAATACGGCGGATTACTTACGCTGTATTTCAAATGCCAAATTAGATCTTTTTTCCCAGATCCCGGACAAATTTGTCGATGAAAACCAAACAAAGCTTGCTTTGATTGTGGAAAAAATAATATGGACGGCTTAAACCGGAGCAGATTTAGCCGGAGAGGATGCGTCAGTTGAAGAAGATGTGCCCGTAGATGTACCCGTAGATATACCCGCAGATGTACTGTTGCCCTCAGCATCTTCAGGCACGTAAATAACCCTGCCGTCGGCAAGCTTATAAGCCGTGCCCAGGGCTTCCCCTGTACCCCCACCGATACTGTCAGTCATGTTCAGGACTTCTATAGGCTTTCCTTCTTCTTTGACGATTATCTTCATATCCTTAGCTCCCGGGTTTTTTACAATTGTAAAATCTTCGCTGGAGCTTAGAAGTTCGGGGAGATGATAGGACATCACAAGGGCAACGAGTAGAGCCACTGAAAAGACCATTGCAACATCAAAAACATTGGCAACAGTAGCCATAGGGTTTTGTTCATCCTCGGCATGTAAAAGTCCTGTGCGCCTGAATTTTCTTGTTTTCCGCATGATTTATTCCTCCTTATTGAAAGCTGCCATGCCTCAGATCTTTTCCTCAATTGTGTCCAGAATATAATCGATATCTGACATATCTTCCCAGTACCAGCGCCTTCTGACCTGCGTAAGCACGTAACCTATTCCGGCTGCAAAAAGCCCTACTACAGTTGTTGCAAACGCAATCATCAGGTTCTGTGCAAGGGTTTCGAGGTCTCCTGCTGAAAGTCCTATAAGAGCAGGACCCAGTGGGATTAAAGTTCCCATTAACCCAAGCATTGGGCCAATCGTTGAGGTTATCTTCGTATGTTCAAGGCGTTTTGCCATGCGGATTTCATATTCCTGAGAAAGCCTCTCAATTGCTGGAAGATGTTGCTCTTCCAGATATTTGGAAGCGTCTCTTGCAAAGGAAGTGACCATGTAATTTTGCTTTATATTCTCAAGAGCTCTGGAGGCTTCCGCAAAATCCAAATTCCGGAGGTCGTGCTCAAGCTTTTTACAGTTAGTTTCAAGGTTGGCCCAGTCCCTGTGCCTTTTTGTGTATTCGGAGAGAAATTCTCCCAGTTGAATCAGGGATAGAAATACAAGCAGGGTGAGTAGAAACATCACAGGGATCAGTAAAGCGGTTGAGAAGACATTCATCATACTGGATAATAAATCCATCATGCTCACAGGTCATGCCTCCTTATACGGTCCAGGAAAAAACCCGCCAGGACAACGCCCCCAAGAGCCATCAAAGGCACGATTCCGGTCTCTCCTCCACCGATAGAAACGAGGTTCATCTGTTTTGTTTGCATATATGCCGGGATTAGCAGAGCCCCGAGAAGATAATAGATTCCAAGAAGCACCATGACGCTTCCCATAGTTTCGGGAGTCTTTTCGAACCTGGTTTTACCAAGCCTGAAAAGAAAAGAAGAAGCTACAACAGCAATAAAAAAAGCAGCCCCTACGATAAGCCCTATCTTTAGCCCGGAAAAGTTGAGTCTTTCTGAGAGCAACATACAGGACACTGCAAAAGCCCCAAGGCAGACCGGGCAGGGCATGGATATAGCAAGAAAAGTATGCCTGGAAACATCTTTTCCTGAATTCCATTTTTTCTGGGTGTAAATACCGGCCCATATAAGGATAAAGGAAACAAAAACATGGAGTCCCATGCCCATTGAAGAAAGACGCTCAAAGGCATCCATGCTTAAACGGTCAGCAATGCTTCCAAACAAAAGGGCAAGAAAAAAGTAACTGCCTGCAATCGTAAAAACTTCTCGCGCAGTAATATTTGAAAATCCACAGCCTAATCCTGTTTTAATCCCGAAGATAAGGATACCTATCATGATTCCAATAACAGTTAACGTCGCAGAGTCCATAGTACCTTCTGAGCATCTATGGCAGGACTAAATAAAAACTGGCTTTTGGGTAATGGTTGTTATCTATCCGCATAACAAGCCCTTTTATAGCTGTTTTTTAGATGAAAGCTTGACTTCCTTTTCCTGGCTGCGAATAGTTAGAATAGATAATTGTAAAAGTAAAGAGATGGATGTGAAAGTTCACAAAAATAAAATTAGTTTTAAAAAAATATCGGATAAAGAGTAATAGCAAATTAAAAACATAATTTAAGAACAATTATGTGAAAATTTCCTCTGTGAACTGGCTTATAATTTAGATGGATAAGAAATACTTGAGTGAAAACTAAAGAGAATTTGCCATAAAACCAAATAAAAAGGGCATCAATAAAAAGGAAGATATACTTTACTTGTGTTATGACGGCAATAATTATAAGTATTTGAGGTAAAATAGAAGATTATCATGGTAGCAAGTGTTATGAGAGGTTCAGGAATTAACGGAGGCAGAGAAAACCTCTTTAAAGCAATTTCAAGCGATACACGGCTTTCAATTCTTGAGAGTTTAAGTGAAGGAGATAAACATATTTCCGGTCTTGCCAGGGAAATAGGGATATCCGTACCTGTAGCTGCTAAGCATGTGAAAGTCCTGGAAAAAGCCGAGCTTATAGAAAGGAAAAAGTTTGGAAATACTCATATGATAGGCATAAAGCTAAGCAATGTCTATTCTTTCCTTGACCGCTTCGCAGAAAAAAGGCATATTGAGGTAGAAGAAGGCACTAATTTGCTAGAAGCCCTGAAAAGTGTAGCCGCTGTTGAAGTAAAGAGAATTGGAGACAGGATAAAAGTTGTGTCTACAGATGAGGAAGAAGGCTTTTATGTGTATGAAGTGGATGGCAAATTCTCGGATAAAACAGTTGATGAGTACGAGTTTTATGAGGATTCAGTTGTTGAGTGGAAGAAGCTGATACCGGTCACAAAAAAGAGGTTATTTGTAAATATAAGAAGGTAAACATCCCTTTATAAGAAAGTAAAAATCCCTTCCCGAATTAGCTTTTAATACCTGACCTTTATGGAAATCACGTCTTCAGTACTTTACGAAAATAGCTTCATACTACCACCAAAGAGTCCTTATCAAAGAGATTGCCAAAAAACTCATGCCAAAAAAATTAACCTCTTTGAAAAACAGGATTTAAAAAAACAGGATTAAAGTAAAAATGGGATTTAAGTAAAAACAGGATTCAAAATAGAATTTATGCCTTTAATTTTGCCAGCACTCCAAGATGGTCTTCATGGTAAGGCATAAGATCCCTGGCAGTCAAAATTTCGAATCCTGGTTCAAAAGCCTGTTCAAGTTTTTTTACCTCTTCTTTAAAAATCTCTTTCGGGCTTGCCGCAGTATCTATGCTACGAGCCTTGATAGAAAGCAGGAGATACCCATCTTTTTTCAAAAAACGGGCAGCATTTCTTGTAGCGATCTCTGCCTGGTTGGGCTGGGCAACATCCTGAAAGATAAGGTCCACAGGCTCAACAATATGTGCGTAACTGTCAGGCTTTCCCGCATCAGCAAGAATAGGGAAAATGTTTTTGCGCCTGGAAGCAAGTCCTATGAAGTCGCGCATGCTTCTTGGAGCAAATTCAACAGCATATACTGCCCCTTCGGAAACGATGTCAGAGACATGGCTGACCGTTGTGCCTGAAGCAGCCCCGAGATAAAGAACCTTTGAATCCCTTTTTAGAGGTGTATCAAATTTCTTGAGAATCATGGCTCCAAGCTTGCTTCTTCGGGGATCCCATGTCCTGTATTCGGTCCCTTCAACTGAAATCAGCTTTTCTCCATACACGACTTTTCCGGGGTCGAGGTTAAGAGTGGAAAGCTGCTTTTTATCCTTCGTGACCTCAAAAATTCCTTCTGAGAGCGGCCTTATTTCGGGCATTTACTTCCTCCTCTTCTTTTTTGGCTTTGCCTTGCCTTCCTGTCGCTTTTGAGGAGGCTTTGGGTTTGCTTCCCTGATTTTCCGGACCTTTTCCTCCAGTTCATATTCAAGTGAAGCATCTTTTTTTGCAGAATAAAAATCAATTCTTGCAGCAAGGGAAAGTTTTGACGCAAGAGCCCTTGCTATTTTTCCTCTCAACCACCAGGGGGAAGTGTTGATAAGAGGATGGCTGTAGATTATACCGTGTTTGGGGGAAGGAGCACGGGCACGCAGGTGCTTGAAAAGAGCTTTGTTTGCCCCTATTACCTGGACAGTGCTTGAAGGAAAAGCTGCGAGTTTATCAAGGCTGCCCGCAATGCTTATCAGCCTTGCGCCGAGCATAGGACCAGCCAGCATGGTAAGGTTGGGAGCAAGAGTTTCCATGCTGCTTTCAATGTAAGCTTCAATTTGTTTTCTCCGTTCATAGAGGCTGCTTACGCTCTCCGCAAAACCTTTAAGAAGAGATTCATCTGCAGATTCAAGTTTTGCACCCATAGAATTCTGGGCTTTTAAATAAAGAGGATCTTCAGGAGGAACATTTTCTCGTGAACCGTATTTTGTGATAAAAACCGAAAGTGCTTCCCCGCTGAGCCCGCTTTCCGGGAAATAGCCTCCATACCATTCAAAAAGCCTTTCGGAAAGGGAGTTTGCAGTTTCATTAATGTCATCCAGAGCTTCTACTGCCTGAATAACACGTTGATCAGGAGTAAGAGACTCTGAAACCTGAAGTTTTACGGTTTCCAGAGTAACTTCATGCAAAAGGGAATAGTATTCGGAATAAGAATCTGCAAAGCCAGACTCGATAGCTGCAGTTTTCAGGTCAAAACCCTCAGGCGGCATATCCTGCCTTTTATTCCTCAAAGAGAGCAAATGGAGGGCAAGCTCCCTCACATCCTTTGGGAAAAGTTCGGAAGCAAGCAGTTTTCCGCTACTGCCCAGCTCAAGAACTCCAAACCAGGTATTGATTTTCAATCGGAGCCTCCGAAGATATCCGCGCCCCTGTTCCTTCCCTTTGTGAGGAGGACGTCTCCACCGAGCGAGTCATTTAGCATGCGCTGGACTTCTTTCTGGAGTTTTCCGGCTTCTCCAGGGCTCTCAACAATTCCATAAACAACCGGCCCGAAAGAACTTACTCCTGAACCGCTGGCTCCATTATCCTGCATGTATTTCATGACATCAAGCACAGGCTGGGGCTGAAGTTCGACTTCCCGCCTTTTGAAACCTGCAGTCTGGAAGTGGTTGACTGCCCTGCCGAAACTATCAATATCTTCTTCAATAAGGGCAGGAAGCATCTGCATGAGGATTACGTGGGAGATCTCCTGAACTTCTGCTAAAGGGATGGGACAAACTTTTTTAAAAATATCAACTTCTTCAGCATCATGAACTCCTTTAGTATTGGGGATTGCAAGGACAATATTCCAGTCAGGAAATGCTCTTCTGAAAAGTACAGGTCCGGGAGGCATACGGCTGGCCGCAGATGGAGAAAATGCACCTTTATCCCTGAACCTGTGACCTCCGTCCACGATAAAGCCTCCATTTTCAAAAGCAGCAACCCCTATTCCGGAAGTCCCTCCCCTGCCTACGGCAACTGCTAGCTCCCTGACACTTCTGCCAAGCTCGTAAATCTCGTTTATGGCTGCAGCTACAGAAAGTGCAGCCTGGGTTCCAGACCCAAGCCCCACATGGTCAGGAAGATCCTTTTTAATAAGGATTTTTACCCCTTTTCCTGGTGGAAGCACAGCTTTTGCTGCTTTTAGCATCCTGCCTGCGAGAAGAGAAGAACCCACAACTTCAACAGTATCCGCTTCAGAGGCAGAAATTTCCAGGCTGGGGGATTCAAGAGTGATTCCTACTCCTCCATCGACCCTGCCAATCTCTGCATTGAGATCGATAAGGGTGAGATGCAGTCTGGATGGAGACACCACATTAATCATATTCATCTGTATCCTCATTGCTTATTCATAAAGCTTAGGAGTTTATCTTCGAACTACCCCGAAGTTTTTCCTTAACAATCAAATAAGTAAAAGATAAAGTTTTCCAGTTTAATATAAATTTAATGACTGGAAAAATCAGTGAATATAATTTTACACGGATCTCCGCGCTCCCCCGGAAATCCAGCAGTGAATCCATAAAAACAGGGCAGACAGAAAAACTACAGCTCCGGCAGCGGCTGTAAACCGTCCCCAGGAAGGCATGTATTAACCCACAAAGCATCCCCGTATCCGCAGGGTCCTGAAGCCCAAAAGTAAGGTCGGCGTTCAGTTTTCTGATTTTTATTGCATTAAGCATATCGGAAAGCAAACGGAACAGAGGTTTTCTAAGAGCTTTGTAAGCCTCAAGGCCCCAGTGAAGCTTTTCTTTGAAAGTCATGCCCTCCTTCTCTTCAACCTCACTTTCCTCGCTGACTATCTTTTTTCTTCTAATCCGATCAAATATACTTCTTTTCTTTTTGACAGGCGCCTCTTTTTTAACCTCGATTCTCTCTTTACCTTCAAGAATTATTGTTTCCTCTCCAGGCTTTTCTTCTATAGGTTTTCTGACTTTTCCTGGCTGTGTATAATATTCTGCGTCCAGATCCTTTTCTCTGATTTCGGTTTGCTGAGATCTTGCTTTGCCCTCTTCTGTTTTCGCAATAATTTCACGATTCTGGACCTCTGTACTCATCTCTTCAGAAGGGTATTTTCCCTCTTCTGGCCCTCCGATTAAAAAAGTACGTGAGAAAAACAGCCATTTAACTGTAAATGTACCTCCCAGTTCGTTGTTTCCTTCCAGGCTCAGGACTTTGAGCTTGAAAGTAAGCACTATTGCTGTAAGAAGTACAAATAGAATAAGTAAAAAAACCAGGATGATGAGATATATGGCAAGCATGCTAAACAGGTTGAAAGAAGGATAATACTGATTATCCTCTTATGTCCTAGTCTTTCGGTCCGGTTCCTGAGAAATCCATGAACAGGTTTAACCAGAAGGAATTTAGTGGACGCAGCCCTTTTTCTCAACGTAGGTTTCTGTTTGCTCTTTAACTTCCGTTTCACGGACTTCAGGTTCTATGATTATTTTTTCTTCGGTTTTTTCTTCTTTTTTAGTTTTCCCGGTTTTGCCTTTGAGTTTATCCAGAAGGTCAGGGACTGCCTCCTGAATGGAACCGAAAATTGATCCTATATCGCCTTTCTCAGAGATCCTGAAGATTTTTGCATCGTCTTCGGAAAGCATGATAAAAGCAATAGGCTCTATCTTAGCACCTGCACCGCCGCCGCCGCCATATCCGGATTCGGTCTCCTTCTTACCTTCCCCACCTCCGCCTCCAAAACCCATTGTAAGTTTGGAAACAGGAATAATTGTTTTTCCGGCAGCTGTGATAGGTTCTCCAACAACTGTTTTCGTGGTTGCTATTTTCTCAAGTTCGCATGCAATCTGTTTAATTGTATCTTCTACGCCCATCTTTTTTATCCCCCGATGTGGTATGTTATCATTTGCTTAGATGGATAATAAATGTTATCCATCTTTCATTATATTCCAAGTTCACAACTATTATATTACTACTTTTATTATACTTGATTCACCTGAGCCTGGAATTCCAGACACAGGTTAATTTCCCAAATATAATGAATTGAGTAGCAAAGTAGCTCTTATTAAGTAATCCCTGTTATCTATTTTTGTTCCCTCTTATAATTTAAAGTTAACTCCGTGATAATTTTGAAGAATAATCTTTAAAATTCAGTGCTATTTGAAGGGAAAACAGTAAGTTAAAAAAGAACCTGTTTATCAGTAAAACAAACTGTCAAAAAATAAGCGGTTTATTTTTTTGCTAAGAAAGGCATTGTCTGACCTTTTACCGGAATCAGGTTTATCTAGTTCTATTAAAAAGAATTAATCTAAATCAGTATATTTATATTGTTTCGCATATCTCCCAATTTAGTAAAAGTTTGGAGTTGAGGCGTAAATCTGGTAATAAAAAATCAGCGATTGATATATATAATAAGTTTTTATATTGCTGGTATCATGAATTCATACTGTACCAGCAAATCAATTCATCCGTTACAGATTTTACCCCCAAATATCTTGAGTGGATGGAGGGATTAAAATTAAAAATAAATTGCTTATTTTATCACTATTCCTTTTGCTATTAATTTCGGGAACTGGATCAGCAACTGATATAATCGTCGAGCCAGGAAGTTCTATACAGGTTGCTGTTAACAGTGCAGGTCCAGGTGACACAATAATCATAAAAGCCGGGACCTACACAGAAAATGTCAACATAACTAAAAGTAATCTTACAATCAGGTCAGAGTCCGGAAATCCTGATAATACGATAATTCAAGCTAAAAACTCAAGAGACGCACTCCTAGTGCATACATCTGATGTTACAATTAGCGGACTCAAATTTGTCGGAGGCGGATCCAGCTATTCTGGCATTTATCTGTACAATTGTACTAACTGTATAATTGAGAATAACAAACTTGCAAATAATGGATATGGAATTCGCCTTGGAAGTTCCAGAAAGTGTGCAATCTCAAACAATATAGTCACAGATAATACAGCATATGGGATTTACATTGGAGGTTCCAGCAGCAATATAATTTCAGGGAATACGGCTAATAACAGCACTCGTGGTCTCTATCTCGGTTCCTCTAATTATAATACAATTTCAGGTAATAAAGTTACTTTTAACAGTGAATTAGGATTCTATGAGTGTACCGTTTGCAACCATAATACGATATATAACAACTATTTCAATAATGCCGAAGTGTCCGTAAAAGGCGGATCCGGAAATTCTTATAATATTACAAAAACAGAAGGCACCAATATTATTGGTGGCTCTTACATCGGCGGGAACTACTGGGGAAAACCTGATGGTACAGGCTTTTCCGATACGGCAGTAGATAAGGACGGAGATGGGATCTCAGATTCATCATACCGCTTACCGGGTGACAACACACACTGGGACTACCTGCCCCTAGCATATCCTTCGAGCTCACCCGGTCCCGTGCCTCCGACAGCAGATTTCAGCAGCAGTGTTACTTCGGGAAATGCACCGCTGGATGTAATTTTTGCTGACAAAAGCACAGGAAACCCCACTGCATGGAACTGGAATTTCGGAGATGGAAACAGTTCATCAGACCAGAGCCCTGTACATACATACTCCACAGCAGGAGATTACACTGTAACACTGACAGTAAGCAATGAAAACGGTGAGACTTCAAAATCCAGTACAATTACAGTCTTAGCAAACTCCGAAACCGTTCTTCCTGTTGCAGATTTCGGCACCAATACTACTCAGGGGTCTGCTCCTCTTGCAGTCCAGTTTACCGATCTGTCTCAGAACGCAGTTTCATGGAGCTGGGACTTTGACAATAATGGAGGTCCCGATTCTACAGTCCAGCATCCTGTTTATGTTTATGAAGCTCCAGGAGACTATACTGTTACCCTGACAGTAAGTAATGTAAACGGTACGGATTCGGAAACTAGAGAAATAAAAGTGCTGGAGCCGGAAAAAGAAGGCCTTCCTGTTGCAGATTTCGAAGCTAATGTTACAGGCGGGTATGCTCCACTCTCAGTTCTTTTTACTGACCGCTCACAGGATGCGACCCGGATAGGCTGGGACTTTAATGAAGACGGAGGGACTGATGCAGATACCAGTACAGCAGTTTATGTGTACACCTTCCCAGGGACTTATAAAGTAACCTTAACCGCAACCAATGCGAATGGCACAGCTTCAAAAACCATTACAATAGACGTGGACAGGGAGCATAATGGAGGAAGCAGCGGTGGAAGCAGCGGCGGTGGAGGCGGAGGAGGCGGATCTCCCGAGCCTGCAAAGAACGTAGAGGTTAAGGAACTCTCTCAGGTCTTTATCACGAATGGCAAGGCTGTAAAGTTTGATTTTACTAAGAATGCCACATGTGTAGTGTATGTAGGTTTTGATGCAGTCAAAAACGCAGGCAAGACTACAACCATTGCTGAGCAGCTAAAAAATAAGTCAGCACTTGTCCCAAAACTGCCCGAAGGAGAGGTATATAAGTCCTTTAACGTATGGGTAGGAAACAGCGGGTATGCAACTTCCAAAAATATAGAAAAGCCTGTGATCTGTTTTAAGGTTGAAAAGGCCTGGCTGCAGAATAAAAATGTAGAACAGAAGTCGATCACCCTTAACAGGTATGAGGATAAGGACAAGCATGACGGTAAAGATGGCATCTGGACCGGGCTGCCAGCTGATCTGACAGAAGAAGACGATAAATACCTGTACTTCACAGCAGAGGTCTCCAGCTATGGGTCATTTGCGATAACAGGTAAAGCTGTCCAGGAAATAGCGGAAGAGAATACTCAGCTCCCTGCCGAAGAAAGGTCTGTGGGTGAGATTCAATCCGAAAAGAATGAGGCCAGGGCACCTGAGTCCGATAAGAACAGCAGAAGCGACATCATGTTAAGTATGGTGATTGTGATCGTTGCTCTGGGAGTAATCGGATTGGCGCTGAAAAATATGAAGAAATGAGACTGGAATGTATCAAAGCATTCCATTTTTCTTTATTTGCAGCCAAATAATAGCATGGGTAAACGTAGCAGGAAGAAAGCCAGTATAGAATTTTACTTCTTTATAAAAATTTAATATTAACATGTGGAGCAAAAAACTGGCTATTTTAATGAGCTGATCACAGAACTCAAAATTGCTTATGAGCTCATCCAAAACCGTCTATTAAGAATGAATTTCAGAGACATAATTTTAAAAGTTTTGGGATAGGCTCAATAATTAAATGTTCAGTGTACAATTAAACTATTAATTCAAGGATCTGTATACCTTTTTTTCTTTTTTTGTAAAGTAATAGTTTAAATCAGTATACTTATATTGCTTATATTATTCTCTCGAAATTAAAGTGATTTACACGGTAACTTTTCGTGGGATTACAGGCAGATTCAGCTCAGTTAACTTAGATTTACATTAGTGTATTCGTTGCACAGTAAATGTGGTTTACATAGATTACTAATAACATTAGGACTTACGCGGTTGAACTGAAAAACAACAGCTCTAAACCTTCAACTGTCTAAATAGACGATTTAACTGCAAGGTCTATTGATCATGATTCTAATCCTCAAGTGCGTAAGTCCTAAACATAAATTTAGTTCTTGCTACGGATTTCACCCCCTACTTTCTTTAATGGATGGAGGAATTGGAAATTAAAAACATATTTACTATTTTACTGGGAATTTTTCTTGTTTTAGTATTAATTTCAGGAGCCGGATCAGCGGCTGAGATAGTTATCCAGCCTGGAAGCTCAATACAGACTGCAGTAAACAATGCAAATTCAGGCGATACAATAATCCTGAAACCCGGGACATATTCTGAGAACCTTAACATAACCAAAGGAAACATTACGATAAGATCACAATCCGAAAATCCTGATGATACAATAATAAAATCCAAAAACTCAAGAGACGCGATCCTTTTGCAGGCACCCAATATTACAATTAGCGGGATCAAAGTTACAGGAAGCGGATCCAGTTACGCAGGAATTAACCTGTACAAATGCAGTAAATGTGTAATTGAGAAAAGCAAAGTTACGAATAATGGATATGGAATCCGCCTCACAAGCTCAAGCAGGTGTACGATCTCGAAAAACACTGTCACAGATAATGTAGCATACGGGATTTATCTTGGTAGTTCCAGCCTTAACACAATCTCAGGAAATACTGCTAATAATGATAACCGCGGCATACATGTGGGATCTTCCGACGACAATAAGCTTTCAGGCAATACTGTAACTTCAAACAGTGCTTCTGGCATGTATGTTTGCGGGCTCAGCGACAGGAACCTTATCTATGACAATTACTTCAACAATACTAACATGACAATCAAAAGCGGGATAGGGAATTCCTATAATACCACAAAAACCGCAGGTAAAAACGTTGTTGGAGGGACATACATTGGTGGAAACTTCTGGGGCAAACCCGATGGTTCAGGCTTCTCCAATAAAGCTACAGATAAAGACGGAGATGGGATTTCCGATTCCCCATATACCAATATAACAAGCAGCATATACTCGGACTACCTGCCTCTTGTAACTTCTTCAAGCCCGTCAGCTCTTGAAGCGGATTTCAGCAGCAATGTTACCTCAGGGACTGCACCGCTTAACGTCCAGTTTAATGACGCAAGTACAGGTTCACCAACTGCATGGAACTGGAGTTTCGGAGACGGCACATACTCAGCAGTTCAGAACCCAGCGCATATTTATTCGTCAGCAGGAAACTATACGGTAGCACTTACAGTAAGCAATGCTGCAGGCAGCAATACAGCAACAAAGTTGAATTATATTAAAGTTACAGGAACTGCGGTAGCAAAACCAGTCTTAAACTATTGGGGTTCTCCGAGAAATGGAACCGCACCACATACCGTATACTTTAAAGACAATTCATCAAACTCGCCCACTGCATGGAACTGGACTTTCGGAGACGGGACATATTCAACTGAAAGAAATCCGGTACACACGTATACAAAACCGGGAACTTACACGATATATATCACAGTAAGCAATGCAGCAGGAAGTACTTCAGGAGGAAAAGGTAACTATATAACAGTGACAGGAAACAGTTCGACAATGCCGGTTGCCGCGTTTTCGGCATCCCCAACCTCAGGAAATGCTCCACTGAATGTAACCTTTACTGATAGCAGTACAGGTTCACCAACCGCATGGAACTGGAGTTTCGGAGATGGAACATACTCAACTGAAAAGAATCCGGTACACACATACACAGCAGCAGGAAACTACACAGTAGCACTTACAGTAAGCAATACTGCAGGCAGCAATACAGCAACGAAGTCGAATTACATAGTAGTAACCGGAACAGCAGTACAAAAGCCGGTTGCAAGCTTCAGCAGCAATGTAACTTCAGGAAAAGTGCCGCTCAATGTCCAGTTTAATGATACCAGTACGGGTTCACCAGCTACATGGAACTGGAATTTTGGAGACGGAAACTCTTCAACAGAGAAGAATCCAAAGCACATATATTCGACAGCAGGAAACTATACGGTAGCACTTACAGTAAGCAATGCTGCAGGCAGCAATACAGCAACAAAATCGAATTATATTACAGTAGCAGGGACAGCTTTAGCGAAACCAGTCCTGAATTACTGGGGGTCTCCGAGAAATGGAACCGTACCACACACAGTATCTTTTAAAGACAACTCCTCAAACTCGCCAACTGCATGGAACTGGACTTTCGGAGACGGGACATATTCAACTGAAAGGAATCCGGTACACACGTATACAAAACCAGGGACATATACAATATATATTACAGTAACCAATGCGGCAGGAAGCACTTCAGGAGGAAAAGGTAACTATATAACAGTGACAGGAAACAGTTCGACAATGCCGGTTGCCGCGTTTTCGGCATCCCCAGCATCAGGAAGTGCTCCACTGAATGTAACCTTTACTGACATAAGTACAGGTTCACCAACCGCATGGAACTGGAGTTTTGGGGACGGGACATACTCAACAAGCAAAAGTCCTGTGCATAAATATTCTTCAGCAGGAAATTATACGGTAGCACTTACAGCAACCAATGCAGCAGGAAGCAATACAGTAACAAAATCGAATTATATTAAAGTGACAGGAACTGTGGTAGCAAAACCAGTCTTAAACTACTGGGGGTCTCCGAGAAATGGAACTGCACCACATACCGTATCATTTAAAGACAATTCATCAAACTCTCCCACTGCATGGAAATGGAATTTCGGAGACGGAACGTATTCAACTGAAAGAAATCCGGTACACACATATACAAAACCGGGAACTTACACAATATATATTACAGTAACCAATGAGGCAGGAAGTACTTCAGGAGGAAAGGGTAATTATATAACAGTCAAAAGTGCCTGAAACTTTGTCGGAAAGTCATTCAGGAAATCAGTTAGGAAGTCAGTTAAGCAGAAAAAAAATAGTAAAAACAAGTAAGAAAATAAAAAGAAAGAAAAATCAGGAATTCAACGAAAGTAAATTTGAAAGCCGGAGTAATCAAGCAATTCTCCTTTCAGAGTTTTTCTGCGAGGCTACCGAAATCCAGCCTTCCTGAAGCCGGCTTCTCCGGCTCCTTTTTATTTTCCTCATTTATTTCGGATCTATAAGGCATTATATTTGCAAAGAACTCTTCTACCAGGCTCCCTATGTCCTTTGGAGCCACATCAATGAACTCTTTGCTCTCTTCAGGCGGGAAATATCCGAAAACCGAAAATTTACCCAGTTTACGCATCTGGGAACCCTGGTAACGGGCATCAAGGAGTATCCTTACCCCGAAATCTCCTGGAAAGCGGACAACTCTTCCCATCGCCTGTCTCACTTTCCTGATTGTCGGCACCTGGACTGCAAATTCCCAGCCCTCCCCGCAGCCAAAAACAGTATCATAAGCAGACTCGACAGCCTTTATCCTGTCATTCAGAGCCGGATATCCAACACCCACAACAATAACAGTCCTGCCGCGGGAATCCCTGAAATCAACGCCTTCGCTCAGTGTTCCCCAGAGATAGGTTATAAGTACTGCTTTTCCTCCCTCTTCCCCTATTTTGAAAAACTTTTGCCTGATTCCCTGGGCTGAAACTCCGACTTCGTCAAGGAAAACAGGAACCGAAAGGTAAGGCTCAAGAAGCTTCGTATAGCGAAGCGCTTCTGCATAGCTCTGGAAATAAATGATTACATTTCCGGGAGAGGCGGCAGTGGCAGCAAGAAGTGCTTCTCTTAAACCCTCCAGAGTCTCCGGGCTGTCCCTGTTTTTTGCAAAGAGAGGAGGAAATGAAACTGCCAGAGTAAGCCTTCTTTCCTGCGGGAAAGTAGTCCCAAAGGTGATTTCTTCCACTTCCCGCGAAATACCCAGTGTTGATTTGACCATTTCAAAAGGCCTGAGGGTAGCAGACATCAGCACTGCAGAATAAACGGAATCGAGCAAAGGCTGAGTTACGTTCTTAGGAATGCAGGTGAAGAGTTCAAGCCTGCCCACCACTCTGTCACTTTTAAAGTCCCTGCGCATGTTCAGGATCGGATAATAGTTCTGCCTGTCCGAGAGCACAAGGTAAGAAGAAAGAAAATCTGCGACATATCGGATCTGGGAACGCTTGGGGACAGAAAGAAGCCCTTTTTTGTAGTTTTCGGCATAGATCTCTTCCAGCCTGCCTCCGAACTCCCCGATTTCCCGCAGCCGGGTCAGTACCTTTTCTTCGTCTGCAAACCCTTCTCTCTGTGCATCCCGCAAAAAGCGTGCCTTCAGCACATCATGGCGTTCATAAGGGTCGCTTATCTGAATATCCTGCCAGTTCTTTCCAAGCCTGTTCCTTTCCCCGAACTTCAGCTTTGAGTCATAAATATCCCTGATAGCATTAAGAAGGCAGGAAAAAAGCCTTTTGGCATAGAGCCGGGAAGCATAGTCCTGGTCAAGAGGGATTCCCGTACCTGACCCTGAACCTGCCCCGAATACCGGAGAACTGTCCGGCTCAGGAATCTCTCCGACTTCGGAAAGGGCTTTTTCGACAGTCAATTCCGAAAGCATTATGGAGGAATGTGAACGGGCTGAAGACTCGATATTGTGAGCTTCGTCAAAAATAAGAATAACATCTTCGGGGTCTTTTTCAAGCCATTTAAGGAGAGTCATGAAGATCTCGGCACTTAACACATGGTGGAAATTACAGATAAGAAGTTCCGCGTTCTTGAGCTCTTTTTTAAGCAGCTCATACCCGCACATGCCCCGGTCCTCTGCATATTCCATAATTTCTTCGGGGCTCCTGACATCCGAAAAGAGCCAGGAAGAAAATTCAGTTCCTTCGGACTTGAGGACTTCGTAAAGCCCCGGACAGGAATGGTTTCTCAGGGACTGCGCCTTTTTTCGGGCTTCATCGAGTTCTTTTTCAAGCTCGTTCCTGAGAATATAAAGAGCAGGATCTTTTGATTTCTTATGTTTTTCAAAGGCGTCTTTGAGTTCTTTTTCCTTTGAAGATACCTCACGCTCAAAATCAAGCAGGTCATAGGTATTTTCCCCTTTGAGCCGGCATTCTTCATAGTCAAGATTATCAGGGCACATTGAGGTTTTGCCTTTAAAAACGATTGTTTTTATGCTGTTGTCCCTGTTAATATCCCTTGCCTCATGTATGAACTGGACCATCTGCTGGTGGACATTCGTAACTATAATTACTACCTTGTTAAGTTTCTTTCCCACATGCAGTGCAGGAGCAAGCGCACTCAGGGTCTTGCCTGTACCGCACGCCCCTTCAAAAAGCACTATTTTCTCTTTCAGGAGGGCAGAATGGATCTTCTCCATAGCCTTTGCCTGGTTTGGGTAGCAGTTTTTTTTAGTAAAATATCGCATGTATCCATTATTTTGCATCATCGCTTAACCCTGAGATCTCTACGGTTTCCGGAACTCTGTTAGTTTATAAGTCTTCGTTTCTGTATACGATAACAGCTCAAATTACTGTTTCTTTGAGTCAATTTTAAGTGCTGTCATTGGGGACTTAAAATTCGTAACCAAATTAGCTATGGCTTCAACAGTAATTAAATATTTTGAGGCTTATTTTTATAAAAACCAATATCTGTTTTATAGATTCATTATTTTGAAAATATGTACCCTTCAGATAAGTTCTATAAAAATGAATTCCTGATGTTACATTCCTAATGTTACATTCCCAATGTTACATTCCTGATGCTACATCCTCATGTTACATTCCTGACATCACCAGGTTATTGTAAAACATGGCAACCAGCGGCTTTTAAGCCCTCATTTTTACCGGAGTCACATTCTCTTTGAAGGTATTTACTTCCCCATTCGCAGAGAGCATCCAGGACAGGAAGTACGGTTTTTCCGAATTCTGTCAAGGAGTATTCAACTCGGGGAGGAATTTCGGGATAAACCTCTCTTAAAACAAGCCCGGCTTCTTCAAGCTCCCTGAGCTGTTTTGTGAGCATTTTGGGAGAGATTCCCTGCATACTCTGCTGAAGCCCTGAAAACCTCAGTTTTTCCGTTTTCAGCTGCCAGAGAATAACGGGTTTCCATTTGCCGCCGATTACGTCCAGAGTCGCTTCAACAGGGCATTGATAGCGTTTATTGTTTTTTGCCTCACTTGCCATAAGCTTTCATTGTATCCTTTTTGTTACTAAGTATCCGGATAGTATGTATAGTATATAAGTATAGTTGCTGTAAATTAAATATCGATAAAGAAAGTTACTGACAGAATAGCTTTTATTTTGCCAAAAAAAGCTCGGATTAAAATATAAAAGGTGTAAAAATGAAAGTCATAGGAATTGTTGGAAGTCCCCGAAAGAATGGAAACACAAACATCCTTGTGCAGCAGGTCCTTGAAGGCGCAGCAGAGGCAGGTGCAGAGACAAGGAACTTTTTCCTCAACGAAATGAACTACAAAGGCTGCCAGGGATGCGGCTACTGCAAGAGCCACGATAAGTGCAAACTTGAAGACGACCTTATGGAACTATTTAATGAACTTGCATCAGCAGACGGGGTTGTTTTCGGCTCTCCGATCTACTTTGGCCAGTTTACAGGCCAGATGAGGTTATTCATTGACCGCTGTTATTCCCTTATAAACGCCGACTTCTCTAGCCGCCTCCCTGCCGGAAAAAAAGCAGTGATAATAGGAACCCAGGGGGCACCTGATGCAGCAGCTTTTAAAGGAGTTTATGACGAATTCGGAGGGCAGATCTCCAACTTCATGCGTATGGATGTAAAGGATACGATTGTAGGAATCGGATACCACGCTCCCGGAGAAGTAAAGGAAGATTCCGTAATCATGGATAAAGCAAAAAACGCAGGCCTTAACCTTTTTAAGTAAAAGATAAACCGGGAAAGAAAACAAAAAGGAAAGAAAACAAAAGAGGGCGAGAGAAAGCTGAAGAAAATTTCCTCGCCCGTGTTTAAGGAATGAATAGGAGGAGTTTGAATATGGAAACTCTTGAAGCAATCCACACTCGCCGAAGCATCCGAAAGTACACTGACAGACCAGTTCCGAGAGAACTCGTTACCGAACTTCTGAGGGCTGCTATGAGCGCTCCATCTGCGGTCAATGCCCAGCCCTGGATCTTCATTGTAATCGATGACAGAAAAATTCTGGACGAGATTCACACATTCAGCCCTTATGCCGGCATGTGCAGGGAAGCTCCCCTGGCAATCCTTGTTTGCGGGGATACTACGCAGGAAAAAGCACCCGGGTACTGGGTGCAGGACTGCTCGGCAGCCATTCAGAACCTCCTTCTTGCAGCTCATGATGCAGGGCTGGGAGCAGTCTGGACAGGAATTTTTCCTATGACAGACAGGGTTAAGGGTTTTAGGAAAGCATTTGGGTTGCCTGATCATGTATTTCCTCTCGGGCTTGTGCCCGTTGGTTACCCTGCAGAAAAACCCGGACCTCAGGACAGGTATAGAAAAGAAAAGGTTTACCACAACAGGTACGGTCAGATGAGAGAATAATACTTTAAGACTCACCGGATATAGATTAAAAATTATTTACAGGCTGGTGATTTTTTGACTATAAGAGTTGTTGCAAAAAATCAGGTCAAACCTGAGAAAGTTCAGGAGTTTATGGGATTGTGTAAAAACCTTATTGAAGAGACACTGAAAGAAGAGGGCTGCATAGAATATGGGGTGTATCAGGAACTGGAGAAGCCAGAAATTCTGACAATGTTAGAAGAATGGAAAGACGAGAGCAGCCTGGATCAACATATAAAATCCGATCATTTTAGAGAGATATTTCCTTTGCTCTCAGAATGCCTGGAGAAAGAGACTGAAATCAATATATACAGAAAAAAGCTGTAATTTTTTCATTCCTGAAATTCTTTTTCTATTTCGTTTTTTGAATGAGGCTGATCAAACTCGATGTGCCTCAAACTCGATATAGAGACATAAATGCTAAGAAGGTTGGGGAAGAGTAGCAATGGCAGAGAAAGTAAAGATCAATAATAATGTATTCGTTTATCCCATGCCTGTGACCCTTTTAGGGGCAAACGTGAAAGGAAAAGCTAATTTTATGGCGCTGGGCTGGGTAAGCCGTGTAAATGCAAACCCACCAATGATTGGAGCAGGGGTTCATAAATCCCATTATACGCCGGAAGGTATCATGGAAAATAAAACCTTCAGCGTAAACTTCCCTTATTCTGAGATGATAAAAGAAACTGACTATTGCGGGCTTGTTTCAGGAAAAAAAGCTGATAAGTCAGACCTGTTTGAAGTGTTTTATGGTGACCTCGAAACCGCTCCCATGATCAAAGAATGCACTCTGAACCTTGAATGCAGGCTTGTTGAAACCCTGGAATTTCCTACAAACTACTTTTTTGTGGGAGAAATCATTGAAGCTTATTCGGAAGAGCAGTACCTGACACAGGGTAGACCGGATATCAAAAAAATGGAGCCGCTGCTTCTCACTATGCCGGACAACGGCTACTGGACCGTAGGAGACTATGCAGGGGAAGCCTGGAAAACAGGCAAAAGCCTGATGGATAAAAAATGACAGTAAAGTTTGTTGAAGAAGGCTTGCTTTAGAATCGACAATAATAACAGGAGAGACAAATAATGAAAGTAGTTGCATTTAATGGAAGCCCTCGGAAAGAAGGAAATACAGCTTCCCTGATAAAGCATGTACTTGCAGAGCTTGAAAAAGAAGGAATAGAAACCGAAATCGTGCAAATAGGGGGAAAGAGCGTACATGGCTGTATTGCCTGTTCAAAATGTTTTGAGAACAGAGACAGGAAGTGTGTAATTAACAAAGATATTGTCAATGAGTGCATTGAAAAAATGCTTGAGGCTGACGGCATAATCCTTGCTTCACCCACGTATTTTGCAGACCTGACACCCGAACTCAAAGCCCTTATAGACAGAGCGGGCTTTGTTGCGAAAGCGAATAACGAAATGTTCAAACGTAAAGTTGGAGCAGCCGTTGTTGCAGTAAGGAGAGCGGGGTCAATCCATGTTTTTGACTCCATTAACCATTTCTTCACGATTTCCCAGATGGTAATTCCCGGATCCAGCTACTGGAATATGGGGATAGGGCTTGCCGAAGGGGACGTTGAAAAGGATGAAGAGGGTATCCGGACAATGCAGGTTCTGGGACAGAACATGGCATGGCTTTTGAAAAAGCTCAATGCATAACCTGACGAGAGAAGCAGCCTTACTTATTTATTCAGGGAAACGAATCTCATGAATAGGATAAGGGGGAATTAAATGAAAGTCCTTTACATTTTTGCACATCCCGAGCCGAAGTCCTTTAACGCTGCCATGAAAGACACAGCTCTCGCTGCCCTGAAGGAAAAGGGGCACGAAGTAAAGCTCTCCGACCTTTATGCAATGGAATTTAATCCGATTTTGAAAGCCTCGGACTTTCCTGACAGGAAAAACCCGGATTTTTTTAATCCTTTCCTCGAAGCTATCAAAGCCTCAAAAACAGGGGCTTTTTCACCCGATATAAAAGAAGAAATGGAAAAAGTAAGATGGGCTGACCTGTTGATTTTTCAGTTTCCCATTTACTTCACTGCCATGCCAGCTCTAATGAAAGGCTGGATAGACCGTGTACTGGCGCCGGGATTTGGGTTTAATCCCGTAACCAACAGCGCCTACGATACCGGACTTTTCAAAGTAAAATCAGCAATGCTTGCATTTACTGCCGGTGCTCCGAAAGAAGTTTATTCCGAAGGCGGGGCACATGGGGATATTTACAGGCATCTCGAATCCATAACTCACTGCGTCTTTGAGTATATGGGAATGAAAGTACTTCCCTCCTTCATGGTCTTCGAGGCTGGCAATATGTCCGGAGAAAGAGGGGACGAGGAACTGGAAAAGTATAGACAGAGAATCTCCGAGCTTTAAATAGGCAGGAAAACGTATTTTTTTTCTTTTTTTAAAAATTCGGGGTTGAGAAGCAGCCTGAATATTATACTGTTTTTTAAAAATATTTATATGTGGCAATTTTACAAAAAACTTTATTAACCGTTATGTATGTTCAAACATATCATTGAAATTCCATCTGAAGAGGTCTTTGAGTGAAAAAAGTCTACGCATTCATAATTATTGCCGTGCTGGCAATGGCTCTGGCTGGCTCAGGTTGTGCTGAGAGAGAAGCTTCTGCTCATGTTTCCGAAGAGCCGAAAAAAGAGTTTGAGGGAAGGCAGCTCGTTGTTTGTGCCGGAGCCGGGCTGATGAAGCCCATAAATGAATTGATCGGAAATTTTGAAAACGAAACCGGAGCGGATATAGAAGTCCGTTATGGAGGAAGTGCTGAAATCTTCGGGTTTTTGACTTCAAAAGAATGTGATGTCTTTATTCCTGGAGATTACTATTATACGGAACAGGCAATGGACAGGAATTATGTTTTCAATGAAAGCGTGGAAAATCTCACCCTGCATGTCCCGGTTATCGCAGTGCCTGCAGGAAACCCTGCAAATGTAAGCGGACTTGAAGGTCTGGCAGAACCCGGAGTAAAAATTGCTCTCGGAGATCCTAACGGACCTGCAATAGGCAAAGTCTCGGAGGCAATATGTACACAGGCAGGTATTCTCCCTGCATTAGAAAATAATACAATTGTCAAAACCGCAACTGTAAACCAGCTTTTGATCTATATAGCATCAGGAGAGGTTGATGCAACAATTATCTGGGAAGACATGGCAAGCTGGGGAGAAACCAGCGGAAAACTCGAGATAATCCCTATCCCTGAAGAACAGAACAAAATAAAGACCATACCCACAGCAGTTTCCGTATATACTGAAGACCGTGAACTTGCAGATGCGTTTAACACTTACATTGCAGGAGAAGAAGCGGAAGATATCTGGGAAAAATGGGGCTTTAAGCCATGCGGCCCTTAAAATACCCTGATATGAAAAATTCATGGTTCAGGAAACTCACTGTGGGTATTGCCTGCACCTTTACTTTTTTGCTTTTTATTACTGTAGGTACCCTGCTTTTTGTGCTCAAACCTTCAGAGCTCCTCTCAGCCCTGTTTTCGGAAGAAATGATTTATTCCATGAAACTTTCCATGCTGACCTCTTCAGTATCAACATTTTCTGTCATATGCTGCTCAATACCGACAGCCTATGCTCTTTCCCGTTTTTCCTTTCCGGGAAAAAGTATTATAAAAACCATACTCGGGCTTCCAATGGCATTTCCGGAACTGGTGATGGGCCTCGCCCTCCTGCTCCTTTTCGGTCAGGGATTTCTCGGACCTTACCTTGAAGTCCTGGGAATAAAAGTAACCTTCAGCAAGCTTGGGATAATAATTGCCCAGTTTTTTGTAGCCTTTCCTTATGCTGTAAGAGTTATCTACTCAACCTTTGAAGACATCAACCCCAGATACGAACAGGTCTCAAGAAGCTTCGGGTATGGGGAATTCGAGACCTTCAGGCACGTTACCCTTCCGATGGCAAGGAGCGGACTTTTTGCTTCGGGAGTGATTACCTTTGCCCGATGCATGGGAGCATTTGGCGCCGTACTGGTGCTTGCAGGAGGCTCATATATGCATACGGAAGTCCTGCCTGTGACCCTCTACCTGAATATTTCTTACGGCAACCTGGAAATGGCAATCACAAGCGGAATTCTGTTAATGGGAATTGCCTTTCTTGCAATCCTCGGCTTTGAAAAGTTCGAAGGAGGCAGGATATGAGTTTTCTTGAGGTAAGGGACCTCAGCCTTGACATTGGAAACTTCGAACTCAACGGGATAGGGCTAAAAGCCGAAAAAGAGGATTACCTGGCTTTAATAGGCCCTACAGGCAGCGGGAAATCTCTGCTTCTTGAAACCATAATAGGGTTTTACAGGCCTGAGAAAGGCAGGATCATCCTCGAAGGAAAGGATATTACCGACCTTCCCCCGGATATGAGACATATAAGTATAGTGTATCAGGATCACATGCTTTTTCCCCATATGGATGTTTTTAAAAACATAGCATATGCTCTCCGGAAAAAACTGAGGGACAAAAAACAGATTGAAACCGAAGTAAAACAGATCTCTGAAGTTCTCGGGATAAGAGAGCTTATGCACAGAAAGCCGGCTACCCTGAGCGGAGGAGAGAAGCAAAGGGCAACTCTTGCAAGGAGCCTTGTAGTCAGGCCAAAGCTGCTCCTTCTGGACGAGCCTTTCAGCGCCCTTGATGCAAGGACAAAAGAAAGAATCAGGGAGATGCTGAAAAAAGCAATCCGCGAATACAGTACCACTGTCCTGCATGTAACCCATGATTTCGAAGACGTCTGGGCTCTCGCTAACCGCGTGGTTGTCATAAAAAAAGGAGAAGTTATGCAGGCAGGAGACCTGGAATCCATATTCAGAAGGCCTTCTCCGGACTTTGTGGCTGAGTTTCTCGGCACCAATGTGCTGAAAGGAAAGGTAAAGACCATAGAAGGAAAACTGGCGGTAATAGAAGCCGGAAATATGAGGATATATTCTTCAGACCCTGCCGAACCCGGGGAAGAAGTGACAGTCTCAATCCGTCCTGAAGAGGTCATCCTAGCCAGGGAAACCGTGGAAAGTTCTGCCCGAAACATTTTGAGAGGAAGAATTTCAGGGATCTTCAAAAAGGAACACGTTGTTGTGGTGAATGTGGAAATAGGAGGCAAAGAGATTAAAACAGTCATTACACCGACTTCGTGTGAAATGCTCGGGCTCGAACCAGGCAAAGGAATCTATGCCGTGTTTAAAGCTTCAAATGCCAAGATAATAAGGTAAATCCATAAAAATGGTGGTTCAAAGGTGAATCAATAAAAAGAAGCCTGTAGCAAAAAAAATAGAAACATAAAAAATAAGGGATTTAAAGGAATTTTCGAGGCAAAACATGATAGACTTTTTTGAGCTCTACTTTTACGAAGACTGCCCCTATCAGGATGAAAGTGCAGAACTGCTAAGGCTTGAAGGCAGGGGAAAAATGAGGATTGTTTCGAGGGAGAACGGAATTTCTGCCTGTGCCGGCGACCTGGCAGAGTATTACGAAAGAAAAGGCCTGAAAATCCTTAATCGCCTGGGAGACGGAGAGGCTTTCAAGCCCGGAGATACAATTATCGAAGCCGAAGGAGACCTTAAACTCCTGTTCAGGTTCTGGAGGGTCTCTCAGACTTTCCTAACTATCATTTGCGCTATTGCCACGAAAACAGCTTCTATGGTCAGTGAAGGCCGAAAGGCGAATCCTGACCTTATTATTGCAACAAGCAGAAAAACTCACCCGGGTTCCCGGATTTTTGAGCTTAAAGCAGTCCGGGCAGGCGGAGGGGATATTCACCGGAATTCCCTCAGTGACTCCATCCATATCAGCCAGAACCACCTGGAAGTCACCGGAGAACTGGGTAATCTCAGGGCTATGAAAAAGATAGAAATCGAGCCCAGATCGAGGGAAGAAGCATTCAAATATGCAAAAATGTCGGATATAATGCTCCTTGATCACCTTACCCCGGAAAAACTGCGGGAACTCGGACCCGAACTTAAAAAACTCAATCCTGAACTCGAAATTGCAGTGGGAGGAATCCAGGCGTCCAGAATTCCTGAATATGCTCCTTTTGTCGATATTATCGTTATAAGTGCTCCCTATTATGCAAATCCCCTTGACTTTACAACAAAGATCGAAAGGCTGTAAGCTAAAAAAAGTAAAAATTGAGAAATAAAAATTGAGAAGTAAAAACTGAGAAATAAAGGTCGAAAAAAATAGAAGATGGAAAAAAATAAAAGGTGGATGCATGTCAGAAAGCAAAAACCTGCAGGAAACCGGAAAAAAAGAAGAAGCCGGTATCCTCCCGGCCATTGTAAGTGGACTCAAAAAAGATCTGGGTCCTGCTCTTGAAGAAATTGAAGTAAAGGATGTCAGGATCGGACTCGCCTATACCGGAGTCCTGCTTTCCGAAAACTACGGAGGCGTTGCCTGCACTCCACTCTATGAGTTTTCGGGTTGTCCCACCCCTGGCTTTGCAGTCTCTCTTAAAGGAAAAACTGCGGATGGATTGCTTGAATTTGCCCTATCAGAAAACCCGCTCGAAGCAGCAGTTGGGATTGCAACCGCAAATGCTCTTTCACATATGCTCAGTGACCTGGAACCCAAAAACTTTCCAGTTTCAAATACAGACGTCCTTGAACTTATAAAACCTGAAGACAGGGTTGCAATGGTAGGCTATTTCGGACCTCTCGTCCCAAAAATCCTGAAAATAACAGGAAAACTTACTGTTCTCGAAAAGCGTGAAATAGAAGATCCTGAAACCATAACCCTGCCTTCGGAAAAAGCAAAAGATATTCTCCCTGCTTCGGATGTGATTATACTCAGTGCAAGTACTCTCGCAAACCGGACTTTTGATGAACTCCTTTCCTTCCGGAGGGCAGCAAGGGAAGTTGTCCTGCTAGGCCCAACAACGCCTCTCTACCCTGCCCCATTTTTTGAGAGAGGAATTACTGCAATAATGGGGACCAGAATTATTGATCCCTTAACAATGCTTACGGTAGTTAGCGAGGCTGGAGGAACAAAAAAGCTGCACCAGTACTGCGGGGAAAAAGTTGCTTTCAGGAAAAGTGAACAAAAAGGAAAATAACTATGCTGGAAAAAAGGCGAAAAGGCCAGAAAATTTAAAGAAACTGGCAAAAAGATCTAAAAGTTATGAGCGCTTGATTATCAGCAACCATCAGCCATTTGCTGATATTCCTTCTTTTGAGCATTTTAATCAGACCTTATCTGTGGCTTTGAGCCCTGTTCTTACTGTTCTTTTAAACTGATCACAAAATCAGGCACATACGCATTTGTTCAAGACAGAATAATTAAATAGCTTGGCGCAATATGCTACTGGCTCCGCAACTCAACTGCGGAATTTATTTATATAAGACGCTTGTGGAGCATAAAATACCTTCCAAATTTCCTAATTTTATATTTATTCGCTTAAAACGAGAAACTATGACTCAAAGGCTGCACAATTCCCTTTTGAAACCATGTAGATTTAAATTGAGAATAAATTGGGAGGAAATTCATATTTATGAATGGAAAGAAAGGCGGGGCCAAAAAATGACGAGTATTAAAAAACAAATTTGAGGAAGCTTCCGCGGCCAGAGGAATTTATATATAGGCATAAAAATAGAACTCTTAAGTACCTTTTACAGTTTTGAGTTATTTTGGGGAGAATAACCAGGAGAACTGATGCTATACTAAATCTGGTAATGCAGCAATTCAGAGTGCATGGGGAGAGGTATGAAATGCAAAATTTGGGCTATCAAAAAAATATGTCTGAAGGGTATGAAAATAGAATGCCTGGAGTTTATGAAAAAAACAGTCCCGCAGGATACGAAAAAGAGATATTGAAACCAAGAAATGTATGGGAAGAGTTTTTTGCAGATAAAAGAAGTGGGGGTCACAGATCTTCAGCTGAAGAATTTCTTGCTATGGAGGCGAGGGAAAAATTATTCCATCTGGATGGCGGAAAATCCCTTCTTGACTTTGGGTGCGGAGCCGGGGAGCTTCTGGTTTACTATGCACAGGAATATGAAAAGACAACAGGAGTTGACTTTTCCCCGTCCATGCTTGAAGAAGCAAGCAAAAGAATAAGGGAAAGAAATTGTGAGAATACAACTTTAATTCTGGCTGACGACAAAACTGTCTGGGGCAAGCTGGACTCTTCCTTCGACCGAATAACTGCAGCTGGAGTATTTCAGTATCTTACATATCAAGAAATTGATGATTTTATATTCAATTCATCAAAATACCTTAATAAAGAGGGTAAAATAGTACTGTTTGACATGCTGGACCCCCGCTTATATCCATTGTGGAAGGCGGGGCTGTTTTCACAGGATAAAAGCTGTCGGAAAATATTAAGTAAAGCGTTTTGCGGGGTTAAAAATTCAATATCTGCAAGCTTGAAAAAACGTCCTAGGGATATTTTGGGATACTCTCATTATCCCAGTAAAATTAAAAAAATTGCAAATAAAAATGGTTTTGAAATGATTTGTGTACAATCAATGTATTATGAATACAAATACCACGCAATAATATTTCAGAGTTAAACGGCTGTTCAGATAGAGATCGAATCAAACCTGCTTTTGGCAGGCGAATGTAAAAATTCATTTTATTGGCATGAAAGTGCTTTCAAGCTTTCGTGATTCGGGCATGTTATTCGAAGAATATCATATACGTTTTTGTTAGCGGGAATTTGGAACTGAGTCATTCATCAGAGATAAAAATAATTACCTATTTGCAAGGAAGAACAGTTATCTATTTGTACGGGACTTAAAATGGACGGAATTGAAGTAAGAGAATTGGTGCCTTCTGAATACAAAGAATGGGATTTAATTGTAGAGAAAGCCAAATCCGGTACACTCTTTCATACCAGTGAATGGCTTGAAATCTGTAGAGATGCCCTGTCAATAGATCTAAAAATCTATGGCTGTTTTAGAAACGGCGAGCTTGTGGGAGGATGCCCCCTTTTTGTTAAAAATATCAAAGGAATATTGAAAGTAGCTACTTCGACCTGCAGAATGACCAGCTACAGTGGACCTCTTATAAAAGAGAATGCCAGTTCCAGAGCAAGTAAGCGAGTACAGGAAACTCATGAAATCCTTAATCCACTCCGGGAATTCCTCTGCAAGCAGGGTTTTGACAGCATTCATCTTACGTTCTCTCCAGGCTTTGAGGACATAAGACCGTTTACGTGGAATGGATGGGATTCCGCCGTGCATTACACCCATTATTTGAACCTGCAAGAAAATATAGACCGCAACCTTTCGGGGGAAAGACGGATGGAACTTAAAACTGCAACAGAGGCTGGACTTAGAACCAGAGCGTGGAATGACCCTGAAACATATTACCGTCTGCTTTCACTGGCCTATGATAAGCAGAATATAGAGCCTCCCTTACCCAGAGAATTCTTTGAAAGACTATTTAAGTTGATCCGGGAAAAAAATATTGGATACATGTTTGTTTCAGAAACCTCTGAGGGTGAGGCTGTTGCAGCTCACTTAAATCTGTACGGTAAGAAATGCGCTGTAATCTGGACTTCAACCCTGAACCCCGATTTTGATAGTTTGGGTCCCTATGCTCTTCTGTATTACAACGAATTTCTTGACCTGAAGTCCCGGGACTTTAAATTCATGAATGTAATGGCAGCAAATGTACCTACATTTGTAGATTTTATAATGGGCTTTTCTCCGGAGTTGATTCCATACTATAGTGTGAACCTGGATAGCAAAAGATATTCAATCGCGAAAATCTTATACAAAACCACCCACAAGGAAACTTATTGATAAAAGCAGATTTAAAAAACAGAAGGAGAAACCATAAAGAAGACCAATAAACGCTAGCCTATGACTATGAATGCTGGCCGATGGATAATACGTAAAAGACATATTGATCTGATGAGTTGCAAACAACATCTGTCATCTGCAACTCTAAATCATTTGTTACTTCGTTTTCAATATTGTTTAATCCAAATTCCTTATTCAATATAGTCCAAATTATTTATTCAATATAGTCCAAATTCCTTATTCAATGTAGTACGTGACCTGTACTGACATTGAAACAGTAGACTCTCCTGGCTGAATAGGAGTTGAAACTGCTCCTGAGGCCTTTTCTTCCATTGGCATAGCATAATCGTAATATACTCTGGGACCGTTGCTTTCACTTATGGATGAAGCCTGCACGCCAGTTATCTCGACACCAAGGCTCTTAGCAAGCGTCTCGGCTTTTGTAGATGCATCAGACACTGCTTGATTCATCAGATCTTCACGAATTTGTTTTTGCATATCGTTGGAGACTGAAAATGAAACGCCTCCAATCTCATTAGCTCCGGCAGCTGTGGACCTGTCAATGATCTCACTAAGGTTGTCGAGATTCTTTGTTGTAATCTGCACGCTATTGGATGCAGAGTAACCTGTGATTGTCTGTGTAGTAGTATAGTTGTATACGGGATACACGGAAACATAGGATGTCCGTATTTCCCTGTCCTGCAACCCCATTGCTTTGAGGTCTGCCATTACAGCACTCATAATTGCTGCATTTTCATCGGATGCTTCCTTTGCAGTTGCAGCCTGAACTACAACACCTATGTGAAGTGTTGCCGTGTCAGGAACAACTTTCTGTTCAGCATACCCACTCATAGAAATAGTACTTTCCGTATCTTTTTCAGACCCGTTCTGTGAAGTAGCGTATATTGTTGCTGACATCAACACCAGAACAATTGATAGCGCAATGATACTGTAGTAAGACTTATCGTTTTTATCTTCCTGTGACATTTTTCGCATACTCCCTGTTCAATTTTTTGTTAACCGATTATTTGACCAGTTCTAGCAAATAATAGATGTACACGCACATATTAAATAATTACTTAAACTTCAACTACGGTTGCAGTTATGAAAATCACAGAATATTGAAGGAAAAAAATCGTTGCTGGATCCCAGCACTGTGTTCGCAGGAAACTGAAAAGAAAAAAAGGTGAGAGTTTTCGTCACTCTCAAATTAGATGATTTGCATCATCCGTTTGTTTTGTACTTCCTTTAATTGAGAATTCGTGAAAATAAACTTACCTTATTTACTTCCTTGCCTTAATCTTCTCAAAGAGCTGCTTCAGGGTGTCTTCGTTGCTCTTCGTAAACTCGAAGGGCGAGGTTGTGAAAGGTTCGAAGTGCACTGCCACATCATCGAGCCTGTAAAAGGTCCCGTCACATTCCATGGCGTCAATGACTCCCGGAAATACAATATCCGAAGCAGCTGTACTCGGGCAGGGAGCAATGTCCAGGCAGACCATTGGAATTTCGGCAAGATAGGAAGCACAATCCGCAGGGATATGGCATACAAGGTCGGCGCACATTACAAAGGCTGCATCCACATCTTTTTCCCTCAGCACGTCCACGGTTGTATATTCGCCGGGGTTGTAACGCGGGTGCCCGCGCATGAAATCAAGCCCGAAGGGGTAGCCGTACATATAAGAGGCGACCTGGTTAAAGCCCGCAACATTGCAGTGGCCTCGAAGGGCTCCAAGGGTGAACTTGGCATAGTTGTTCAGCTCCTTTACCATGTTCATGGCAATTTCGGCGTTCCTGTGCTTTCCTATGGAGGAGGAGAGCCCGAGACCTACTGAAACGGCACCGAAATTGCAGTTTTTCATCATGTCAAGCATCTCTTCCATGACCGGGACGGGTACTCCTGTGATCTCTTCCACTGAGGGGTGGGGAGTTTTCCCGTGAAGCAGGGTAAGAAGAGCACTTATCAGTTCATAGTCCGAGCCGGGCTTGAGCTGCACGTGCAGGTCGGATGCTTCTGTTGTCGGGGTTTTTCTCGGGTCCACGGTGATAACTGTCCTGTCAAAGCGCCCGCGCTTCGTCCAGTAACCTCTTGGAAAAACTCCATATCTCGACATCTGCCTGGGCATGGATTCGAGAGGGTTTGTTCCCCAGTAAACAATGAGATCACCTCTGTTTTTCTTCTGACCTTCGGTTGCACCGACTTTCCCTGACTCCTGAATTCCCATTGCTGTAGGCCCGTGACAGATGGTAGCGTTAGAATCGACAAGGGCACCAAGGTATTCCCCTATCTTAAGCCCTACTTCATGAGCTTCGCATGAGGTCTCACTGCCCATAAAGAGAAGAGGGCGCTTTGCAGAAACAAGAATATCTGCAGCTCTTTCAAGGGCTTCGTCCCAGGCTGCAGGGGTCAGTCTTCCGTCCACTTTTATTAGGGGCTGCCTGATCCTGTGGGAACTTACAATCTCCTTGAATTTGGCGTTCCCCATTTTACATGCATTTCTTGCCTCAATTTTTCCGTTCCCGAATTCGACCTGGATATCGTCGCAGGCTGCCCCACAGACGGGACAGACTATGTTTTTGTAAAACATGCTCACTGCCCTCCGATATAAACTTTCAATACTACGTCTTCGGCGCTGAGAACCTCTTCGTCTGACGGCTCAACATTTACCGGGGCGCCCTTATAGAGGGGGGACCCAGTAGAAAGAGTATCAGGATCGATGACAACATTCGACCAGATAGCCCTCGGCATAAACACCTGCCCGGGCTGGACTGAACCCGTACATTTTGCATAAACGACAATCGAATGTTTCCCATTCCTGCTTGTTACTTTTACCTTCTCAGGGGAACAGAGGGATACAAAATCCGAAGGAAAAATCCAGCAGGAAGCACATTCCATAGTGTATTCGTCCGTGAATTTGTCTCCTCCTTTGGCAAGCCTGCCTTCATCAATCGTACTTCCGGTAATGAGTATTACTTCCATGTTTCTCACCTCACAGTTCCGGGTTTGCATCTATGGAGACGTAAAGAGCTCCTTTTGCCCTCTTACTGATCGCATAGTCCCCTGTAAACTTCTTGAAATCGCCTATCAGTTCAACATCGCCCGAAGTGACCCTGTTTTCCATGGAAACAAATTCGAAACCGGGAGCGAAACGCTGTATTTTGCCGCCGACAACTATGGTCCCGCCTGCCATTTCTGCGCCCACCCCACGGAGGGCATCGCCTTTTACTACAATGAGCCCTCCGTTCTGACGGATCCCGCAGAAGCCTTCGACATTGCCTTCAACCAGAATTTCTCCGCCGTCCATGCCGCCTCCGAGCTGGTGCCTTGCCGAACCTTCAATTACAATACGCCCGCCTTTCATGCCGTGCCACTTACCTCTGTAAGCACAGCCCACGTGGTCTCCGGCATTGCCTTTGATGTGCAGGAGCCCGCCAAGCATTTCCATTCCAGCCCAGGAATCAGCATCTCCGTAAACGATGATCTCGCCTCCTTTCATCCCTGTCCCGACATGCATGCCTGCAGAACCTTCAATTTCAATTTTCCCTGCACTCATGCATTCTCCGATCCTTTTAACCCTCATTGCGTCGCCTTTTATGCGGATCAGAGTCTCGGCTGCAGAACTGCCAGCATTGCCCATAACTTCAAAGAAATCGGAAAGAGGATAGGTTTCAGGACCCTGCCAGACGGACAACATCCCTATTTCTCCGGCAGTCTTGCCTGCAAAGGAATCAGGTGTTATTACATCTGCTTCCAGTTTAATGTCAATCGCTTTTTTAGGAATAAGCGTTACTTCTTCCATTTGTCCGGCAGTTTTTCCGGCATCAATTTTTTTATAAATTAGTGCTCCCTCTGTCATCGCCTCACCTCTCACCGTTAACCTGTATGGGAGTAGGATTTTCCAGGTATTTCTCCGGAGTCGGGTAGTTGGCAAAACCAAGAGTGTAGTACCTGAACCACTCCTTTACGTCAGCCAGCATCTCTTTTTCCCGCTCGTTTTCTACATGCACCTCTGAGTAGTAAGTCCGCTTCTCAGGCAGGGAAACAATCTCTCCTTTAACAGCCACGATTTCGCCGCCCTTCACGGTGTATTCCGCCTTCCTGAAGGTCCTGAGGAGGGCTTCGTAATTGTTTGCGTCAAGCTGCTGCGGGTTTATGTTGTAAACTGTAACATCTCCGTCCGCGCCCACACCGAGAGAACCTTTTCTGTGGACCATGCCTATTGTCTTTGCAGGGTTGGCTCTTGTCAGGATCGCAAGGTCATAGAGGGAAAGTTCACGGTTTACGCCTCCAAGCTCGCTCCTGTCATTTGCCCATTTGTGGCATTCGCTGAACGTCTGGTTCCTGAAAGCCCCGGACATGAGCCAGGTCATAACCTCAGGGTATTTCGTGAATGGCCCCCCGTTCGGGCTGTCCGTGGTCATGATGGTCTTCCACGGATCATTGATAAGCAGGAGACATTCAAGCCCCATTGCCCACTGCAGGCTGTGCACAGGGTTGGACTTGAGGTAAGTAAAGGGAAGGACGCCTGAACCACATTCCATTTCAACGTCAGTGTTCGACCACTTGTTTCCTGTAAGGGTATAAAGGTCGTGGATGGCAGGCCCGTCTCCGGTCATAACCGTTGCTTCTCCGAAGGGAGTACATCCGCTGTCGATTACAACGTGATCTTTGTTGTTTATATAGTCTGCAATATCCTTAACACCGGATTCACAGTCTGCCCATGTTGTGCCTGCAAAACTGTTAAACATCAGGTGGGTGAGGTATACGGAACGGTCTCTTGAAGGGTCCATTTTGGTTTCTGCCCATTCCACATCCATGTTCTGCTTTGTCTTTACCCCATCAGGAATTTTAAGAGAATCTTTAGTAATCGCATAGCACCCAGGATGACCCAGGTTATTTGCGTGCAGGTGGACTGGCATCGGCATGCCCAGAGTTTCATTGATCTCGGTAAGCCCTTTAATGACTTCTCTTGGAGTAATTTCAAAATGGATGTTGGCTTCGTCAAGGTCACTTATGTTCTTACCCCAGGCCCAGTTTTCAACTCCGGCGGGGTTGACACATTTGATCCCATAAGTCTTGTGCGTTTTCATTATCCAGGCAACATAAGCAGTAGCCTTTTCCATATCGCCGTCCCGGAGGTAGCGCATAAGGAAAAAGTTGTTTCCGAGGACCAGGTACCCACCCATGTCAAGGAGAGGGGTTGCACGCATCTCTTCATGGGTATGACGGGCTTCAAGAGGGGGAACCGCAGCTTCAAAAACAGTTGTGTAACCCATTGCTGCGTAATCATACCCCTGTTTGTAGACGGAAGGGACTGTGTAGCCTGAGCCTGAATGGGTGAGTGCGGTTTTCTTAAGATTTGTTTTATAATGGTCTTCAGGGCGCATTGACCTTCCGGCATTAACCTTTGCACCTGCAACGTGGGAATGGGAATCAACCCCTCCGGGCATCACGGTCATTCCTGAGGCATCAATGACCTTTGATGTTTTCATTTCAGCTGTGGAAAGCTCTTTTACGACCTTTCCGTCCCTGATGAAGATATCCATTTTCTCCCCGTTTATCTCATTGAGGGGGTCAAAGACATATCCGTTCTTGATTGCAATTGTTCCTGCCATTTATTCCACCTCTTTTTTCACAAGCCAGACCGCATTAACAGGGCAGATAAGGGCGCAGGTCCCATCTCCTCCGCAGCGTTCCTGGTTTACGACCGAAACTTTCCCGTTTCTGACTTCAAGGATAGCTTTTTCGTCCATTTCATACAGGTAGCCGGCAGCAAGTTCGCGGCTGTCGAGAGCATTTACCGGACAGACGATCACGCAGTTCCCACAGCCCAGGCAAGCATTATCGTCTGTTTCAAGGCGGGTGCGGAGCGTGTCTTCGGGAACAGGGACTTCAATCAGCTTTTTCTCAAGGATACCCTTTTTCTCCATTTCCGGCAGAATTGCGGTTTTTCGGACATCAATGGCGTCAACAGGGCAGGCAACCGCACATGCGCCGCAGTAAATGCAGGCGTCTGGCCTGTGAGACATCTTTTCAACTCTTTCTCCGGACTTCGCCTTTTTATTAAAGATAGCGTTTGCAGGGCAGATGTCAATACAGGTGTGGCAGGTCTGACAGACACTTTCATCCCTGGCCCAGCTCCCTGAAAAGGGCTTTTCCACAGAAATCGCATTTACAGGGCATACAGCAGCACACCAACCGCAATGGACGCAGCACTCGGTATCGATATGAGTTTTTCCTGCAAGCTTCAGGCTTCCGTCCATTGAAATTTCCCTGGTTACCTCAATGCAGCCCTGTGGGCAGATATCTTCGCAGAGCCCGCAGTGAACACAGTTTTCGTTTACTGAGGTCGGTTTCGTAGCCTTTGAGACATAGGACATATCTGTGATGGATTTCCCTTCCTGCCTCAATTCAAGAGCACCTGTGGGACAGACTTTTGAACAAATCCCGCAGACAAGGCACTCTTCACTCCTTGTCATTTCCAGGAAATCAGCATCCAGGAGCCCTCTAGCTACAGCTCCCAAAGCTCCAATAGAAAGGGAGCCCTTGGGGCATGCCTGTACGCAGGTCCCACAGCCAATGCATCTCTCAGGCTTATAGACCAGCTGCCGGTCTTTTTTCTCGGAAAAGACTGACAATCGCATCTCATTTTGCATTTTACTTACCTCTCAACGTTATTCTGTGCATCCGCCGCACAGCAGCTCATTACCGTGTTGAATGAACATTTCACCGCAACTTTTACAACATTGTATCCGCTTTTTCTGCCTTACAGGAACTTCCAGATCTACAGGTTTCCAGGAATACACTTTTTCACCGGCTTTCAGGAGGACTGGCACTACTTCTTCATGGGGGAGCTTTTCAGTGTTCAGGTACCAGGCGTGGAGTTTGGGGAAGTCCTTTGTTTTCTCAGGATCGAGATAGATTCTGACACCCGTTATGCCCTGCATTCCTTCAGGCGCCTGTTTGTTTACAGTGACCGCCATTTTCCCCATGTTGTTAATCTTTAACCCGTTGTTTCCTATGGTAGCTCCGGCAAGGATCTGGAAGGGGTCAGGCATACAGCTTTTCGTTTCACAGGTCACGTATATGCGTTCCCCGTTGCGGACATTGAGCTCCCGTTTTGCAATATTGAGCATCTGGATGCCGATTAATGCCCCAGAGGTCAGGAAGCCATGAAAGGGGACGACCTTTTCAATCTGCGAAAGCAGCTCAGGGTCCTTTACCTGCTTCAGAATTGCTGCCATATTGTGTTTCTCTTGATCCGAATTCTTGTGCAATGTGTACACCGCCGTGGGTCCCATCGTTATGTTTGACCAAACATAACGCTAGAGACGTTGATATAGACGAGTCAAATAAAGTAAATGCTAGACAGTCAGGTTATTTAGAGAAATTATTATGTAAATTATAACATAACGCAGAAGGATACACAGTATTTATAGATAACTTTTTAAAAAGTTTATAGATTTTAATCAATTCTTAAGGACTAAGGGGAATTCCATTTAAGAAATAAAAATCCCTCATGAAGCCGGAACAGAAAAAACCAGCTATAACCCAGGAAGTTCCCAGATATGTTAAGATCAACATATCTATGAATCGAAGATAGGGCTCCTGCGCATAAAATATATAGATAAGTATTTTATAAAATTATCGATCAGGAAGAGATTCTTTTTCATGAAATAAGGAATAAGAGAACAAAGAAGATGTTGTTTCACGGCGGCTGATTTTGCAGGGCTGGCTAGCCATTATGTTATAGAGGTAATCCCAAAATTTGAAATTAGTTCTTCTGATCTACAATTTGTGATCTTGCTATGGGAATAAAACTGGTTTAGGTATGAGCTCATAAAAAGGATATTTTTTCAAAAACTAAGGATTTTTAAAAAAATAAGTTAATAATGTATAAGTTAAAAAACATGGACAGCAGATGCTTTAAAATATAACCAGATATCGGTTCCGATAGAAATATTGAGCTCATTAAGGGATTCACGTGTTATAAAAACAGTGAACAATTCACCGGCATCTACTAATAGTTTTATAAGTGATCCCGTGTCAATTATGTCATTAACTTTGCCCTGAATCGTATTTCTGGCACTGGTCTGTACTTTTTCCAGGGATATTGTGATTTCATCAGGTCTTATAGAAAAATGGACTTTACCTTCTTTTTCAGTCACAGCAAAAACATTTATGGAATCTGTTTTGATTTTTGCCAAACCATCCGAACTTTCCTCAATACTCCCACTCATTATATTTTCAATGCCGACAAAATTAGCCACAAATTTGTTTTTCGGTTTTCTAAATATTTCATCAGGTGTTCCGGATTGAAGGATCTCGCCATTATAAAGTATGACCATCCTGTCTGCAAGCCTCTGGCCCTGTAGAAGGTCGTGAGTGGTCATTATAATAGTTGTATCGGATTCACGGTTAATTTTCAGGATCAGTTCTTCAAGTTTCTTTTTAGAGATAGGATCAAGATTTGCAGTTGGTTCATCCAGCAATAGCAATTCAGGATCCGTAATCATCGCCCTTGCAAGCGCAAGCCTTTGAGTTTCTCCGCCCGATAATTTAAGCGCGTTTCTATTCTCGTAGCCTGAAAGACCAATCAATTCGAGAAGCTCTTTGATCCTCCCGTCCATATTCTCTTTTCTTCCCCTGACTTTCAAGCCATAAGCAATATTATCATAAACGCTTGCCTTAAAAGCAAGAGGCTTTTGAAAAACCATTCCAATTTGCCGTCTTACTTCCAGCCTGGTATTATTGGATTCATTGGCATCGGTACCTTTAAAATATAAAGTTCCTGAAGACGGCTTTTCCAGTAAATCAATTAATCTGAGCATAACAGTTTTTCCGGATCCGGTTGGTCCGACAAGAGCAGTGCTGGTCCCCTTTTCTATTTGCAGGTCAATATTCTTGAGAACCTGGAGTTTTCCGTAATTTTTGTAAACATTTTCCAATTCCATTATATGCATAGTTAAACCTGAAAACTGTTATTCATAAATTAATCCTTACCCTGCAAATAATTCAATAAGAAATTGATTGTTAGAGACAGAGAAAGTAGTATAAATCCCAATGCTATTGAAAGCACAAGATTTCCTCTGGATGTTTCAAGGGATATGGCAGTGGTAAAAGTTCTTGTAAAACCTCTGATATTGCCCCCAATAAGTATGGCAACTCCCACTTCTGAGATCGCCCTTCCAAAACCGAGTATTACAGCCCCCATTATAGCATAACGGGCTTCCTTTATGATGGTAATTATTGTTTGAAATGTGCTGGCACCCAGGGATATTGCTAATTCTTTTATCTGGGTGCTGACCCCAACAAGGGCAGTGATAGTAAATCCAATGAGAAGAGGCAGTATAAGCAATATCTGCCCTATTATCATTCCTGTGGGAGTAAAAAGAAGCTTTAAAAATCCGAAAGGGCCCTGCTGGGATATCAACAGAAAAAGGAAAAGCCCCACCAGAACAGTAGGGACACTGTAAAGGGTCTGGATCAGATTTATTATGGTCCGTTTTCCCCGAAACTCATAGTAATAGATTATTCCGCCTATGGGAATCGCTATTAAGGAACCTATAAGTGTTGCAGTTAACGAAATGTAAAGGCTTAATTTCGTTATCTGGATCAGTTTTGGATCAAATTCTGCTATTAGCTCTATTGCCTGAAAAATTGCCTGGATAATTTCATTCAAACGACCACCTGAACTTGATACACCTTGTAATTTAGTGATCTTATAGTTTATGCAGTTATGTCAGTTTTTCCGATTTTTCCGGCTAAAAATAATTTTTGGTTAAAAAATAATTAAGGGTTAAATCCATCCTCAGGATGGCAAACCCCCGGATATTGGGGTGAAAAGCGGTTCCCCGTATTGTTCACTACCATAATTTCCGATTATTTCCTGCCCTTCCGGAGAGATAAGGAAATCTACAAAGTTCTGAGCACCTTCATAATTAACATTTGAATGTCTTTCCGGATTTACTGGCATTGCTGCATAAACATTAAGCAGTTCATCGCCTGTTGTTACTATTGGCACAACCTCAATTCTTCCGTCGTTAGTATATGCAAGGAAGGTTCCGGAATCGGTTAAAGTATAGGCATCCTGTTCGTTGGCAAGCAAAAGGGTTTCTCCCATACCTCTACCGCTTTCAATATACCATTCACCCGAACTGTTAACTTCACCATAACTTACTCCGGTGCTTTCCCAGATTTTTTTCTCCCTTGCATGTGTACCGGAATCATCCCCGCGGGATGCAAACTTAACCAGGTCGGAATTATTTTGGCCTTCTTCCATTATTTTAGTAAACGCTTCTGTAGCGTTAAGACCTGTTATTCCCGCAGGATCATCTTCAGGCCCCACAATCCAGAAATAATTATATGCTATTTCCGTACGATTTGTACCGAACCCGTTATTTACAAATTCTTCTTCCCGGCTTTTGTCATGAGTGAGAAGAATATCAGCATCTCCTCTTTCACCGTATTGTATGGCTATTCCCGTACCTCCGGATATGACAAGTACGTCTACCCCAGGATATTTATCCTCAAATGCCGCTTCTATTTCTTCTAAAAGCCCTGTATCTTCTAAACTGGTAGTGGTAGAAACTATCAGTTTTGAGGTGGCTGTTGTAGCGTTCGGTTCTGTAATCGTTGTAGTATTTGGCTGCTCTTCGGTACCTGTGCACCCTATTGCAAGGAACACGCTTAACAGGATTATCAAAATAAAAAATGCTTTTCTCATACTCTCCTCCAGATAAAATATATTTTAGTTAGAAATGTATATTTGAACATAACGGATATGATTCTCAGGTTATTTATTAATGAATATTGTAAAAAAATTAAGAAATATTCTTTGCGAAAATAAGTGTTAAAATATAATTAAAAGAAAAATTGAAACTTTACAAAGTTCCTGCGATTTCTTTAAAAATAGAAATTAAATCATTCCAACCTTTGAGGGGCAACCTTAGAGGAATTACTGGTGATTGCATATCGAAGAAAAAAATTTAGCTCCGTTCTTTTACTTATTTCATTAATTATCGGTACAGTTTATGTAAATTAATCTGCGAGCCTGACAGTAGCCTTTCTTTCAGCAATAACATTTCTGCCTCTATTATCAATAATTTTCAGGGTTATTTCAGTACCTGCTTTGAAACCGTAATTGTCAGAAGTGTTATCGTTCCCATTTACACTGACTATTACACTGGATTTAATGGACTTTTTTGGGCTATCCTGCCCGCAAAGAACAAGCCTTTCCCCGACATCCCACGACCCGTCTGCAAGAGTAGCATTGTTGTTGACAGCATAGCATGTGGAATTTTTCCCTTTGGAGCTTAAATCCAGGTAAAGAACCTCTAAATTTCCTTCAGCTCTTTTTCCAGTCCCATTAGAAATGTTTCCCTGAAAAGAATTCCCATACCCGAAAATTTTTATTGAGATAGAATCTAGTGAAAGAGAATCTCCCCCATCATGCATAAGAACAATCTGATTTTCCTTAAATGTCACCCATTTGCTTGTCGGTCCTGTCCCATAAAGTCCTCCTTCACAGGATTTAAGCTCTATATCTGCAATGGGAGGCTGAAGGTTTGTTCTGCTGCCAGAAAGGTTTAAACTGCTAATAATAGCCCCTGCAAGAATAAAGGTGATTAGTAGAAGGAGAAGGGAACCGACAATAGGAGAGAAACCTTCTGGTGCAGATCTTAAGGATTTAAGGAATTTTTGCCGGATATTTCCCCACGCCTTCACAAGTAATAATATGCAAACATTGGATAAATAATTGTCTAATGGTCTGAATAAATTCATATTTTGCTAAAAATAGAAAAGATAATAAGAAGAATTTCTATCCTTTAATTATTTATTTTTTCGTTTTTTCTTCTCGTCGTATTCCTTTTCGAGCTCGAAGATTTCCCTTACACTTTCCAGTTCCTTTTTGCTTCTGGAATAGCGTGTAAGCACAATAACAACCCCTGCCAGCAGAGCTATAATTGCAGCAAAGAAATACATGGGCGCAGATTCAGTATAATACTTAACCTGAATAGCTTCCTCACGTTCCCTCATTTCGGAAGAAATCCACAGAAGAGTCTGCCTTCCTTCTTCGTCAATAGTTGTGTTGGAAGGTGAAGGTCTTGCTATACCGAAAACCCTGTTACCGGTAACATACCCTTCAGGGAGAACTACACGGATGAACTCGGAGTCTGGTCTCATAAAGGTAAAAGTCTGGGTTCCTGGAGTCTCAAGAGTATATGCAATAAAACCTGTGACAGGTTCCTCAAACTCGAGGGTTACTACTCTCATTCCCTGGACGACGTCCTGAGTAAGAGTATAATTCATTTCCGAAACATTGGTGCTGTTTGAGAGCCTCATAAAGGTGTCCGGATCCGCAACGGTTACGTTTGTAGGTTCCACGAGATGCACAAAGTTCTTAATAGGTTCCTCATCAGAACCCCCTCCAAGGGATTCGGGAGGAAAGATTTCAAGCTCGCTGCTGTTTATGACAAGATGGACAGCCTGTACGTCGACTTTGTCTTCCAGAATATAGTAAGTGGTCGTATTTGCCAGAGTCTCATTATTCGAATCATTTAGAAAAACCTCATACTCATAGCTGGAAATGTTGCCGGGCTCTTCCAGAGTGATCTCCCTTTTCTGGTCAATACAGCCAGACATGAAGACCACCAGCAGGGCAAGGAGTATAAACATGTTTTTTGTTTTCATTTTCACGGAAGAATTCTCCCTTGGGCTTGAACGATCTCTTCTCATTTTGCAGCGATTTTTCAGCTCCAGGCAAAAGCTGCAGGATCATTACAGGTAGTTTTATCCTATGCTCTCTCTTCTTAATAAACAAAACGGATAATATATCAGGATCAATAATCTACCAGAATCAAAATTGTATTGTACCTCTTTAACTTTGAATTGTACCTCTTTAACTAATTTTCATGAGGTTCAGGTTTTTAGATTCAGATTTTCAGGTTCAGAATTTCAGGTTCAGGTTTCTGGTTCTCCTGAAGAATTCAAGTACCTTTCCACCATTGACCAGTCAATTTTTTTAATGTATTTTGCCTGAAGTTTGGAAACGTAAAGAATATTGCTGCCAACGAGAATTTTCATATCGGAAGGTTTTGGAGAGACCTCTCCAAGTGGGAGGAGTACGGGGCCATCCGGGGAAGTAGATAGCCTGAAGTCCTTTCCACTTTTCCTGATATAGGCTCTGACTTTTTCATCAATTGAAAATGCAGGGATCATGAATACACCGTGCAGAAATTATCCGGGAAAGATAAATAATTACAGGTAATAAGACTGCAAAAATAATATTTTCTAATAAATAATAAGAAATTCAGAAATAAAGAATTCGGAAATTACGAAAGCTTCCGGGCAGTTTTAAATTTGATGAAAACAATTTAGGACGAAGATGGCATGATGTTTAGGACGAAGATAGCATGATGATGAGAGATAAAGGAAAACTTGTAATCTGGCCTGCGTATATCGACCAGACAAAATCCAGAAGCAGCGGAAGGATAATTTCCCGAAAAAACGCTGTCAAAGAGCCGCACCTGAATGAAATCAAAGAAGCTGCCAGACAGCTGGGCCTGAACCCTGAAGTGGAGCCTGAGAAAGCCTATCCCAAATCCTGGTGGGAGGTTAGCGGAAGAGTGCTTATAGATGACAAAGGTCCGAAGTCAGTTATTGCAAAACAGATAGCTTTAGCAATTAAAAAAATGAGAGGCCAGGAAGCGCCTGCAAAACCCTGAACTTGAGTTTCTCTGACGAGACTCATAAAAGCAAAATTCTATCGGAAATCAAGAATAGTGTTCATATAAAACACTATCAGAAATCAAATAATGTTCACATATCGTTTATTTTATTGAAAAAAACCTGCAGATATGCCCGAAGATATCAATAATATTCAATCCATCACAGACAATAATGGAGAGGGTAGCTTCAGAAAAGTAATTTTGAGCCAGCAGGAAGAAGTAAGCCATGGATATAAGTGCGGAACTGCTTCCTGTGAAAACTGTCCCGTAACCTTTGAAATGAAGATGGGACCGGACAGTAAAATGGGTTACAGAAACGTTTTTTCAGACCTTAAGATTATGACAGTGATCCTGTTTTTTACCTTTGTCATAAAAGAGGCTTTAACATTACTGCCCATTTAACCCTGACATAAACTTGGTTTTTATTTTAGCTTTTTATAGGGATATCTCATTTCTTTCTCGCAGTCCTTGCAGGAGATGACAATAAATCCTTCTTTCAATCTGTAGCAGGCATTTTGCCCGGGCATAAGAAGCGAATAACAATGCCTGCAAATCCTTCTTTTGATTTCACCTGGGATACTGATCCTGTTCCTCATTGATATGTTTCGTATCAGCTGCACGTAATGCCTGCTGCGCTCAGGGTTTTCTGGAAACTCTGCTTTTGCAAGCTCAAAAAGCCTCCACATACGCTGGACAGCTATATCCTGAATAAGGTTTTTCTGCTTTTTCCTCGCTGCTTTAGGCATTGGTAAATCGTCCTGGAGTTTTGGCTTTTCCGGTTACTATTGGGATCATGTCTCAACCTTCTGAGAAAGTGAAAGTCATGTATCAAGAACTATCACTTTAATATCCGGGTTCTTGCTGTGTACAAGGGCTTTAAACTTTTCGGGATCTGCTTCAATTCCTTCCGACCCATAGTGCATTGGAATGACAAAACCGGGAGACATAACTGCTGCTGCGCTGGCAGCTTCTTCTTCATCCATAGTATACGTGCCCCCGACAGGCAGAAGAGCGATATCAGTTTTAATGTTTGCCATTTCCGGGACGAAGTCAGAATCTCCTGCATGGTATATTCTCAGCCCAGCAAGTTCTACTATATACCCGATCCCGATTCCTCTTGGATGATAGGGCTTATCAGGGTTATATGCAGGGACCACTTCTATTCTGATGCCTTTGATTTCCAGCCCGTCTGCAAGGATATCTCCTTCCGCGACCCTTCTTGCATCCCCCTTGAATTCAAGGGAACAGTTTTCTGGAATAAGGGTGGTAGTATCGGACTTTCGGACCTTGCGAATGTCTTCAGGGCTGCAGTGATCAGAGTGCTCATGCGTAATAAGGAGAATATCTGCCCTGTCATCAAAAGCCGGTTCTTTACCGATCTGATACGGATCGATATATATTTTTTTGCCGTCCCCTTCAAGCAAAAAACCGGAGTGTCCTAACCATTGAATTCTGATGCCTTCGATATCTACACTGTTCATATGTACACCTGCTGAACTCCATTCCCTGTATTTGTGAAAAAGAATCCGTTAGAGAACCAACCTGTTTTCAAATCATATCGGATCATATTAATAGTATCCTGAGCACTGATCCCCCTCAGGGAGGCTCTTTGTTGGAGGCAGAACTGCCAGCTTTTCAGGATGGTTTGTGATTCTCTTTTTCAGGCAGGTTTAAGATCCTTTTTAACAAAACTTGGCTCAAGCACTCTGTCGTAAATCATTTTTTGCATATAACAAACGACTGGGAGTTTGATTACAACTGCTTCTCTTTTGTTTCCTGCACTATGGACTCCTATTGATTCTTTTCCATCCGCCATCAAAAAAAATTCTTCATCGTACCGAATCCCATCAATTATGATATTGTTTATGAATTCGGTAAACTCTCTGGTGGTTTCTCGGAACTCAAATGGCAGCGATTTGAACCTGTCAGGTTCGCTTACAATCAGGGTTAACCGGCAAGTTTTTTCCAGTCTTTTCAGTTCGGCTTCAAATTCCTGAAAGAACCTGGGGCTTGACGAGAAAACGATTAGCTCTTCCTTTACTCCACTGAGAATCTGGCGAATTCTATTTTTTATTCCCCACTCACTCTGGATACACCAGACAGGAGAAGTCTTAGGAAGTTCGTATCTCAGTTCATTAAGCTGGTCAAGTGCCTCAATTGCACAACTGAGAAATTCTTCCTTTATTTTTCCGATTACCTGTTTTGGGTCTACTGCCCGGAAATAAGTTGGAGTACCCTGTCGTACTTCCAGAAAACCTTTTTTCGCAAGCACTTTAAGGATCTCATATATTTTGGCTCTTGGCACATCCGTAAGCTCATGAATTTCCCTTGCAGTAGCCTCTCCCAAACTGACAAGCCCCACATACGCTTTAGCTTCATTCTCAGTTAGCCCAAGCGTCTCAAGGTTTCGGATTAACCGGAGATCGATTTGTGATAACATCTGTTACCCCTAAAGTAACAATAGATTTAAATCTTTTCTAAATATAATACCAGACAGCTTAAAGGACATTATATAACTATTCAGACAGTATATATTAGAGAAAATATATATTAGCAGGTCTGAGGAGGGAACCTCCAGCCCAAAGAAAAAAAATCGGCAGGTTGAAAATTGAAGTCAAGGTTCCTGAATTGCGCTTCATACTAAAAACTCAGAGAGGAATCAACTATTAAAGAATCTTTTGAAAAACTGGGGTTTTTTGTTCAAAATAACCGTTTTTCCGTACTCATGATAGCTTTCCTGTTCATAATCATATCAACACAGGGAGCACAGTTAATAGAGATGGAATCAGGAACGGAAACCTTTGTCGGCAAAGACTCTCCTCTCTACCAGGACTATGATCACCTTTATCAGAGTATATTTCAGACACAATCCATCGTGGTAATGGTAGAAGGCAATGATGTGAGGAGTGCTGACCTGATGAAGGCCGTAGATAGGCTTGAACATCAGATAGGAGCAACAGATGGAGTAATTGAGACTACAAGTCCTGCCTCCCTTATTAAAATGGTCAACTACCAGATGACAGGGAGAAATGAACTTCCGGAAACCGATGAAGAAATTAAAGCAATAATAGATGGAAATCCTGAAATTTTCGGCCAGATTATTCCTGACAATACCCATATGCTTATTTCTGTAGTCATGGCTGGCTCAGCCAGTGAAAGAACTCAGGAAGATATCCTTACTGCCACAGAAGATGCGGTTTCTTTTTCAGATTTTCCACCTTCTTATAATATCATTGTTACAGGCGACCCGGCATTCAGCATCTCCATGAATTACGAGATGAATTCCAGTATGGGAGTTCTTCTGGGGCTTTCCGCCATTTTCATGCTTATTGTACTGCTCATTGTATTCAAACATGTCCGCTGGTGCCTTCTTCCTTTACCAGTGGTTCTTTTAGGCATTGTTTATACTTTTGGAGCTATGGGTTACATCGGAATTTCGATGTCGATGGTTACCATGTCTGCGTTTCCTATCCTTATAGGCGTAGGGATTGACTATGCAATTCAGTTCCATAACAGGCTTGAAGAAGAAATTATGGATAAAGGGAATAAAACAAGAGCAGTAATAGAAACCATAAAACATACAGGTCCTGCTGTCCTTATAGCCCTGGCAATGACAGCACTTGGCTTTTTCTCACTTTTCACATCCTCAGTACCTATGATCCAGGATTTCGGAAAGTTACTCTTTATAGGCATTATCATGTGTTACTTTGCCTCAATATTCGTAGGGGTTGTAACACTTTCAATATTTGATAGTTACTCAAACAGGAGTCCATTGACGAAATTAATAAAAAAGATAAAGCCTTCAAGTCCGGAAAAAAAGAAAAAATCCGAAGAAAAGGGAGAAAGCGACCGCCTGATAGGAAGAATTCTCCAGAAAACTACGAATCTGACAATCAAATACGATGTTATTGTACTGGGAATTGCATGCATACTCTGTTTTGGCGGACTCTACCTTGATCAGTCAGTACCTATTCAGACTGATGTTCAGACTTTTGTGCCTCAGGACATGCCTGCCCTTGTGGATCTCAAGCATATGGGGGCTGTAATGGGCGGAACTGATGAACTGAATCTGATCATTAAGGTTGAGGATAATGCAAACCCGGATGTCCTGAAGTGGATGGACCGGTTTTCCAAACACGAAGTGGCATCCAATAAACATATTTACAGCGCTTCGAGCATTGTAGACCTCGTAAAGGAATATAATGAAGGAGTAATTCCTGATACCAGCCAGGAGATAGAAGATGTTTATTCAGAAATCCCTGAGTACCAAAAAGACCGCTATATGTATGGGAAAAATATGCTCCTTCTTAACTTCAATATAGGAAATGCGGTTGCAGATATCAAGGTAACAGGTATTCAGGAACTAACGGATATTGTTGAGCAGGATATACAATGGATGCCAGCCCCACCAGGGGCAGACGTCACGATCACAGGAAATAGTGTCGTTTTCACAGAAGTGATTACTGCTCTTACCAGCGGGAGAGTGGCAATGACTTTCCTCGGTCTTGTTCTCGTACTCATAGGCCTCCTTGTTGTTTACAGAGATTGGGTGAAGGCTCTCGTCCCTGTTATCCCTATGGTCATAGTTATCGGCTGGTCAGGCGGGGTAATGAGCTATCTTAACATCGAATACACTCCTTTAACAGCAACTCTGGGAGCTTTGATTCTGGGAGTCGGATCCGAATACGCTATTCTCATGATGGAACGTTACTTTGAAGAGAAAGAAAAAGGGCTGCACCCTATGGAAGCAATCCGTATGGCCAGTTCCAAAATAGGAAGCGCAATCGTTGCTTCAGGGGCTACAACCGTATTCGGATTCATGGCACTGCTGGCTTCCCCTTTCCCGATGATATCTGACTTTGGAATGGTTACGGTTATAGATATTGTGCTGGCCCTCTTAGCAACCTTTGTGGTCTTCCCGCCACTTATGGTCTTGCTTGATACCTGGCGCGACAAAAGAAAAGGGGATAAGGCAGCAGAAAAACAGATAGAGACAAAAAAACAAATTCAGGGGGCCGAGATATGATACGAGTGCCCGGAAAATTAAGGCAAAAAATGATTAGGAAAATTACTTCGTTTGCGTTAATTCTATTAATTGTATCAGTGACTGCATTTCCAGCCCTCGGGAACGACGATGAAACGAATTTCCTTGTTCTGGATAAGGGCCTTACGGTAGACTACTACAAAAGTTATGGAGAGCCGGTTATAAAGGCATCAGTCACAGGAGATCCCGAATTAAAAAGGGGAGAAACAATAGACCTTAAGGTAAAAATTGCAAACACCGGAGTAATAGACGGCTTTAAGAGGCTGAATGCAAACCAGAGAAGAATTAACGACTCCACTGAGGAAACAATTGCACTGGCAGAAATGGAAGAAGAAAAAGAAGTCACAACGGCAAAAGATATTGAGGCTGCCCTCCAATCGAGAACTAAATATATTGAGGTAGAGCCAACAGCCAGTCTCCGGAGCGTGGCAGAACTTGAAACAGGGGATACAGAAACCCTGAGTTACACCATAAAAATAAATAGCGATACACCTGCCGGAGATTATGAACTTCTCCTGCCTGTGAGTTATCAATACCAGAAAAACGTCAAAACCGTAACTGCGGATGCAGTAAATTTCGGAATTACAGGTGTGGAATATTCGAGAGAATATGAAAAGAAGAATGAAATCCTCAGAATACCCATTTCCGTAAAAAGCGGACCAAAATTCGAAGTAACCAATGTCTCCGGAAGCCTTGTGCAGGGAGAAAGCAAACTCATTAATGTTACCTATAAAAACACAAGGGAAGAAGTAGCAAGAGACGCCCTGGCTCGAATAATTATTATGAGTCCCCTGAGTACCGAGAAGTCCATTGTAAGGCTTGGGGATATTGGTCCGGGTGAAGAAAAAACTGCAAGTTTTAAGATTTCGGCAGACCAGGAAGCCCTTGTAAAAAATTACGGAATCAACAGTGAAATAAAATACGTAGATGAAGACGGAGAAACCTCATTTTCAGAAAGCATGAAGGTGAGTATACCACTTGAAGCTACAGAGAAAAAATTCAGCATAACAGGCATAGCAATCATACTAATTATCGTTATCGCCCTTTACCAGATCATGAATATGCACCGGAAAAGAAACAAGAATGATAGAAATGCATCAAGCAAAGAGAGTGCATCAAGCAAAGAGAGTGCATCAAGCAAAGAGAGTGCATCAAGCAAAGAGAATGCATCAAGCAAAGAGAGTGCATCAAGCAAAGAGAGTGCATCAAGCAAAGAGAATGCATCAGGTGATGAAAATGAATAAAAATGGATTATTTGCTACTATTACAGCCCTTCTGATCCTTTGCTCTGCAGTCCTGCCGGCACAGGCTGCTTTCCCAAGAAATTTCGACATCAGCGAGAATTATTACAACGTATATGGAAGCCCTGACCTTAATGCAACGCTTATTGGAGATAACCAGTATTCCAGAGGAGATACTGTAACCCTTAATATCGAAATGATGAACAAGGGCACAATCACAGGCTTTGAGGCTGATAAGAACGTAAGATTTGGGGAATCACTGGATCTTGTGCTCCAGCAGACGGAAATGCAGTATGAGTCGCAGGTTACAACAGCAGTAGGCATTCTTGCAGCCCTCAAATCTGATGATCCAAATATTAAGGTCAAATCCGGAGCCCAGCAAGCGGGTACCCTCAAACAGGGAAAACAGAGCTCAAGCCCTACAAAGTTCACTGTAGAGATCAATAAAAACGCTTCTGCAGGCACATACCCTCTGACTCTTGAACTTGCATACCAGTACCAGAACAATGTTCAGCTTGGAGGAGATGAATATGACACTGCCACAGGCACTGTGAGAAATAAGGACGTAGGCATCTGGTACGAAAATAAGACTCAGACTCAAACCATATACATAAAAGTCAAAGAGGAACCTTATTTTGCAGTCACAAATGTAACAGGCGACCTTTATCCTGATAAAGGCGGAATGCTCCGCGTCACATACAAAAACACAGGAGAAGAACCTGCAAAGGATGCAACCGTTAGGCTCAGTGCAGCTGATCCTTTCAGTACAACCGATGACCAGGCTTATCTCGGGACTTTGAACCCTGGAGAAGAAGCTGTTGCTATTTTTGATATGGATGTGGATGAAACTGCAACTCCAAAGCTGTACTCACTGAGCAGTGAGATTCTATATGAAGACGCAGACGGGCACGACCAGATTTCAGATACGGTAAAAATCAACACAGAAGTTCTGGAAGCAGAAGAATCTCTTCCAGGATATGGGATGATAGGTGCAGGTATTGCAATGATCCTTGCAGCATGCCTCGTTCTTTTCAGGAAAAAACAGCATTAAAAATAAACTGGCAGTTATTAAACTACCAACCTGAGAGCAAATGTGCCTGTGCTGTATTCTTACAGGCACATATTATCCCTTTTTTTGCAGCTGGAATATAGAGATCTCAAACATACACTGAACCTAAAATAGTATCAGTCTGCGAGATCAGACTTTTTTGAACCTGGATTTGAAGACTCTTTTTCACCGACATCTTTTGCAACCATTACTTCAGTGGATTTTATAACTGCATAAACCCGGTCTCCGGGCTTTATATCCAGCTTTTCGACTGCTTCTTCCGTAACTACCGATGTCAAAATTGAAGGTTCAATTTCGATTGTAAGCTTCGAGACGAGCCCGCTCTTCTCTACTTCAATCACCTTTCCTGGAAGCCTGTTTCTTGCAGA